>NZ_JBMKHS010000009.1:0-161295 GCF_049238105.1 Enterobacter cloacae complex sp. IR5418 | reverse complement strand
ACGCCAGTACAGGTAGACTTCGCAGTCTCTTTGATACCAACGATTTCAACTTCTTCACCCACTTTGATGATACCGCGCTCTACACGACCGGTAACAACGGTACCACGACCGGAGATGGAGAATACGTCTTCGATTGGCAGCAGGAATGGCTTGTCAATCGCACGCTCTGGTTCTGGGATGTAAGAATCCAGGAAGCCAGCCAGTTCGATGATTTTCGCTTCCCACTCTGCGTCGCCTTCCAGCGCTTTCAGCGCGGAACCACGAACGATTGGGGTGTCGTCGCCTGGGAAATCGTACTGAGACAGCAGTTCACGAACTTCCATCTCTACCAGTTCCAGCAGCTCTTCGTCATCAACCATGTCGCATTTGTTCAGGAACACGATGATGTAAGGAACGCCTACCTGACGACCCAGCAGGATGTGCTCACGGGTCTGAGGCATTGGGCCGTCAGTCGCAGCAACAACCAGGATCGCGCCGTCCATCTGCGCAGCACCGGTGATCATGTTTTTAACATAGTCGGCGTGGCCTGGGCAGTCTACGTGTGCGTAGTGGCGAGTCGGGGTGTCATACTCAACGTGAGAGGTGTTGATGGTGATACCACGAGCTTTTTCTTCTGGTGCGTTATCGATCTGGTCGAAAGCACGAGCAGCACCGCCGTAGGTTTTAGCCAGTACGGTAGTGATTGCAGCGGTCAGCGTTGTTTTACCATGGTCAACGTGGCCGATAGTACCGACGTTAACGTGCGGTTTTGTACGTTCAAACTTTTCTTTAGACATCGATTGTCCCTCTAAGACACGGATAAATCGGTGATATCACCACATCAACCAGGCGAAAATGCCTGAACTGTTGAATACATTTACATTGAAACAGAGAGAAAGGGAGGGAGAAGTGAAGTGGTGCTGATACCCAGAGTCGAACTGGGGACCTCACCCTTACCAAGGGTGCGCTCTACCAACTGAGCCATATCAGCACGTATTGGAGCGGGCAGCGGGAATCGAACCCGCATCATCAGCTTGGAAGGCTGAGGTAATAGCCATTATACGATGCCCGCATCCTGAAACTCGGCTACCCAGTTCTTTCTGCAACAAAAAAAGAGATTTCTCTCTTTTCTGTTCGAGCTGGTCAATTTTTCCAACCAGCTCCGGCGGCGTTGACGCTGCCAGAAAGTGGTGGTGGGGGAAGGATTCGAACCTTCGAAGTCTGTGACGGCAGATTTACAGTCTGCTCCCTTTGGCCGCTCGGGAACCCCACCGGACTTGATGGTGCCGACTACCGGAATCGAACTGGTGACCTACTGATTACAAGTCAGTTGCTCTACCTACTGAGCTAAGTCGGCATCAAGTAGCGCGCATTCTATGGAGACCTGCGCAGTCATGCAACTAAAAAATTGCATAAAACGTTCTTTCGCTCACATTTTATTCGAAACCAGGGCTAACCGCTGTAAATTCATCCGCTCGCGATTAAAAATTCAACATGAACGCCTGATTTCGGCACGCTATAGCCCCAGGTGATGCCTGCCCGGTTAAGCATCGCTTTCCCATATTTTTTCTTATTATTCCTCTCATCTGGTGTTAACCTCCTGCCCATTGTCCAAAATTAACTATGTGATGAGCCCGCACCCGCCGTTTCGTGATGGTTCACAGAAGCATGCTTATGAGCAAAAAAGAGCAAACGTTAATGACGCCCTATCTTCAGTTTAACCGTAGCCAGTGGGCAGCCCTGCGTGACTCCGTCCCTATGACACTGACGGAAGGTGAAATCGCAAGGCTAAAAGGGATAAACGAAGATCTCTCCCTGGAAGAGGTGGCAGAAATCTATCTCCCCCTCTCTCGCTTGCTTAACTTCTATATCAGCTCCAATTTGCGTCGTCAGGCCGTACTGGAACAGTTCCTCGGCACGAACGGTCAACGTATTCCTTATATCATTAGTATTGCGGGTAGCGTGGCAGTGGGTAAAAGCACCACCGCGCGCGTACTACAGGCGCTGCTGAGCCGCTGGCCGGAACACCGCAGCGTGGAGTTGATCACCACCGACGGCTTCCTGCATCCCAACGAGGTGTTAAAAGAACGCGGCCTGATGAAAAAGAAGGGCTTCCCGCTCTCTTATGATATGCACCGCCTGGTAAAGTTTGTCTCTGA
The DNA here is from genome assembly GCF_049238105.1 of Enterobacter cloacae complex sp. IR5418. Lineage (NCBI taxonomy): Bacteria > Pseudomonadati > Pseudomonadota > Gammaproteobacteria > Enterobacterales > Enterobacteriaceae > Enterobacter > Enterobacter cloacae complex sp. IR5418. Next base: position 159,157 of record NZ_JBMKHS010000009.1, on the reverse strand, counting down.
TTTAAAATCAGGCGTGCCGCACGTTACCGCGCCGGTCTACTCGCATCTGATCTACGACCGCATCCCGGATGGCGACAAAACGGTTGTGCAGCCCGACATCCTGATTCTGGAAGGGTTAAACGTCCTGCAAAGCGGGATGGATTACCCTCACGACCCGCATCATGTGTTTGTCTCTGACTTTGTCGATTTCTCAATTTATGTCGATGCGCCGGAAGATCTGCTGCAACGCTGGTATATCAACCGCTTCCTGAAGTTCCGCGAAGGCGCGTTCACCGACCCGGATTCCTACTTCCACAACTACGCCCAGCTCTCTGAAGAAGAGGCTATTAACGTGGCGACCGGGCTGTGGAATGAGATCAACTACGTCAACCTCAAAGAGAACATCCTGCCGACGCGCGAACGCGCAAGCCTGATCCTCACCAAGAGTGAGAAACACGCCGTCGACCAGATTCGTTTACGGAAGTAGACCTCAGACGTAAAAAAACCGGCTTATCGCCGGTTTTTTCTTTATGCATGCGGCTTTTCGCCGTTTTCATCCTGATCGACTGCGAAGCAGGCCACCAGCTGTCCATTATAATCCTTCAGCTGTGGCTGCAACTGCGTACACGGGCCGAAGCGCCGACGGCAGCGGGCGTTGAACGCACATCCCGGCGGCGGGTTAAGCGGGCTTGGCAACTCGCCGGTCAGCTTAATGCGCTCACGACGGTCATCCGGGTTAAGCCGCGGCGTCGCAGACAGCAGCGCCTGCGTATACGGATGACGCGGGTTAGTAAAGATCTGATCTTTCGTCCCCTTCTCCACGCAGCGTCCCAGATACATCACCATCACCTCATCGGCAATGTGCTCGACCACGGACAGATCGTGGGAGATGAAAACGTACGACAGCCCAAGATCCTGCTGTAAATCCATCATCAGGTTGAGCACCTGCGCGCGAACGGACACATCGAGCGCTGAGACCGGCTCATCGGCAATCACCACGTCCGGGTCAAGCATCAGCCCACGGGCGATGGCAATACGCTGACGCTGACCGCCAGAGAACATATGCGGGTAGCGATCGTAATGCTCGGTTTTAAGCCCCACCTTCGCCATCATCGCCAGCGCTTTTTCACGACGCTGCTCTTTGCTCAGATTACTGTTAATCAGCAGCGGCTCTTCCAGAATTTGTCCGACTTTCTTCCGCGGATTCAGAGAGCCGTACGGATTCTGAAACACGATCTGGATTTTCTGACGACGCAGTTTCTGCGCCTGCGGATCGTGCTTGAGCAGATCCTGGCCCTGATAGTAAAGCTCGCCGCCGGTTGGCGTTTCAATCATCGTCAGCAGACGGCCCAGCGTGGATTTTCCACAGCCCGACTCCCCGACGACTGCCAGCGTTTTACCGCGTTCAAGGCTGAAGGAGACGCCGTCCAGTGCTTTCACCAGGCGCTCAGGGGCAAAGATCCCCTTCTTCACCGGGTAATGTTTTTTCAGGTCGATAGCCTGCAACAGCGGTTGTTGCGTGGTGGCCTGGTGCGTACTCATAGTGTTGGCCTCCCGGCATCATCGAGTGGGTAGTGGCATTTAGACTGACGACCGTCAGCAAGCTGGTTCAGCTCTGGCTCTTCTGCGCGGCACTTATCCGTGGCATACGGACAGCGCGGATTGAGCAGACAGCCCTGCGGACGGTCGTATTTACCCGGAACCACGCCCGGCAGTGATGCCAGACGCGCTTTGTCCTGAGCAAACTCCGGCAGTGCACGCAGCAACGCCTGCGTATATGGATGACGCGGTGCACGGAAGATATCGTGCGAGCTTCCGGTTTCCACCACCTGGCCCGCGTACATCACAATGATTTTGTGTGCCGCTTCCGCCACCAGCGCCAGGTCATGCGTAATCAGCACCAGCGCCATATTCTCTTTCTGCTGCAATTCCAGCAGCAGCTCGATGATTTGCGCCTGGATGGTCACGTCCAGCGCGGTTGTTGGTTCATCCGCAATCAGCAGTTTTGGTCGACAGGCAATCGCCATGGCGATCATCACGCGCTGGCTCATCCCGCCGGAAAGCTGATGCGGGTAAACTTCCAGACGCGACGCCGGATCGGGAATACCCACCTGCGTCAGCAGATCGATAGCACGCTGGCGACGGGTTTTCTTGTTACCGCCCTGATGCACCTTAATGGCTTCCATAATCTGGAAACCGACGGTGTAGCACGGGTTCAGGCTGGTCATAGGGTCCTGGAAGATCATCGCCACTTCCGCGCCCACCAGCTGGCGGCGCTGTTTTTCGGAAATGCGCTTCAGATCCTGGCCGTTAAACTCCAGATTTTCCGCCATCACGCGGCCCGGGTAGTCAATCAGCCCCATAATCGCCAGCGAACTCACTGACTTACCGGAGCCAGACTCGCCTACAATCCCGACCACTTCACCCTGATTTACGCTGTAGCTAATGCGGTCCACGGCGCGAAACTCAGTGCCAACGTCACCGAAGTGCACGGATAATTTATCTACATTTAATAACGCCATCTCGTGCCTCTTACTGCTTCAGTTTGGGATCAAGTGCATCACGCAGACCATCACCCATCAGGTTAAATGCCAGCACCGTCAGCAGAATCGCCAGACCCGGGAAGGTGACGACCCACCAGGCGCTTTGTGCGAACTGCAACACGTCGGAGAGCATGGTGCCCCACTCCGGTGTTGGCGGCTGCGCACCCATGCCAAGGAAGCCAAGAGCGGCCATATCGAGAATGGCGTTAGAGAAACCGAGCGACGCCTGAACAATCAGCGGCGCAAGGCAGTTTGGGAAGATATTGATAAACATCTGACGCATCGCACCGGCACCCGCCACGCGCGAGGCGGTAACGTAATCGCGGTTAACTTCCACCAGCACCGCCGCACGAGTCAGACGCACGTAGTGCGGTAGCGCAACAAACGTCAGCGCAAGCGCGGCGTTACCAATCGACGGGCCAAAGATCGCCACCAGCACCAGTGCCAGCAGCAGGCTTGGCAATGCCAGCATAATGTCGACAACGCGCATGATGATGTTATCAACGATGCCGCCGAAGTAGCCCGCCACGAGGCCGAGTACGATCCCCATGATCAGCGACAGAACGACAACGAGGCAGCCAACCAGCAGCGACAGGCGTGCGCCATACATCAGGCGCGACAGCACATCGCGGCCCACGTCATCGGTGCCCAGCAGATGCGTCAGGCTTCCGCCATCCTGCCATGCAGGAGGTGCCAGCAGCGCATCGCGGAACTGATCCGCCGGGTTATACGGCGCGAGAACGTTCGCAAACACCGCAATCAGGATCATGATGGAAACATACACCAGCCCGACGACCGCGCCTTTGTTGCGCTTGAAGTAGTGCCAGAACTCCTGCATCGGCGTCATTGGCACCGGTGCGGTAACCACTTTATTTTGAGTAACTTGTGACATGATGGCCCCTTACTTCTTATGACGAATACGCGGGTTCACCACGCCGTACAGCAAATCGACCAGCAGGTTGACGAGGATAATCATCGTCGCGACCAGCAGTACACCACCCTGCACCACCGGATAGTCACGGCGTTGCAGCGCATCAATCAGCCAGCGTCCAAGCCCCGGCCAGGAGAAGATGGTTTCGGTCAGGATCGCCCCCGCCAGCAGCGTACCTACCTGCAAACCGATAACGGTCACCACCGGCAGCATGGCGTTACGCAGGGCATGAATGATGATGACGCGCATACGGGTCAGGCCTTTGGCCCGGGCAGTACGAATATAATCTTCGCCCAGCACTTCCAGCATGGAAGAACGGGTCATACGCACGATCACCGCCAGAGGGATGGTGCCCAGCACCATTGCAGGCAGGATCATGTGCGCAACCGCATCAATGAAGTTACCCTCTTCGCCCCAGATCGCCGTATCAATCAGCATAAAGCCGGTTAACGGGTTGGTGTCGTCAAGGAAGACCATATCGCTGACGCGACCGGAAACCGGCGTCAGGTTCCATTGCACCGAGACCAGCATGATCAGCATCATGCCCCACCAGAAGATAGGCATGGAGTAGCCGGTCAGTGCCAGGCCAACGGCGGTGTGGTCGAAAATAGAGCCACGCTTAACGGCAGCCAGTACGCCAACGGGAATACCCACCGCAGTCGCGAAGATCATGGCGCAGATACCGAGTTCCAGCGTCGCTTTAAAACGCGGTACAAACTCGTCCCACACCGGAAGACGGCTTTTCAATGAAATCCCTAAATCGCCGTGTAACACGCCCCAGATATAGTGGAGGTACTGCTGCCACATCGGCTTATCAAGGCCGAGTTCAGCCAGCAGTTGCGCATGACGTTCAGGGGAGATACCACGCTCGCCCGCCATAATCATCACCGGGTCACCCGGGATCATATGGACGAAGGCAAAAGTGAGAAGGGTGATACCGATAAACGTCGGGATAACCAGTCCCAGACGTCGGAGGATGAACTGCAACATAACCCGGATTCTCTCTGATGACGCACGCCTTGTAGCGTGACGTCTGTATTGCTCACAAATCTTATTCCCTCCCCTTTCAGAGTGGGAATAAAGCACTGCTGCCGGGTGGCGCGACGCTTACCCGGCCTACATACCGTAGGCCAGTGCAAGCGCAGCGCCGCCTGGCGTTGCTTTTAATTATTCAACAGACACGTTTTCGAAGTGGTGTTTGCCCAGTGGATCAACCACGTAGCCCTTCACTTCTTTACGCACTGGCTCGTACACGGTGGAGTGAGCAACAATCAATGCCGGAGCCTGATCGTGCATAACTACCTGCGCTTGCTTGTACAGTTCGATACGTTTGTTGTGATCGTCGGTCGCACGCGCCGGCTGGATCAGGTCTTCAAACGGTTTGTAGCACCAGCGAGAGTAGTTGGAACCGTCTTTCGCTGCCGCACAGCTGAACAGGGTTGCGAAGAAGTTGTCCGGATCCCCGTTGTCGCCGGTCCAGCCCATCATGACAGCCTGGTGTTCACCCGCTTTGGCGCGCTTCAGGTACTCGCCCCACTCGTAGGTCACAATCTTGGCCTGTACGCCAATCTTCGCCCAGTCAGCCTGAACCATTTCCGCCATACGACGTGCGTTCGGGTTGTAAGGACGCTGTACCGGCATCGCCCACAGCTCAACGGTGAAGCCTTTATCCTGACCGGCTTCTTTCAGCAGCGCTTTCGCTTTCTCAGGATCGTAGGTGTAGTCCTTGATGTCGTCGTTATAGCCCCACATGGTTGGTGGGATCAGGTTCTTGGCCGCAACGCCTGCGCCCTGGTAAACGGCTTTGATGATCGCTTCTTTGTTCACCGCGTAGGTCAGCGCCTGACGCACTTTCACGTCATCGAACGGTTTCTTCTCAGTGTTGAAGGAGAGATAACCCACGTTCAGGCCCGCCTGCTCCAGCAGGTTGATATTTTTGTCCTGCTTCATGCGCGCGATGTCAGCCGGGTTTGGATACGGCATCACCTGACATTCGTTTTTCTGCAATTTTGCGTAACGCACGGAGGCGTCAGGCGTGATGGAGAAGACCAGGCGGTCAATCTGCGGCTTGGTGCCCCAGTAGCCCGGGAAGGCTTTATACAGAATACGGGAATCTTTCTGGTACTGAAGCAGCTGGAACGGGCCGGTACCGATTGGGTTCAGGTCCACTTTTTCCGGCGTGCCGGCTTTCAGCATGTTGTCCGCGTACTCTTTCGAGAGAATAGAGGCAAAGTCCATCGCCAGGTCAGCCAGGAATGGCGCTTCCGGACGCGTCAGCACGAACTGAACGGTTTTATCGTCCACTTTTTTCACTTCAGCGATCAGGTCTGGCAGACCCATCCCTTCGAAGTATTCATAGCTGCCGCCAGACACTTTATGGTACGGGTTCTGGGCATTTTTCTGACGGTCGAAGGAGAACACGACGTCGTCGGCATTAAAGTCGCGCGTAGGTTTAAATTCTTTGCTGTCCTGCCACTTCACGCCCTGGCGCAGGTGGAAAGTATAGGTTTTACCGTCTTCGCTGACGTCCCACTTCTCAGCCAGGCCAGGAATCACTTCCGTGGTGCCGGTTTTAAATTCAACCAGACGGTTATAGATCGGTACAGAGCTTGCATCGTAAGTCGTACCAGAGGTAAAGAGCTGTGGGTTAAAGCCTTCCGGAGAGCCTTCAGAACAGTAAACCAGGGTTTTTGCCTGTACGCTTGCTGCGACGGTCATGGCCACCAGGCTCAGACCAAGCTTCAGCATCCCTGACTTCTTCAAGGAAATACTCATTATTGTGCTCCAATGTGATGTTTTGCTTTGTTGTGTTACGCCGCCTGACCTTTATTTATTTTTTACCCGGTCCGGTCGGTGATGCCCGAAGGCGTTAAAAGGGATAGAGAATCCTTTCAGAAGAGCGTTTGAGTTGCAGCGCAGATCCTCCCTGAAATGCCCCTCGTGCCCTACAATCTGTCAACAGAATGTGAAAACGTCAATACAGGTGGCGGGGATTTACGTGGAGTGTGAGAAACCGCAAACAAAGATTAAAAAAACCCTGACAGTAAGTTTTCAGCAGAGAAATTTATGCTACTCGCCATGATGCAGCACAATTATCTTCATATTTCGCAACACTCAGTGATTAAGTTTTATTCAGAATGGGTAAACTTTCTTACAGAATGGTGATTATCTGAGCACTAAATACCGCGAACGTTAAAACGCACAGCGAAAAATGCTGAGGTTATCCATAAGCAACGCGAAAAAAGATCAAACTATATATAAAAAAATACAATGGATTATGTCACAAAACCGCAAGCAGGCAGGGGGAAGCAGGGCTAAGGGGTATTTTGAGGACTCGTGCGGGGTAACGCGTTAATGCAAAAAGGGCTAACCTTGCGGTTAGCCCTTTTCAGAATGTGGTCGGCGAGAGAGGATTCGAACCTCCGACCCACTGGTCCCAAACCAGTTGCGCTACCAAGCTGCGCTACTCGCCGAATGCGGAGCGCATCTTACTGCTGAGGTGCGCCCCCGTCAATCCCTTATTTTCAAAAAGCCATTCAACTGGCGATATTCTCGCCAGACCAGCTATTGCGCGGCTTTTGTGGTGTTATCAGGGAGTTTACACCAGTTGTTATTTTCGTTAATGCCACCGTTCGGTGAGGTATAGCCGAGACAGCCCATAATGGTGTCATACAGCTCAACGTGACGGCGCGGAACCTTGATCTCTGCCTGCTGCTTCAGATGGGCAAACATTTTGGCTTTGCCCGGGTTTTCAAGGTACTTATCCGACATCCACATGATCATCGGCACGCGGAACTGCTCCGGCGGGGCCAGCTTACGCGGCGTGCCGTGCAGATGCTCTTTCTCGTTGATGGACTCGCCGTGATCGGCCGCGTAGATCACAATCGCTTTCTTATCGCGAAGCTGGTCGATCACCCGGCTGAGGAAGGTATCCACATACAGAATCGAGTTATCATAGGCATTGATCAGCTCCTGCTTGCTACAGTTCTTGTTAATGCCGACACACTCAGGCGTCCATTTGGCGAAATCGCGCGTATAACGCTGATAGTAGCTGTAGTGTGACCCTTTGGTATGCAGAACAATAAGGTGCTTACCCTTCGGATGGTTTTTCAGCGACTGTTCCATCTCAGAGAGCAGCAGCATGTCATCAACGTTCTTTCCGCGGTTACGCGGCTCGGCGCCAATCTGCTCACGATAGGCGATGTTATCCGCCATGGTGTTGGTGTAGAACCACATCTCACTTTGCATGGCGAACAGATCGGAGCTAAATCCAAGCTGCTTCAGAACAGCAAACACGTTTTGCTCTTTTAGCGTGCGTTGTGGGTTATCACTCGCACCGCCCTCACGCACAAACATACAGCGCAACGAGAGCTTCGTGGCGGTATCGCAGGAGTAGCCGCGGTAAGCCACCAGATTTTTTTCCTGCGCCAGTTTTGGGGTGGTATCGCGGTCATAACCGAGAAGCCCCATATGATCCCAGCGCGTCGTTTCGCCGATAACAAAGACCACGTAAGTATCATCCAGCCCATCCGCCGGAGCCTGGTAGGTGAACTTTTTGGTCGGGTTAATCAGCGATTTTACATCGCTGGACTCGTCCGCCTGTGCCCAGGCATACAGCCCTAACGCGGACAGCCAGTTAGACGGCAGATACGAGTTAGCCACCACGCCGCCGTAGCTTGGCATATCCACACCCGTCGCTTTTTCGATACGTTTTTGCTGTTTTTCCATCAGGCGAATCGGCGCCCACACCAGCAGACCCGCCAGGAGAACGACGGCGACGTTGCGAATGCGCTGCCCACGAGTGCGCAGCTGGCGTAACAGGGTATAGCGGCAGGTATTACTCCAGATAAAGAAGAGCGGAACCAGGCAGGTCAAAATCGTCCACATGATAAACCCTTGTCCCACCACCTCTTTCGAGAGGTCGATGTCCGTGGTCATCACCGAAGCAACAATACCGTAGCCAATGACCACGTTCATGAACGTCATGTAATAGCTGGCGGCGGCGGAGATAATCACCACCAGCGAGGCCAGAATTTGCCATGTGCGACGGCCAAAGAGAGAAAGCAGGCGTAACAGGAAGAAAGTGGCCAGAATTGAGCCAAACACTTCAATCGCGGCGAAAATCCCGTTTCTTACGGTGAGGTGTTCAAAATAACCTTCCACTCTTCTGAACAGCACCGCGCCATTCAGAAACAAACCGATATAGACAGCCAGCATCAGACACAATCTTTGCTGGGTAAGAGATCTAATATATTTCATGCAAACAACCCTGGGGGAAGGGGTATAAAGACCCGCCGAATCTCGTTGAGAAAGCTGACAGAGTAAGTAGGTGCGAGAGAAACCGTTATCAGAAACGTCTACAAGCGCGATAAGTAGACCACAGTGGGGAAGAAAAGTGGCAGCAGAGAGTGTGATCGATGAAGATTTTTACAAAAAATCAGCGTCTGGAGAAGCAGCGCGCTGATGCAACCCCGCAAAATGGGCAAAGGGCCAGCGAACCGGCCCTCCTGGATTACTCATATTCGACGCTAAAATTCACTGTCGCATTTGCCGCGCCCACGGTGGCATCCGGTTTAACAGGCACATAGCTGGCGATGTAATTCAGCTTGTTCGTACCATCAAACCAGACGACATGCTCCACGGGTGTAGAATCGGTACTGGAGGGGGACTGCTGCACCCCGCCCGACGTTTTGATTTTTAACGCCACGCCCGTCGCCCCCCCGCTGTCCAGCGCAAAGAGTGAGGAGTTAGTCACATCTGGCGTACCGTCCATCTTGACGTAGGCCTTCGTGGCATACGCGCAGTCTTTTAAGCCGATACTAAAGCTTTTCTGATTCAACTCCTTACCCACTTTTATCGGGCGCTGAAGCACCACGGTATCCATATCGACGTCAATACTGTCCCTTTCCAGCTCACAGGTGGCCGCCTTAATGATAATAGAAAAGTGAATATCGCCTGCGGAACCGATATTCGTCGGTGCCGCCATCGCTGAGGTGGTAAGCAGCAAACACGCTGGCAAAAACCTATTAAGGGTATTCATCCGGCTTACTCCACATCGATACGCATGGTGGCGATCCCTTCGAACTCCCCGGCGGCCGGCAATTTGCCGGTGGTGCTAATAGGGTAAGCCGAAATGGTCGTCGAGGCGGTGCGGTGCGTATCATCATCCAGCGCAGATACGCTCAGTTCCTGATTAACACTGGTGTCATTTGGCACCAAAATCTTACCGTTCGCGCCCTCAATGACAGCGCCGATATCCGGATTGCCCATGTCAATGGCATTCGAATCATTGGCGTTTGGCATTCCCTCAATACGCAGGAAGATCTTAACGCCATCGGCAATATTGGTGCATTTAAACTGTAGCTCTTTGGTTAATTTCTTGCCGTTCTTTGCAATTTGCCCTTTGCGATCTTTAAAATCACTGGCCTTAAATTCGCCAAAGGGGATTTCCAGCGTGCTACCGCTGGAGAGTTCGCATCCCTGAGGCACAATTATATGGCCACTAAAAAATACGCTAGTCAATGGAACCGCACTGTAGACTCCCGCTGTAGTGGTTCCAAAAATATCCAATAGCCTTGTACTGGGTATAGTCATCTCACCAACGAAAGGATGATTAATATAAAGGGAGAGCTTTCCTCTACTTCCGGTCCCCCAGCCTCCATCCTTCCCATCCACATCGCAACCCACTCGGCTCATAGTCAGATTATCGATATTCTCAAATGGTACTGAGAAGTATTTCTCCACGTTACCTTCTATCCAGACATCGGCAGAAATCTGGATATTATCATTGATAATATAGTATTCCCTTTCTCCTTCGCTGTGACCTACGGGGAGAGGTGAGCTAGCCTTGAACAGGACGGTGGTGGGAGCCTTGCCAGGCGGGCATTCACATGTCGCTTTATACGACCCACCTAAATCCCATGACCAAAAGTCGCGGAATACCGTCCCTGAAGCATTCTTTGACGTATCGGTGATGGTTTTCTCCAGCACTGCTGAATAAGTGTGGGGAGTGTCTGGGGTACACGGTCCCCAATCCGCTGCCGCCAGCGCCTGTCCTGAAACCAGCGCAGTTCCGCCCAGCAGGCCCGCAAACATCATTATTTTTTTCAACATACTCGTATCCTTCCCTGTTACCGGCAGACGGCATTCGCCATCACCACGCCGGTATTCTCCTGTTGTTCCGGCAGCGTAAACGCCACGCGACATTGCTGTGCCTGGTCTTTACCCCAGTTAACCTGAAGTGCACCTTTCTCCGGCATCCCGCTGATATAAAGCTGTCCGTCTTCACCCACGATACTGCTGGACTCTTTTTTGGTATCCAGCAACGTGGCGGTCGCACCAAACGGCACCGCTTTGCCATTGGCCTGCGTCAGGGTCATTAGCACGCGATAGCCCACGCGGGTGTCGAAGCGTGCCCGGACGATGGCACCGCGCGTTGGCACCACATTGACGGAGGCGGTGTCCAGATCAACCTGATTGTTCAGGCTGTCGCTTCGCAGTGAGACTTCCGTTTCACGGTACGGTGTGAGGTACGGCACCACCGCGTTACCCATCCAGTCCACTTCCACGCCGCCGTTGTTGATGACGTGCGCACCGCGCGCGCCCGGCGCAGAGATAATGGCCATTGACTCGCCCAGCGGTTGAGAAAGCGTAATGCCTTCACTGTGGGCAATCACGCCGCCGCGCAGACCGTAGTTCACCTGCTGGCCGTCGCGGTTGTAGTTGTAACCCAGGCTGGCATTCCCGACGCCGCCCTGGTAATCCAGGTTCACGCTGCCGCTGTTACCCTCGCCGTTGCTGCCGTAGCCTTCCTGCACGCTATAGTTCAGGTTGCGGTCTTCCAGCGCGGCACCGCTGACGCCCAGTTGCTGGTTGGTACGGCCATGCTGATCGGTGGTGAGATGGTAGTTACTCCACATACGTCCCAGCGGAATCGACATGGAGAATGACAGCAGACGATCGCTCTCATCCCACTCCGGGCTTTTCGTCCAGGTGTAGGCGATGCTGTAGTTCACGCGCCCAATACGGCCGTTGTAGCCAGCGTTCAGCGAGCGTTGTTTACCTTCATCATTCCAGTAGTCCTGCTGCGTGACGTTAAAATAGACCGAGCCCCAGGTACCCAGTTGCTGCGTCACGTTGCCCTGAATCTGGCTACGCTTGTGGTACTGGCTATACGAGCTGTCCGCATCGCTGCGTACATCCGTCGCTTCCTGGAAGGTGTAGTAGCCGCTGGTCGAATATTTGTAACCCAGCAGACGGAAATCGGTACCGCTGTTGAAGCTCTTGGAGTAGAGGAAGCGGTAAGACTGACCTTCCGACTTTTCGTCATTTGCCAGATTGCTTTTCGCCTGAGTCACGTCGATGGAGACCGCACCGATGTAACCGAAGTTTTTACCTAAGCCACCCGCCAGCGAGTAATAGTCGTCGGAAAAGATCGACCCGCCGTAAACGGTAAAGCCGTACGGCAGACCGTACATGGCATCCAGCTGCCAGAACTTCGGCTCGGCGCTGTCATAGTTCCCGGCACGGTATTCCCCTGCGGAGAGGCTGTACTTCAGATGGCCTTCACGCTGGAGGATCGCCACCGCGGAGAACGGTTGAACGAACTTCTGCTCGCTGCCGTCCGCCTCTTTGATGGTAACCGTCAGGTCGCCGCTGTTTGAGGTGGGGTACAGGTCATTAATTTCAAACGCACCCGGCTGAACAAACGTGCGGTAAATAACGTAGTTGTTCTGCTCAACGGTCACTTCGGCGCTACTTTTGGCAATACCGCGGATCACCGGCGCAAACCCGCGCTGGCTGTCAGGCAGCATCTCTTCGTCGGAGGTTAGCTGTGCGCCGCGCATCTGAATGCTGTCAAAAATATCACCGGACGTTGAGGTGTCCCCCAGCGTCAACTGTGATTTCAACGGCACAATGGCACGGCTTAACGAGGTGCCGATGTTATCCCATCGGTTATCGCCATCGTTTCGCGTCCAGGTACTGTAGTTACGTAACCGCCACGCCCCCAGGTTCACGCCGCTGCGCAGGTTCAGGTAGTAGCTGTCGCTGCTATAGCTGGAATCGCTGTCATGTGCGTCATAGCTGGCATTGCTACCGGTGAAGTTATAATCCACCAGCAGGGCGTTCACCCCTTCGTCCCACTGCGATTCTGGCACCGTACCGCGCGCGGTCTGTCTCATCGCGGCCTGTGGGAAACTCATGATCAATGTCTGGTCCGCAAAATCGAAATGGCTGGCAGCCTGAGGAATAATGTCGTCAAAAGCAACGCAGGCTTCCGGCGGCGCCATTTTCAGCGCCGGAAAGCTCTCAATACGCACGCCCATATCCTCAAGCTGCACACGACTCAAGCACGGCACGAGGGACTCACCCATTTTTGTGCGCTGCGCCTCTGTCGCGGCCTTAAACTCCAGGGTGCGAGACTCCATTTTTTTATCGTTGACCACCACCGACACGCGGTATTTACCCGGTAGCTGTTCGGCTTTACTGGATTCATACATTGAAAGGTCAACGTGCTGCTCAATACCCGGCACATCCTCCAGAAAGCGCGGATTAAATTTTCCTGCATATACGGGGAGCGTACCCGCAATCATCAGCGCAAGCGCAGACAGCGGGAAACGCGGGGTCTTATTGACCAGAGGAAGATGCGTCCATGGCATAGTAATAAACCTTTAAAACGTGTTAATTAACGCGCTGTGTAAGCATGTCGCCAGCGGTACCGAAGTCATTAATAATGTTGTATTTAACTTCGCTTACCTTACCGGTGCCGGCTGGCAGTTCGATATTCAAAGAGCCTTTTGCCGGAACCATTCCCGTTTTTTCAATATTGCGACCGTTGGCGTAAAATTTATTAAACGTCAGGTTAAAGGCGGATGGGTTTTCCACTTTGATCTGGTTAGCCCCTGCGCTTGTAAACTTCAGTTTGCTCCAGCCGTCCATGCTATTGCCTTTCAGGCCCGCCGGGCGATAGAACAGTTTTAAGCGGGTACGCACGGCAATTTGCAGCACGTTTTTATCCTCTGCGTTTTCACTTTTGGCAGGAATCGCTTTCACGTTAACCCAGTAAACAGATTCACGATCCTGCGGTAACGCATTAGACGTATTCACAATACGTAAGACGTTATTTTTCGTCGGATTTAATTTAAATAACGGTGGGGTGATGATAAATGGCGTTTTTTTATTACCGTTAGCATCATCAATCCAGGACTGGATAAGAAATTCGTCCGTGGTGCTTTTATTGTTGACCGTCAGAGAAGCTTTCTTTCTGCTGCCGTCATAAATAACGCGTGTGCTGCTTAATGCCACGCCGCCTGCAAAACTGTTTTGAGCAATCAGCGCCAGCGCCAGTGCTGCGCAAGATATCAAACGTGAGCGGTTCATGATTCTCTCCCTGAGTCTCCGCTGGAAAAAATGGCAACGGGGTTTCCGTTGCCATTGTGATTGTCTGTACTAATGACAATTCGATTATTCGTAAGACAGGTTGAAGTCTACTTCTGCGTTACCGTAACCGGTGGTGACAGCCGCTTTGGTTGCAACATAGTTAGCGGTGTAGTACAGCACGGTCTGGCCAGCAGACAGCGTGGTGGTGGATTTACCGCTGTTCATATCAACCAGCTTGTTTGCGTTGTCGTAGATACCAATACCCACACCAGATGCCGCGCCAGCTTCAGTGCTAACAGAAACCAGTTTTGCGTCGTCTGCATCCGCTACGCCAGTGAAGTTGACGTTAACTTTGGTTTTGCTGGAGATATCGCAGTCTTCCAGTTTGATCTGGAATGGTTTGGAAACAGATTTGTCGCCAACCGCTTTGAAGACAGTTTTCTTAACCTGACCCAGCACAACTTCCTGGTTCTGAGAGTCAGTAGAAACGACGCATGGTGCGTCAACGATTTCACCGGTGAATTTAACGGTGCCGTCACCAGAATCAGCCGCGAAAGCGGAAGTGGAAACTACAGCGAGAGCAGACAGTGCAAAAACAACCTTTTTCATTAAAAACTCCATTTATGTCGAAAGATGACAGAATACATCCTTAGGAATAACCTGCATTCCGTGAGGGAATGGAGCATATAGAGAGAGGGTCAGATTTTAAAATTAGATTAAGTAAAACTACCTTTCAGCAGGACTTAAAGTAATAAAAATCATAAAGCTATGAGGTAGCGCACATCCACAAAAGTTATATTCGGAATAAATCAATATAATTAATATATTGTTTTTTCTAATTCATAAAGTATTGGAATGTTTTCCCTTATTTATCGGGCGGCTGGTAGATTATAATTTATTATGTCTTTATGCTAAAAAAAGCGCCCGATGGGCGCTTTTTTACAACAGATTTATCATGCATGTGCTTCGCTTAACACTTCACGCTGCGGCTGACGAATCGTGGTAGACAGCGCCAGCGAAATAATCAGCAGGGCAAATATCACACAGAAGGTCACATAGAAGCCGCCGAACAGCGAGGCAATCAGCGAACCGCAAATACTGCCGATGCCGAAGCCGAGATAAATCACGCCGTAGTTTTTCGCCAGGTTATTCAGGCCAAAGAACTCGCTCACCAGTGACGGGAAGACGGTAATGGTGCCGCCAAAGTTAAAGGCTACGCAGGCAATCGCCGCAAAGAATGTCGCCTCATTCAGCGGAGCGAACAGCAGCGCCGCCATCCCCACCAGCGAGATGACCTGCCCCAGCGTAATCACGCGGATCCGGGCGATTTTGTCAGACAGAATACCCAGCACCAGGCGACCCGAGAGGTTTGCGATGGAAATGACCGTTACCGCGTTCGCCGCCGTCGCCGCGTCCAGTTTCACCATGCCCTGCGCGATATCCTTCGCCACGCCGATGACATACAGACCGCTCATGCAGGCCGTCAGGAACATCACCGCCAGCATCCAGTACTGCGGTTTACGCATGGACTGTGCGAGAGTGAAATCATTCTCCACCACGCCGTTAACGGTTTTCACTTCCTGCTGAGGGGCATCTTTCATCAGCGTTGCGCCGAAGAGGATCATCACCAGCACAATCACGCCCCAGATCATAAAGGTTTTCTCAAGCCCCACCGAGGCCAGCAGATGCGCATCGATGAATTTGAACCCGAGGCTGCCCAGGCCATACGAACCAATGGCAAATGCGGAGATAAGTCCTTTACGCTCCGGGAACCACTTCACGCAGTTAGACAGCGTCAGCAGGTAGCCTGCGCCGTCCGCCAGCCCCACCAGCACTCCGGCGCTCAGCCACAGCATCATCAGGTTGTCAGAATGTGCCGTCAGGAAGAAACCCACGCCCAGCAGGATCCCGGAGGCCATGGTCACACGCTTCACGCCGAAGCGCTCCTGAAGTTTGCCCGCCACGGAAGAGGAAATGGCCAGCCCAAGACTCAACAAGCCGAAGGAGAACGCCACCTGGCTTATTGGCGCGCCGAGCTTATCAGACAGGGCGCTGTTAAACAGGCTCCAGGTATAGACCGAGCCCAGTGCGAACTGGGTAACGATGGTGCCAAATAGCGTAAGCCAACGCGTGCGGTTATAAGTTGATTCGTTCATGGCAGTGTCCTGCAAGATAAATTAAGGAAATTCGCTAAGGACACGATAAACAAAACCCCAATACGCCAGGGATAAAACGGCATGAAATGCAGGAGAAACGGAATGAAATGCCTGGAAGCGGGAATGAATGACCTTGCCGGGAAAGAAAACGCTGAAAGGTGAGTGAGTACTATCGCTGCAACCCTCACCGTTATTGTATTAAATATGTTACCGCAGCGTTTAAAAAAGTAACAACCCTAAAATTTGGCGCTTAAGCCCAGGGTATACAAATATTCTTCCTCCGACTGCTGGTTGTAGCTGATCTTCGCCCAGGGGTGTAAATCACCATACTGCGTATCGACACGCCACCCCAACGAGTTCACGCTGGCATGCCAGAGGGGATCGGTAAGCGACTGCGTGGTGGTGGTATCACCAAACGCATTCACCGGTGCGGGGGGCGTGCCATCTGTGCGCCACGCCATTACGGGTCCGGTTGTGAAATGTCCCGCCACGGGAAAATTCCAGCCAACGCTCAGAACGGTTTCCGCATCCGAACCGGAGGGATCGTTCAGGGCAAACCCCGCCGCATTCTGCGAGCGGTTTATACGCTCCGCGAGAATATCTTCATAACGCGGTTGGTGATCGGCGTCCCATGTATAGCGTTCCATCGTATTATTTTGTGCATCTGAAACGATATATTCCTGTTGCCACGCAAAAGCGGTGTTACAAAGAAGCAGGCAGGCTGAGACACCCACCAGGCCAGAAGCAGCATGGCGACCACTGATTTTTTTTAACATCATCAAAGCGACTCCAGAAAGAGCCGAATTCGGCGATATATGTCATTGTTCGAAGAGGTATTAGGGCGTATAGCCCTGTATTAACTATTGTCTCTTTAGCAGACACGTCAAGCCGGGCAGATTGAAATTTTTGCGTTTACCGTATCAGGAAGGGAGATGACCTATGCAACGTTGCGGCTGGGTAAGCCAGGATCAGCTTTATATCGATTATCACGACAAGGAATGGGGCGTACCGGAAACCGACGGTAAAAAACTGTTTGAAATGATTTGCCTCGAAGGCCAGCAGGCCGGACTGTCGTGGATCACCGTTCTGAAAAAGCGTGAGAACTACCGCAAAGCCTTCCACCAGTTCGATCCGGTCGCGGTTGCCGCCATGACCGATGACGATGTGGAAAGGCTGGTTCTTGATACCGGTATTATCCGCCATCGCGGTAAAATTCAGGCCATTATTGGTAACGCACGTGCTTATCTGGCGATGGCGCAAAACGGTGAACCGTTCTCAGCCTTTGTCTGGTCGTTTGTGGATAACGAGCCGAAGGTAACGCAGGCCGCCACGCTTGCAGAGATCCCAACCTCGACCCCCGCCTCAGATGCCCTGTCGAAAGCGCTGAAAAAACGCGGCTTCAAGTTTGTGGGCACCACCATCTGTTACTCCTTTATGCAGGCCTGCGGGCTGGTCAATGACCACATTACGGGCTGCTTCTGCCATCCGGAGGGCCACCATGATCCGCAAATGGCAAAGTGAGAACACCGCGCCGCTTTTGCGTCTGTGGCTGGAAAGCACCACCGAGGCGCATCCGTTTATCGACGCAAGCTACTGGCAAGCGAATGAAGCGGTAGTGCGGGATGATTACCTTCCCGCTGCCGAGACCTGGGTCTGGGAGGAAAACGGTACCCTGTGCGGTTTTATCAGCGTCATGCAGTTCCAGTTCGTGGGAGCCTTGTTTGTCGCCCCGGCGTTCATCGGAAAGGGGATCGGGCGTGCGCTGCTGAAGCACGTTCAGCAGCGCTACCCGTATTTAACCCTGGAGGTATATCAGAAAAACGTGCGGGCGGTGAATTTCTACCATGCCCAGGGTTTTCGCATTGAAGACAGCGCCTGGCAGGATGATACCCAACACCCGACGTGGATCATGAGCTGGCAGGCGGATCAAACGCCGTCAGCGTAAGCGCTGGCCCCTGATATTTTTCCACCCATGCCAGCGCCGTATTCCCCGCGCAGCCATTCCCCAGCTTCGAGCTGGGGAGATCTTTGGTCAGCACGTTTACGGCGCCGTTCTTACAAATACCGCCCTCCTCCAGCGCCAGATCCGGCCATGCGCCCTGATGAATGCAGAAAACGCCAGGGCGGATCCCGTCACTCACCACGGCACCTGCCAGCACCTGCCCGCGCGCGTTCCAGACCCGAACGAGATCGCCGTGGTTAATCCCCCGCGCTTTTGCGTCATCGCTGTTCAGCGCAATCGGCTCACGATCGGCCACCGCATACTGCTCACGCAGAGCCGAATAGTTAAGCTGGCTGTGCAGACGATGGGCTGGATGGGCAGACAGCAGCTGAAGCTGTCCCGGCTGCGCATTGCCATGCCATTCATCCGGCTCCAGCCATGCCGGATGCGGGGGACAGTCCGCGTAGCCATAGCTGGCGATGCGTTCGCTGTAGATCACAATCTTCCCGCTTTCTGTTTTTAACGGGTGATTCTCAGGGTCGCGACGAAAATCAGCGAAGCGCACAAACCGCGCGTTCTGCTCGCTTTCCGGCATTTCGAAGAGTTGGTTTGCCTCCCAGAATTCAGCAAATGGCGGCAGCGTCACGCCCTGCGCAGCCCCGCGCTGGCTGGCAACCTGGTAAAACGTTTCCAGCCATTGCAGATCCGTTTTGCCCTCGGTGAAACGCTCGCGCCCGCCCGCTTCCCACATTTCACTCAGGTCGGCAAAGACGTCAAAATCATCCCGCGCTTCATCCCGGGGAGCCACGACGCGCTTCATCGGCACCATATGCTGGTTGCTGTAATCCCCGGTCATGGTGAGATCGTTACGCTCGAACGAGGTCGTGGCGGGCAACACGATATCGGCATGTTTGGCTGACGCGGTCCAGAAGCACTCCGAGATCACCACCAGCTCCGGTTTCTGCCAGGCACGGATCAGGCGGTTGGTATCCTGGTGATGGGTGAAGTTGGCCCCACCCGCCCACCAGACAAACTTTATATCCGGGAAATGGCGATCCTGGCCGTTATGCTGATAAAACCCGCCAGGGTTCTCCAGCGCTTCAACAATGCGTGCTACCGGAATTTTATCCACAGCGTCCACGCCACCCTGCACCGAGCCCTGCATGGAAGCCAGCACCGCGGCTTTACGCGTCGGGTTGCCGCCGTTAGCAAAGTGATAGGAAAGGCCAAAACCGCCGCCGGGGGTGCCAATCTGCCCGAGCATCGCGGCGAGCGTCACCAGCATCCAGTGTTTTTGCTCGCCAAACTGCTGGCGCTGCATCCCCCAGCCTGACATGAGCATCGTGACATGACTATGGAATAACGCCGCCAGTTCGCGGATTTTATCGGCATCAACACCGCAAATCGCCTCGGCCCACTCTGCGGTTTTCGCAATACCATCGGTTTGCCCCGTCAGATAGTCGGCAAATTTATCGAAGCCCGTGGTGCAACGCGCCAGAAATTCCGCGTCGTGCCAGCCGTTCTCCACCAGGGTGTGGGCGACGCCCAGCATCATCGCCACGTCGGTGCCCATATGCGGCGCGATCCACTCGGCGCTGTCACCGAAGAAATCCAGCGTTTCAGAACGCATCGGGTCGATACAGATGATGCGCTTGCCGCTTTTACGCAGCGCATCGAAGTAGGACACGCCCTGCTCGTCGGAGGCATTCCAGGCAATTTTCAACGTATTGAGCGGGTTGGCGCTCCACAGCACCACCACCTCCGTATGCTCCAGCACCAGCGGCCAGCTGGTCTGCTGCTGATAGACCTCATTTCCGCCTACGACATACGGCATGATCGCCTGCGCCGCACCGGTCGAGTAATCACCCAGATGGCCGGTATAGCCCCCGGCCAGGCTCATGTAGCGTTGCAGCAGGGTTGCGGCCTTATGCAGCACGCCGTTCGAGCGCCAGCCATAGGAGCCGGCAAAAATGGACGACGGGCCATAGCTGTCGCGAATGCGTTTATGCTGCGTATGGATCAACGCCAGCGCGTCATCCCAGCTCACGCGAACGAACTCATCCTGTCCGCGAATGCCCTGCGGTTTATCCGGTGACGCCAGAAAGCCTTTACGCACCATCGGCCAGCGTACACGGGTTTTGCTGTGTACCTGATCGCGAACGACGGTCTGTAAAGAGTTGTGATGGCGCGAAGGCAAAGCTCCGCGAGACGACAGCACAGTGTCGCCATCGGTTTCGACCAGCATCGGCCCCCAGTGGGCGGCGGTCAGAATGGTTTTTGTTGAGGTGCTCAAAGCGTGCGCTCCTGGTTGCGTGCAGGTGTTACGGCCTTCATTGGGGCAGTTTATGGTTTGTGACAAATTTCAGAGTTATCTATGGAATTTTCTCCGTATCCGGACGTCATAATCCACTGCCACGCCCGTCGTGGCAAAGAATAAAAAGGATTAAGGAAATAAGATGAAAAAACGCGTACTCGTTATTGCTGCTCTGGTGAGCGGCGCACTGGCTGTTTCAGGCTGCACAACCAACCCTTACACCGGCGAACGCGAAGCGGGTAAATCCGGCATTGGCGCGGGTATTGGTTCCCTGGTTGGCGCAGGCGTTGGCGCACTCTCCTCCTCCAAGAAAGATCGCGGCAAAGGCGCGCTGATTGGCGCAGCGGCAGGCGCAGCCCTAGGCGGCGGCGTGGGTTATTACATGGACGTGCAGGAAGCGAAACTGCGTGACAAAATGAAAGGTACAGGCGTGAGCGTGACGCGCAGCGGTGACAACATCATCCTGAACATGCCAAACAATGTGACCTTTGACAGCAGCAGCGCGACGCTGAAACCCGCGGGCGCGAACACCCTGACCGGCGTGGCCATGGTGCTGAAAGAGTACAACAAAACTGCCGTGAACGTGATTGGCTACACCGACAGCACCGGCAGCCACGATCTGAACATGCGTCTGTCGCAGCAGCGCGCAGATTCCGTAGCCAGCTCGCTGATCACCCAGGGCGTAGAAGCAAACCGCATCCGCACCAGCGGCATGGGTCCGGCTAACCCGATCGCCAGCAACAGCACGGCGGAAGGCAAAGCGCAGAACCGCCGCGTTGAGATTACGTTGAGTCCTGTGCAGTAGGTAAAAGCAAAACGGCAACCCCGTTGCCGTTTTTAGTTTTTGCGCCCTCTCCCGTGGGAGAGGGTTGGGGTGAGGACATCAGACCGCAACCTCCGGTAAGCGCAGCGCCACCCGGCAAATAGCTTGATTCGCCAGATTTTCCCGCTAAGGTATTCTCACTAAATTCAGAGAAATCAGCGATGAGCAAACCAACCCGGGCCACCATCAGCGATGTGGCGAAAGCCGCCAAAACCGGTAAAACCAGCATTTCACGCTACCTCAACGGCGAGAAACACCTGCTTTCCGATGCGCTGCTGGCGCGAATCGAACAGGCCATTGCCGATCTCGACTACCGTCCCAGCCTGATGGCGCGCGGCCTGAAGCGTGGTCGTACCCGCCTGATTGGCCTTATCATCGCCGATATTACCAACCCTTACTCCGTCAACGTCCTCAGCGGCATCGAAGCGGCGTGCCGTGAGAAAGGCTTTACCCCTCTGGTCTGTAACACCAATAACGAAGTTGATCAGGAGCTGCACTACCTCGATCTGCTGCGCAGTTATCAGGTCGAAGGGATTGTGGTGAATGCCGTCGGGATGCGCGAAGAAGGGCTAAATCGTCTGCAACAATCGTCTCTGCCGATGGTGCTTATTGATCGTAAAATCCCGGAATTTGCCTGCGATGTGGTCGGGCTGGATAACACCCAGGCGGCCACTACCGCCACCGAGCACCTGATTGAACAGGGTTTCGAAGCCATTCTGTTCCTGAGCGAACCGCTGGGTATGGTTAACACCCGCCGCGACCGCCTGGCTGCATTTCGTGCCACGCTGGCGCGTTATCCCGGCGTGATCGCCGAGAATGCTGAAATCCCCCTCCATGAAGCCGAACAGCTGGATAATACCCTGCGCCAGTTCCACACCCGCCATCGGGGTATGCGCAAAGCGGTGATCTCCGCGAACGGGGCGCTGACGCTTCAGGTTGCCCGCTCGCTGAAACGCATTGGCCTGCACTGGGGCAGCGACATCGGCTTACTCGGTTTTGATGAACTGGAGTGGGCAGCACTTGCGGGCGTAGGCATTACCACCCTCAAACAACCGACCTGGCAGATCGGCTATGCTGCTGTTGAACAAGTGGTTCGCCGGATTGAAGGCACCCGCGACGCCGTACGCGAGCAGGTTTTTTCCGGCGAGCTTATCGTTCGCGGCTCTACCGCCCGTTAATTCCCCCTTCGTGACAGCGATCATAAATTCAACATCCCAAACTTTTCATTGGAACCGGTTCCAACTAGCGTAATACCATCGATTACGCCCTGGAGTCAGGAAATGAGCAGGAAAATAATGGTGGTCACCGCCGCGTATGGCGCGGATCAGGTGCGACAGGCAGGCGGTCAACGGGCGATGCTTCCCGTTATTGCTGGCGCAGGCGCTGATGGCGTTGAAATCCGCCGCGAGCTTTTCAACAGCGACGAGTTGATGGCGCTGCCAGCGCTCGGCGAATCCATTGAACTGCTGGGTTTACTGGCCTGCTACTCTGCCCCGGCTCCCCTGTTTATGCCCGACGGTGCCCTCAACCCGGATCTCCCGCGCTACCTTAGCGAAGCCAGCGCCCTGAACGCGCTGTGGCTTAAAGTCTCGCTGGGTCATTTCAGCGACAAACAGCCGCCTGAAGCCCTGCGCGCACTGCTGGATGAAAGCGGTATGACGCTGGTGGTGGAAAACGACCAGACCGACTGCGGTCAGCTCGCTCCGATGCAGCGCTTTAAAGCCGCCTGCCGGGTAATGGCGCTGCCGGTCACGCTGACGTTCGATATGGGTAACTGGCTGTGGGTCGGCGACTCCCCGGAAGAGGCCGCACGTCAGCTGGCTCCCGCCATAAGCTATATTCATGTGAAAGCAGCGGTCCCGCATAAGGCGCAGTTCCGCGCCGTCGCGCCGGATCAGGCCGATTCTCGCTGGCGGGATCTGCTTAATCAACTCCCTGCCGATGCGCCACGCGGGATCGAATTTCCGCTTGAAGGGACGGACTTAACCGCCGTCACCCGCCATTACGTCAACCTGCTGCGCGAGGAGTAAAACATGCACAAGACGCTGGATGTCATCACCATCGGCGAGGCCATGGCGATGTTTGTCGCCACCGAAACGGGCGAGCTGAGCACCGTGGAGCACTTCATTAAACGTGTGGCAGGCGCCGAGCTGAATGTCGCGACCGGCCTTGCGCGGCTGGGGCTGAATGTCGGCTGGGTAAGCCGCGTGGGAAATGACAGCTTTGGTCATTTCGTTCTCGACTCGTTAAAAAAAGAGGGCATTGATGCCGAAGGCGTCACGCTCGACGGACGCTTCCCGACGGGCTTTCAGCTGAAATCTAAAGTTGAAAATGGAACCGATCCCATCGTGGAATATTTCCGCAAAGGCTCAGCGGCAAGCCATCTCTCCGTGGATGATTATCACGCCGCGTACTTCTCCTCCGCACGCCACCTGCACCTGAGCGGCGTGGCGGCGGCGCTCTCGGCCAGCTCGTACGATTTACTGGATCACGCCGCTTCGGCAATGAAAGCGCAGGGCAAAACGATCTCTTTCGATCCCAACCTGCGTCCGGTGCTGTGGAAAAGCGAAGCGGAGATGATTGAGAAACTCAACCGACTGGCGTTCCAGGCGGACTGGGTTCTGCCGGGCGTGAAAGAGGGAATGATCCTCACTGGCGAAAGTACGCCGGAGGGCATTGCTGATTTTTACCTCAACAGAGGGGTAAAAGCCGTGGTGCTGAAAACCGGTGCCGACGGCGCATGGTTTAAAACTGCCGACGGCGAGCAAGGCGCCGTCGCTGCGGTAAAAGTCGACAACGTGGTCGATACCGTAGGCGCGGGCGATGGGTTTGCCGTCGGGGTCATTAGCGCCCTGCTGGAGGGCAAACCGCTGTCACAGGCCGTGGCGCGAGGCAACAAAATTGGTTCGCTGGCAATTCAGGTGCAGGGCGACAGCGAAGGCCTGCCAACCCGCGCGCAGCTTAACGACTAAATCCCCTCACCCCGGCCCTCTCCCCAAAGGGGAGAGGGTGCAAGTCATCCCCTCGCCCCTTTGGGGAGAGGGTTAGGGTGAGGGGTTAACAACCTCAACAACAGAGGCAAGCCTATGAACAGTTCGACCAATGCAGTAAAACGCTGGTGGTACATCATGCCAATCGTGTTTATCACGTACAGCCTGGCGTACCTGGATCGTGCCAACTTTAGTTTTGCATCCGCCGCAGGGATCAACGAAGACCTGGGGATCACCAAAGGGGTTTCCTCCCTGCTGGGCGCCCTCTTCTTCCTGGGTTATTTCTTCTTCCAGATCCCCGGCGCGATTTACGCCGAACGCCGCAGCGTGCGAAAACTCATTTTCATCTGCCTGATCTTATGGGGTGCCTGTGCGTCGCTCACTGGCGTGGTGAATAACATCCCTGCTCTGGCGGCCATTCGCTTTATTCTCGGCGTGGTTGAGGCGGCCGTCATGCCAGCAATGCTGATTTACATCAGCAACTGGTTTACTAAATCTGAGCGTTCACGCGCCAATACTTTCCTGATACTTGGTAACCCGGTCACCGTGCTGTGGATGTCGGTGGTTTCCGGCTATCTGATCCAGTCCTTCGGCTGGCGCGAGATGTTCATCATTGAAGGGGTTCCCGCGATTATCTGGGCTTTCTGCTGGTGGGTGCTGGTGAAAGATAAGCCAGCCCAGGCAAAATGGCTTTCTGAGGACGAAAAAGCCGCACTCCAGGCGCAGCTGGATAAAGAGCAGCAGGGGCTTAAAGCGGTGCGTAACTACGGCGAAGCCTTCCGCTCCCGGAACGTCATCCTGCTGTGCGCACAGTATTTTACCTGGAGTATTGGCGTGTACGGCTTTGTGCTGTGGCTGCCGTCGATCATCCGCAGCGGCGGTGAAAACCTTGGCATGGTGGAAGTAGGCTGGCTGTCATCGGTGCCTTACCTGGCTGCGACCATCGCAATGATTATTGTCTCCTGGGCATCGGACAAGCTGCAAAACCGTAAGCTGTTCGTCTGGCCACTGCTGCTGATCGCTGCTTTTGCCTTCATTGGCTCCTGGGCCGTGGGCGCGAATCACTTCTGGGCCTCCTATACGCTGCTGGTGATTGCGGGTGCGGCTATGTATGCCCCGTATGGTCCGTTCTTTGCCATCATCCCGGAAATGCTGCCGCGTAACGTCGCAGGGGGCGCAATGGCGCTGATCAACAGTATGGGTGCGCTGGGTTCGTTCTTTGGCTCGTGGTTTGTGGGCTATCTGAACGGCGCCACCGGCAGCCCGTCGGCCTCTTACATCTTTATGGGGGTGGCGCTTTTTGCCTCGGTATGGCTTACTCTGATCGTTAAGCCTGCTAATAATCAACAGCTACCCGTCGGCGCACGCCACGCCTGAATCCTTTTAAAATCAACGGAGATTAGCATGAAGCCGTCCGTCATTTTGTACAAAGCACTGCCTGATGATCTGCAAAAACGCCTGGAGGAACACTTTACCGTTACCCGGGTAAAGAACCTCAGCCCGGAAACCGTGGCACAGCACGCCGACGCGTTTGCCAGCGCCGAGGGCCTGCTGGGTTCAAGCGAAAAGGTGGATGCGGCGCTGCTGGAGAAAATGCCGAAGCTTCGTGCCACCTCAACCGTTTCTGTGGGATACGACAATTTCGACGTGGATGCGCTTAACGCGCGCAACATCCTGCTGATGCACACGCCACATGCCCTGACGGAGACCGTCGCCGACACGCTAATGGCGCTGGTGCTCAGCACCGCCCGCCGCGTGGTGGATGTGGCCGAGCGCGTGAAAGCGGGCGAATGGACGAAAAGCATTGGTCCGGACTGGTTCGGCGTGGACGTTCATGGCAAAACGCTGGGCATCGTAGGGATGGGCCGTATCGGGCTGGCGCTGGCACAGCGCGCGCATTTTGGCTTCAACATGCCGATCCTGTACAACGCGCGCCGCCACCACAGTGAAGCTGAAGAACGTTTTAACGCCCGCTACTGCGAGCTTGATACGCTGTTGCAGGAAGCCGACTTTGTCTGCCTGATCCTGCCGCTGACGGATGAAACGC
Source organism: Enterobacter cloacae complex sp. IR5418 (assembly GCF_049238105.1). Taxonomy (NCBI): domain Bacteria; kingdom Pseudomonadati; phylum Pseudomonadota; class Gammaproteobacteria; order Enterobacterales; family Enterobacteriaceae; genus Enterobacter; species Enterobacter cloacae complex sp. IR5418. The sequence continues at coordinate 133,052 of NZ_JBMKHS010000009.1, read as the reverse complement.
GTCATCTGATCGGCAAAGCGGCGTTTGAAAAGATGAAGAAATCGGCCATTTTCATCAATGCGGGTCGCGGCCCGGTGGTCGATGAGAAGGCGCTGATTGAGGCACTGCAAAACGGTGAGATCCACGCCGCCGGTCTGGACGTGTTTGAACAGGAGCCGCTGCCGGTGGACTCTCCGCTGCTGACCATGCCGAACGTCGTCGCCCTGCCCCACATCGGCTCTGCGACTCACGAAACACGCTACAACATGGCGGCGACTGCGGTAGATAACCTGATTGCCGCGCTCGGCGGTAAAGTGGATAAGAACTGCGTTAACCCGCAGATACAACATTAGAAACGAAAAAACCCGCCAGAAGGCGGGTTTTTGAATTTTGTGCTACTGGGTTGGAAGCTTACAGGCTTACAACGTTACCAGCTGCTGGGCCTTTAGCGCCGCTTTCGATGGTGAAGGAAACTTTCTGACCTTCATCCAGAGATTTGTAGCCATCGTTCTGGATAGCAGAGAAGTGTACGAACACGTCTTTAGAGCCATCGTCAGGAGTGATGAAGCCGAAACCTTTATCAGCGTTGAACCATTTTACCAGACCAGTCATTTTAGCAGACATAGAAATTACCTTATTAAAAATATATTGTGCCTTCCGGCTTGATGGATTGCGTTACAGATTTTTAAGCGATGAAGGAAGGGTCACTACGAAGGGTATCTATGGATAACAATCTGGACTGCTTTACTAAACTGCTTTAGGTCTGTGTAACAAACCGACGAACATAGTTATACCGATATGGTAGATGAATGACAAGCGTTATTTTCATCAAGCATAAAAAACCCCGCCGAAGCGGGGGGTTTCTTATTCCGTTGCAGCGACCGCTGCGCTCCAGGCCTGGCTAAAGGCCTGATGCTGGGATGCGAGCGGCCCAATCAGCGCGTTGTACTGGCTCGCCTGCTGGGAGGTCGGGAACTGGATACCATTAGAGACGAAGCTCACCTGCGTACCTTGTTCACTAATAAAGTCGCCCACCTGAACCAGCTGCTGAGTAAACACCTGCGCCGCCGGGATCAGCGGTTGCAAAGCGTTTGACGGTTTGGTCACCACTTTCTCATACACCTGGTCATAGACCGGTTTGAGATCCTCGCCCTGTTTCAACGCGGAACGCGAAGCATCAGCCTGCATTTTTGCATTTTGTAGCTGCTGGCTCAGTACCCCAAGCGCGCCATTTGACTGGCGAAGCGGTTCACGCTGGGTCAGATAATCCTGTGGAACGCGGATGGCATTCACGCTATCCACGACCGGGCGAATACCGGAATCCATCGCCTGGCTGACCTGCTGTGAATAGCCATACAGAATGGCGTAATCCGACACGAATGGACCAAACTGTTTTTTCTGATCCGCAGTCAGCGTTGGTAAACGCTCGCCGCTACGCATCACTGTATTCTGTAGAAAATCGATAAACGCTTTGCGCTGATCGCCTTCTTTATCGAAACACCCACTCAGGCTAACCACCATCAACAACGCCGCAATAGGCGCAAACCAGCGAGAGCAGGACTTTCCTGTCGCCATTTTATTACTCCTTTCACCCAAAAAAGCGCACACCGGCACACGCGTGCCCAACGCTGACAAGAATAGTCCAGGTCAGCCTTGCAAGATAGAGTTTTCATGCAAAACGGGTATTCCCGTTTTTGTACTGACTATTTACAAAAAAATACCTGTGCATCTCTACATATGATTAATCAGGTAATTAGCATAACTATCCATATAGCTGAAACGCGTAAAGCGATCGTTATCGCACAATTAATCACAGCCGTGACGATCCTGTGTTTGGTTTAGGGACTATTCTTAACAGGCTCTCTGATGTTCATGATCCCGATGTGTGATTTATGAGGAGTTCTCAATGGAATTAAAAGATCCTGAGTTTGAGCTGCTGAGCAGCCTGGAACAAATTATTTTTAAAGATGTACCGCCGACAGTAACCCTGAATCAAAAGTCCAATCCTTTTAGTGAATTTGAGCGTTTACGTAAAGGATCGGGCCTGAAAACAGATGAATTCGCAAGAGCGATGGGTGTCAGCGTAGCGATGGTACTGGAGTGGGAGTCAAAACGTGAAAAACCTACCCCAGCCGAGCTAAAGCTGATGCGCCTGATCCAGGCAAACCCTGACCTTCGCAAGCAGTTAGCCTGATAAAGTTTGTTTGCCCCCGCCCTTGCGGGGGCTTGTGTTTACAGGCTTTCACATCGCCATCCCGACTCTTCCCATATCAATTCATGCGTCAGCTTTAACCCTGCCAGAAAGGCTTCATCGTGCGTCACCACCAGCAGCGCGCCGGGGAAATCGGCTAAGGCCGCTTCAATGGCCTGAACAGAGGCCAGATCAAGATGGTTGGTCGGCTCATCCAGAAGCAACAGCTGCGTTGCCGCTTCACGCCACAATACGCAGGCCAGCGCGGCCTTCAGCCGCTCCCCGCCACTCAGTTCGGCCAGGGGAAGGGTTACTTTCTCCGCACCCAGATGGAGCTGCGCTAAACGGGTACGCAGTGCCCCCTCTTCGAGCGGGGTATTGCAAAGGCTAAGGTGCGTCATCACCGACTGCGACAGATCCAGCCGGGAAAGATGCTGATCGAGATAAGCACGCCTGACGGAAACCTTACAACTTCCCGTAACTGGCGCGGTTTCGCCCAAAATCACCTTCAACAGCGTGGATTTCCCACAGCCGTTCGGCCCGCGTAGCGCCACGCGCATCGGGCCATCCATTCGCCAGTTTATCGGGGGGACAGGCACGTGCGGAAGCACCAGTTCTTCCAGTACCAGCACCTGTTTCCCTTCCGGGATTTGACTGCCCGGCAGGGTAAACATCACCGCGTTATCCTCTTCAACCCGCTCGCGTGCCTGGTTAACCGCAGCGTTCAGAGCATGATTTTGATCGCTATGCTGCTTTTTCCAGGAACCAATACGCTCTTTCGCCGCCCCTTTATATTTGACCCGTTCAAACGAGGCGATGTTAAGGCTGTCGACGGTGCGAAGCGTTTTGGCTGAACGCCGCTGGCTGTCGTCATGCTCTTTATGCATACGGGCGCGGGTACGCTTGCGCTCGGTGGCAGCATGCTCCAGCGCGGCGCGGGCAGCCTGTTGCTCAGCATCACGCTGGGTTCGATAGTCAGCATAATTCCCGCCGTAGCTGTGCAAGCCCAACGCGCTCAGTTCAAGGATACGCGGTACCTGGGCTAGCAACTCACGGTCGTGAGAGGCCACCAGCACCCCGCCCTGATACCGGGAAAGCTGCTCGTAGAACCACATGCGGCCTTGCCTGTCGAGGTGGTTGGTCGGCTCGTCCAGCAGCAGGTAATCAGCATCCGCGGTGAATGCGCCGCACAGCAAGGCACGAATACGCTCGCCGCCGCTCAGCTCTGCCGCAAGCTTATTCGGGTCAAATGGGGGAAGTTTTGCAGCGATAAAAGCATGGCTCAGCCGTTCAGCCAGATCCCAGTAACCGTCGAGCGTGTCGAGATCGTCGGGTTCATAATGACCGCTGTCGATGCGCGTGCGCGCCGCAAAGATCGCGTCGTATCCGAGCAGTTCGGCGAGAGTGGTATCCGCAGAAATATCCTGCTGCTGCGCCACGTAGACGTGTTTACCAAAGCGCTCAATATGACCGCTGGCGGGTTCATCAACCCCAGCCAGCAGCCGCAGCAGGCGTGTTTTACCGCTGCCGTTGCGGCCAACCAGCGCGCACACTGACGCATCCAGAGAAAGATTCAGTGGACCGAAAAGGATATCGCCCGTCGCAAACTGACAGGTGACCTGATGCAAAATAAAAGAGGGGGACTGCGCAAAATGAGCCATAAGCACTCCTGAATGAAATCAAAACATCCCCTGCCGACGCGGTGCGTTGAGCAAGGATCGAAATTCATCAGTCGTGTTTGTTCATTTTTGGGGGGCGCTCCTGAGGGCAAAATTTAACGGGAACAAGGATAACGGCAATGCGCCGTCCATTTCAAGGTTAAATTTTCACCAGCGCTAATGCCCGAGCGTAAAAAACCCGCCGAAGCGGGTCTCTCGATCAGATAAACGCAAACGCATCGCCGAACAGACGATCTTCCCGCGCGTCACGCTCGTTGCAGAACAGGTCGCGGGCAATTTTCGCCATTTCGAAGCGACCGGCGATGTAGATATCGTGCCCGGCCAGCGTCCCGTGATCCTGCAATACCGCAGTCAGCACCGTACCGCTACGCCCGCGCCAGCCCTCTTCCGGCTGCTCGACAACCGGCTCAATGCGCAGGTTAGGATGATTTACGCTCAGCGCTTCCAGCTCAGACAGATCGTAAAGGTGCTTCTCTTCGCGGCCACCCCAGTAGATGGTGATATCGCGATTTGGGTTGCGCGCCAGCGCAGTCAGCAAAATAGAGCGGACATAAGAGAAGCCCGTGCCACCGGCAATCAGGATCAGCGGACGGTCTTCATCTTCACGCAGCCAGGCCTCGCCATGAGGAATATCGACCACAATTTCACGCTCTTTCAGGATGCGGTCCATCACGGCCATCGCGTACAGGTTAAGCTCAGACGCACCAATATGCAGCTCAATAAATTCCTGCTCTGCTGGCGTTGAGGCCATAGAGAAAGGACGCTTATCACGCTCGTCCATCACGACCATCAGGTACTGACCGGCACGGAATGAAAATGCCGCTTCAGGAACCAAACGGACGCGATATACGGTGTCGGTAATAGCATCTACCGACGTCACTTTACAGCTTAAGGTTGTCATTCGCTCTCTCTGTCGGGAAGTCTATAGGGCTAAACGGTCTTATTCTGCCTTACCGTTATTCATTATGGCCAGCTCGTCCCAGATCGCGTCAATTCGCGCGGTCACGGCAGGATCTTTCTTGATCGGGCGACCCCATTCACGGTCGGTTTCGCCAGGCCATTTGTTCGTGGCATCCAGTCCCATTTTTGAGCCAAGGCCGGAAACCGGCGAGGCAAAGTCCAGATAATCAATCGGTGTGTTTTCCACTATAACCGTATCACGCGCCGGATCCATACGCGTGGTAATGGCCCAGATGACGTCGTTCCAGTCGCGGGCATTGACGTCATCATCGCAGACAATCACAAACTTGGTATACATAAACTGGCGCAGGAAAGACCATACGCCCATCATCACGCGTTTAGCATGACCGGCATACTGCTTCTTCATCGTAACCACCGCCAGGCGATACGAACACCCTTCCGGCGGCAGATAAAAATCAACAATTTCCGGGAACTGCTTTTGCAGGATCGGCACAAACACTTCGTTTAGCGCCACGCCCAGCACCGCCGGTTCATCCGGTGGACGGCCAGTATAGGTGGAGTGATAAATCGCATCTTCACGCTGGGTAATGTGCGTGACGGTGAACACCGGGAAGTTGTCCACTTCGTTGTAATAGCCGGTGTGGTCGCCGTATGGCCCTTCAGGTGCCAGCTCGCCCTGTTCGAGGTAACCTTCCAGCACAATCTCCGCGCTGGCTGGCACTTCCAGGTCATTGGAGATGCACTTCACCACTTCGGTTTTGGTGCCGCGCAGCAGCCCAGCGAAGGCATATTCAGACAGCGTATCAGGAACGGGCGTAACCGCCCCAAGAATGGTGGCCGGATCGGCACCCAGCGCGACCGAAACCGGGAAACGTTCGCCCGGATGGGCCTCGCACCACTCCTGGAAATCCAGCGCCCCACCGCGATGGGACAACCAGCGCATGATGAGCTTGTTTTTGCCAATCAGCTGCTGTCGATAAATGCCGAGGTTTTGACGCTCTTTATGCGGCCCACGCGTAACGGTGAGGCCCCAGGTGATCAGCGGCGCAGCATCTTCAGGCCAGCACTGCATGATGGGAATTTTGGTCAGATCAACCGCATCGCCTTCCAGCACTTTTTGCTGGCATGGCGCACCGCGCAGGCGTTTGGTAGGCATGTTCAACACCTGCTTAAACTGCGGCAGCTTGTCGAACAGATCACGGAACCCTTTTGGCGGCTCCGGCTCTTTCAGAAAGGCCAGCAGTTTGCCCACTTCACGCAACGCCGTGACATCTTCCTGCCCCATTCCCAGCGCCACGCGGCGAGGTGTGCCAAACAGGTTGCACAGCACCGGCATGGTGTAGCCTATTGGGTTTTCAAACAGCAACGCCGGACCGCCCGCGCGCAGGGTACGGTCAGCAATTTCTGTCATTTCCAGATACGGATCAACAGGAAGCGTAATGCGTTTGAGTTCGCCCTGCTTTTCCAGCAGCGCCAGGAAGTCGCGTAGATCGTGGTATTTCATGCAGTTAATCATGGCCTCTCTGTAAGCGCTTCATTATACGGCGTAAGACCGCGTGATGCTGTAATTTTGTTAAATTAGCGTGAACTTCCACGACTTACTCTCTTTTTCGCCATTATAATCACCTTAGCGATCCCGCCAGGGTTTTGGTATGCTTGCGCCCCGAACAATGGGAAGAGTGATTATGCAGGCCTGGTATTTACTGTATTGCAAACGCGGGCAACTTCAGCGCGCGCAGGAACATCTTGAACGTCAGTCTGTTAACTGCCTGACACCGGTGATCACGCTTGAAAAAATGCAGCGTGGCAGACGCACGACCGTCAGTGAGCCTCTGTTCCCGAATTACCTGTTCGTCGAGTTCGACCCTGAAGTGATCCACACCACGACGATCAGCGCCACCCGCGGCGTCAGCCATTTTGTGCGTTTTGGCGCCCATCCGGCAAGAGTACCGTCATCGGTTATTCATCAGCTTTCTGTTTACCAGCAGCCTGACGATATTACCGATCCGGAAACCCCTTATGCTGGCGACAGCGTGGTGATCACCGAAGGCGCCTTTGAAGGTTTACAGGCTATCTTCGCTGAGCCGGACGGTGAAGCGCGCTCCATGCTGCTGCTCAACCTGTTGAATAAAGAGGTGTTGCAGAGCGTTAAAAACACCGATTTCCGCAAAGTTTAGAACTGCACGCCGAACAGACGACGCACGTTATCATCGGTTTGTGCTGCCAGCCACTGCGCATCCTCTCCGCGCCAGTGCGCCACGCTTTCAGCAATGTGTCCCAGGTAGGCCGGTTCATTACGTCGTGATGGCGGTTTGGGCTGCATATCCCGGGGCAACAGGTACGGCGCATCCGTTTCAAGCAGCAAGCGATCGGCCGGGATAACGGGCAACAGCGCGCGAAGTTCCAGCCCACGACGTTCATCACACACCCAGCCGGTAATACCCAGATAAAGCCCGCGGTCCAGGCAATCCAGCGCCTCCTGACGGGAGCCTGTAAAGCAGTGCAACACCGCTCCCGGCAATTTCTCCAGCCAGGGTTCCAGCAGCGCCAGAAAACGTTCATGGGCATCGCGACAGTGCATAAATACCGGCATCTCCCGCTCTGCTGCCAGCGCGAGCTGGGCGGTAAACGCCTTTTCCTGCTCTTCAGGCGTCGAGAAGTTACGGTTGAAATCAAGCCCGCATTCGCCAATGGCAACCACTTCAGGCGTATCCGCCAGGTGATAAAGCGTCTCAGCGCTGACCTGCGTCCACTGGCTGCTGTCATGAGGATGCACGCCTGCGGTAGACCAGCAGTGCTGATAGCGTTGCGCCAGCTGCTGTGCCTGCGCACTCTCGTGCAGACTGGTCCCCGTCAGTAACAGCCCGTTCACACCGGCGGCAAAGGCGCGCGCCACCACCTCATCGCGGTCTTTCGCAAACTGGCTGCTGGTCAGGTTAAGCCCGATATCAAACATACGTTTCCCCATATGACAACCGCCCTGACGGGCGGCTGGTTTTATTCTTTCGTGGTCTCTTCAGACGGCTCGTCTTCTTCGTCCCGGGTACGCCCCTTTCCGACGTAGAAACGTGCGAAGAACACGCCGACTTCAAACAGACAGTACATGGGTATCGCCAGTAAGGTTTGCGAGAAGACGTCCGGTGGCGTTAATAGCATCCCTACGACAAATGCCCCCACCAGGATATACGGGCGCTTCTTACGCAGATCTTCAGGCGTAGTCACGCCGACCCAGCAGAGCAGGACAATCGCTACGGGCACCTCAAAGGCGACACCAAAGGCCATAAACAGCGCCATGACAAAACTGAGGTAGCTGGCGATATCTGTCGACACCTGTACCCCTTCCGGCGCGGTATGCGTCAGGAAGCCAAAGGCCAGCGGAAAGACAACGAAGTAGGCAAACGCCATGCCGATATAAAACAGCAACGAACTGGACACCAGCAGTGGAATAACCAGCTTGCGTTCATGCCTGTACAGGGCAGGCGCCACAAATGCCCAGACCTGATACAAAATGACCGGCGCAGAGGCAATCAACGACACCCAGAAGGTCAGCTTAATAGGGGTAAAGAATGGCGAGGCAACGTCCGTTGCAATCATCGTCGCGCCCAGCGGCATCTGTTTAATCAGCGGTGCAGAAACCACCTGATAAATATCGTTGGCAAAATAGACCAGACATAAAAAAATGAGGAAAACCGCAATGATGCAGTTTAACAGGCGCTTACGCAGCTCAATGAGGTGCGTAATGAGCGGTTGAGTATCATCTACTGCCATGTTTACGCTTTATCACTCGACGAGGGGGATGATTCGGAAACGGGCGCGGCGGGTTTTACCTCAGCCGTTTTGACCACGGGCTCTTCCGGCGGCACCTGTTTTTTCATTTCAGGCTCCTGCGGCGTTTGCTCAGGTGAAGCAGCCTGATGCTCTGCGCTGGAAGGCGTCACACCCTCGCGCTGCTCTTCGCTGCCCTTCACCACCGGATTATGGATGGTGTTAGCTTCATCGCTCGCTTTCTCAGTGCTGTAGGAACGCTTCATGGATTCAGCCGCTTCGCGCAGCTCGTCCATTGAGGCCTTCAGTTCCGGCGTCAGGTTGTCCATGCTCGCCTTTTCAACCTTTTTCAGGCTGTCCTGAAATTCCTGAAGCTTTAGCTCCTGCGCCAGCTCGTTCTGCACGGTAGTTGCCAGCGAGCGAAGCGCACGCACCCAGCCTACGACGGTTTTCACCGCAACGGGTAAACGCTGCGGCCCCAACACGATAAGACCAATCACAAAGACCAGCAGTAACTCACTAAAACCAATGTCGAACACGAATTACACCTGCTCTTTATCGTGACGTTTAGCCTCTTCCTTTTTGGCTTCGTCCTGCTTATCGGCGATGGATTTAGCGGTAAAATCAGCATCCTGACTGGCTTTTTCCTGCTTATTCTCATCATCGCTCATGGCTTTCTTGAAGCCTTTGATTGACGCGCCCAGGTCGGAACCGATTGATCCGAGTTTTTTCGTGCCAAACAGCAGCACAACGATGACGGCAATGATCACTAACTGCCAGATACTGATACCACCCATGCGTGTTCCCCAGTGATAGATGATTAATTAGTCAGATCGCATTATACGTATGCAATCCCTCGATAGCGACGCTAATTCAGCGCGTTTTTCGCCAGCCAGCAAGCCAGACAACCACACCAGCAGCCATAATCCAGGCTGGCATCATTTCCCAGTCCGGACGATTGATCAACAGCAACGTGCCGCTTATCAGCAGCGTCGCGCCAATTCCGAAGAGATAGCGGGACTGCCCCTGACGCACGCGACTGGATTGAAGCTCGTGCGCGATTTTATCCATGCTGTGCTGAAGGTTCTTGCTCTGACGCAAACTGTCGTAAACCAGTTCAGGAATTTCAGGCATTTTTTCAATCCAGAACGGGCCTTTCTCTTTAAGCGAGCGAACCAGCGCAGGAATGCCGACCTGATCCTTAATCCAGGATTCAAGGAACGGTTTCGCGGTTTTCCACAAGTCTAACTGAGGATAGAGCTGGCGGCCTACGCCCTCAACGTAAAGTAGTGTTTTCTGAAGTAAAACTAATTGTGGCTGCACTTCCATATTGAAACGGCGTGCGGTGTTGAACAGGTTGAGCAGAACGTGTCCGAAAGAGATCTCCGAGAGCGGCTTTTCAAAAATCGGCTCACAGACGGTGCGGATCGCAAATTCAAACTCTTCCACGTTGGTATCGGGTGGAACCCAGCCTGAATCTACGTGCAGTTCGGCCACCTTACGGTAGTCGCGGTTGAAGAACGCGATAAAGTTTTCAGCGAGATAACGCTTATCTTCTTTATTCAGCGAGCCGACTATTCCGCAGTCGATGCCGATGTACTTCGGATCTTCCGGGTGCTCATAGCTGACGAAAATATTGCCCGGGTGCATATCAGCATGGAAGAAGCTGTCGCGGAAAACCTGCGTGAAGAAGACCTGCACGCCGCGCTCGGCCAGCAGCTTCATGTTGGTGCCCTGTTTTTCCAGCGCCACCACGTCCGAGACCGGAATACCGTAGATACGTTCCATCACCATCATGTTCTGACTGCAATAGTCAGAATAGACTTCAGGAACATACAGCATCGGGCTGTCTTCAAAGTTACGACGCAGCTGAATGGCGTTCGCCGATTCACGCAGCAGGTTAAGCTCGTCAATCAGCGTTTTTTCATACTCCCGCACCACTTCCAGCGGACGCAGACGGCGGCCATCCGGCAACAGACGCGGCACCCAGCGAGCCAGGCGATAGATCAGCTTCATGTCCGCTCTGATAACCGGCAGGATATCCGGGCGAATCACCTTAATGACCACCTCTTTGCCATTCTCTTTCAGGCGCGCGGTGTGTACCTGCGCAATTGAAGCAGAGGCCAGAGGCTGAATGTCGAAATCATCAAACCAGGTCTCGATGGGGATATTGCCCATCGCTTCTTCGATTTGTTTCTTTGCTCTCTCGCCATCAAACGGGGCGACGCGGTCCTGCAACAGGGCGAGCTGATCGGCAATTTGCGGCGGGAAAAGATCGCGACGTGTTGAGAGCATCTGCCCAAACTTGATCCAGACCGGGCCTAGCTCCTGCAACGCAAGACGCAGCCGTGCGCCCAGTTCCTGATCCTTATGGCGATTCGGCATCCAGAACAGCGTGCGCCGCCAAAGCCGAAGCGGCAGGGTGATACGCATTCTGGGGATAAGCTCGTCTAGCCCGTAGCTCAAAAAGGTGCGAACGATAAAATAGAGGCGCCGAATTTCACCAGGCGTCATTTGCCCTCCAGTTTTTCCAGCCGTTTGGTTAACGCATCAACTGCGCGCTCAACTGCCGCGGTCTCTTCTGCAAACCAGGCGACTTCTAAAGGCCCCGGTGCCATACGCCACTCTTCGGTCAGCACCTCGGCAGCATAGCGCTGTTGACGAAGCAGACCTTTACGCAGGAAAGCGGAACCTGTGCGCAGCGTTTTGCTTATACCTTCAGCCGCGATATCGCCGATATACGGCGCCAGCAGTTCCGCCGGGTCGAATTCAGCCAGATCGCTGAGTGCAACGAAATTCTGAACCACCTGAATATCGCCTTCGACCTCCAGTTCACCGCTGCGAATAAGTGCCGTCATCTGCTGACGGTCACGCAGTTTTGGCAAAACGCTCATGTGCGTAATTACCGAGCAGTCAGCCTCGCCTTCCCACTCCCCCAGAACGTCAAGCTGGCGTTCGCTGAAGACCAGCACAAGCGGCGTCGAGAACTCCTTTAAAACGATACGCAGTACCTTTCCGTTAAGCCGCTGACGTGCGGTTTTCAGCGCAGGTGCGCGATACAGAAAGGCATTCAGTACATTCTCGATGCCTGCGGTGACTAAGGGTTTAATGGGCACGGGAAACCTCCACTCAGAACTTGTAACCACGATGCAGCGCGACGACACCCGCCGTCATATTGAAGTATTCCACGTTTTCAAACTCCGCATCCTGCATCATTGCTTTCAGCGTGTCCTGATCCGGGTGCATTCGGATAGATTCGGCCAGATAACGGTAACTTTCTGCATCGTTCGCCACCAGCTCGCCAATGCGCGGCAGGACGTGGAAGGAATAGGCATCGTAAGCTTTGCTCAGCGGGTCGATAATCGGTTTAGAGAACTCGAGCACCAGCAGGCGTCCACCGGGCTTCAGCACACGGTACATCGAGCGCAGCGCTTTATCTTTATCGGTCACGTTACGCAGACCGAAAGAGATGGTGATGCAGTCGAACGTATTGTCCGGGAACGGCAGCGCTTCGGCGTTCGCCTGAACATATTCAACATTGCCTACCACGCCGATGTTACGCAGCTTTTCGCGCCCCATTTTCAGCATGGAGTCGTTGATATCCGCCAGCACCACACGACCGGTTTCGCCCACCAGACGGGAGAATTTTGCGGTCAGATCGCCTGTTCCCCCGGCTAAATCCAGCACCGTTTGTCCACGGCGCACGCCGCTGCAATCAATGGTGAAGCGCTTCCACAAGCGATGAATGCCGAATGACATCAAATCATTCATCACATCGTACTTCGCCGCCACGGAATGAAATACGTGGGCCACCATGTCAGCTTTCTGCGCTTTGGCGACAGTTTGAAAGCCAAAGTGCGTTGTGTCTTGTGAATCGTCAACCATCTCAGAGCCTGCTAATCAGTCAAATGTTCGTGAAGTGTAACAGATTGGGCGCATTTGCCCTACGTTTCAACTACCGTGAAAGAAACGCGCTGGCTGGGATTCAGGGGATAAACTCGCCGCTAAATCGTTGTCTTCATTGCGGGTCTTTTGTTCAGCGTCGCCTTCGCGAAGACGAAACTCTTCATCCTGAGCGGTAGCCTGCTCCACCAGTTCCGGATTAATCTCGCGTTTCACTTCCACCCCAAGGCTGCGAAACGCCTCCGCCTGCGCCAGCAAATTGCCGCGCCCGGAGGAGAGTTTTTTCATCGCCTGGCGGTAGTTATCCTGCGCGCGATCCAGGCTTTGCCCCACCGAGGACATATCGTCCACAAACAGCCGCATTTTGTCGTACAGCTTGCTGGCGCGATCGGCAATCTGCTGCGCGTTACGGCTTTGGTGCTCATAGCGCCACAGGTTGGCAATGGTACGTAACGCCACCAGCAGCGTGGTGGGGCTGACCAGCATAATGTTATTTTTCAGCGCTTCGGTGATCAGTTCAGGCTGTCTGTCGAGCGCCAGCAGGAAGGCTGGCTCGACCGGAATGAACATCAGCACATAATCCAGCGATCGCAGCCCCGGCAGTTGCTGATAATCTTTCCTGCCCAGCAGACGGATATGGTTACGCACGGAGGCGATGTGCTCCTGCAACGCGGATTCGCGGGTGTAGTCATCCTCCGCGTTGAAGTAGCGCTCATAGGCCACCAGCGTCATTTTGGCGTCGATGACCACATCTTTGCCCTGCGGCAGACGAACAATGACATCCGGCTGCATCCGCGAGCGCGCATCGTTCTCAATGCTGACCTGCGTTTCGTACTCGTATCCTTCGCGCAGGCCAGAGGCCTCCAGCACGCGCGTCATGACCACTTCGCCCCAGTTTCCCTGCGCTTTGTTATCACCTTTGAGCGCGCGCGTCAGGTTAACCGCCTCCTGCGCCATCTGGGCATTCAGCTGCTGGAGGTTACGAATTTCATGCGCCAGCGTGTGGCGTTCCCGGGCTTCCTGACCAAAGCTGTCCTGCACCTGACGGCGAAAGCCGTCCAGCTGTTCTCGCAGCGGCGTGAGCAGGCTGTTCAGGCTCTGGCGATTCTGTTCGTCAACGCGGCGGTTGCTGTGCTCAAAAATGCGGTTGGCGAGGTTCTCAAACTGCTCGCTAAGGCGCTGCTCGCTGTTGATCATCTGGCGGATTTTGTCTTCCGCATGCAGTTGGGTGGATTCAAGGCGGGTGGTCACTTCGCGGAGATCGGCCTCCAGCGAGGTATTGATATCACGCAGGTTGCGCAGCTCGTTATTAAGCAGTTCGCACTCGTCGCGCCAGTGGTCGCTCAGCGCAAGCTGCTGTTTCGTCGCGCTGAGTTCGGCGACGATCTCTTCGCGCTCTGCCAGCTGTTCGGCTTTCTGCTGGGCGTGCTGGTAACTGGCAATGAGCCAGCCCATTCCCACGCTCACCAGCGCAATTACCATATAAATCAGGACTGAGATATCCACAATGCCCCCTGCATCCACGTCTGACCCGCACAAAATAGAATTGTGCTGTATAAACGTCCAGTTTGAAAGGGTTTTCCTGCGAGGCGCTACGCAAAAAATAAAGGCCGAACGTGTCGGCCTTTTATCTCAGAGAGGAGGACTAGATCAGACGACGAGCCGCTTCCACCACGATTTTCACCGCATGGCTTTCGGTCTGCTTCATGGTTTCGGCGTTCGGGATCTCCTGCTGGGTACGGTTGACGATAACGCCCGCCACCATACCGGCACGCAGACCCTGGCTTGCGCACATGGTCAGCAGCGTTGCAGATTCCATCTCGTAGTTCATCACGCCCATGGACTGCCACTCTTCCATAGAGCCTTTGAAGCGGCTCACCACGCGACCAGAGAAGGTGTCGTAACGCTCCTGGCCCGGGTAGAAGGTGTCGGAAGAGGCGGTTACGCCCACGTGAGTGGTTGCGCCTACGGATTTCGCCGCTTCAACCAGCGCGGTGGTGCATGCAAAATCAGCCACTGCCGGGAATTCCATCGGTGCAAAGTGCAGGCTTGCCCCGTCCAGACGCACGGATGCGGTGGTAACCAGCACGTCGCCGACGTTGATGTGCGGCTGAATGGCGCCGGTGGTGCCGATACGCAGGAAAGTACGAATGCCCAGCTGCGCCAGCTCTTCAACGGCAATAGAGGTAGACGGACCACCGATACCGGTAGAGCACACAATCACCGCTTTGCCATCCAGCTCTGCGCGCCAGGTGGTGAATTCACGATGGGCAGCCAGCTTGACCGGCTTATCCATCAGCGCGGCGATCTTTTCCACACGCTCCGGATCGCCAGGGACGATAGCGAGCGTAGCCCCTTGTAAATCGTTTTTAGTGAGGCCGAGATGAAAAACATCAGACTTAGACATAGGTGACTCCTCTGTGGGTCGGTTTGTCAGAAGAAGTAAAACGGTACTTTACAGAAGCGGTAAGCATAATTTCGTGACACACCTCACCATGAATGAAAATGATTGCATTAAATTTCCATCAAAAAGTGATTCACATCACATTAACAAGTTATATCGACAGGTGCTGCACAAAAGATAGACCGTTTAAGGCACTGTGGGTTGTTAACCTGGTGTCTATATTTACCTTTGCGCTAACTCATTGGTACGGAGAATGCCATGACTGAAAAAACCGGATTTGCACCTGCTGCGGCTCCGCATGCTTCAACCATCGTCTCAACCTCAGAAGAGGCCATTACCGCAGGCGAGACCTCCATTCCCTCGCAGGGGGAAAATATGCCTGCTTATCACGCGCGGCCAAAGTCGGCAGACGGCCCGCTGCCCATCGTGATTGTGGTTCAGGAGATTTTCGGCGTTCACGAACATATTCGCGATATCTGCCGCCGTCTGGCGCTGGAAGGGTATCTGGCCGTTGCGCCAGAACTCTATTTTCGTCAGGGCGATCCCAATGACTACAGCGATATCCCAACGCTGTTCAGTAACCTGGTGAGCAAAGTCCCGGATGCGCAGGTGCTGGCCGATCTCGACCACGTTGCCAGCTGGGCGGCGCGCAACGGCGGTGACCCGCATCGCTTAATGGTGACCGGCTTCTGCTGGGGCGGACGCATCAGCTGGCTGTACGCCGCGCATAACCCGCAGCTCAAAGCGGCCGTGGCCTGGTACGGCAAACTGGTGGGCGAAAAGACCCTGAACTCGCCGAAACATCCGGTTGATATCGCAACGGATTTAAATGCCCCGGTGTTAGGGCTTTATGGCGGCCAGGATACCGGCATTCCGCTTGATACCGTCGAGACCATGCGCCACGCGCTACGCGCGGCAAACGCGACGGCGGAGATCGTGGTGTACCCGGATGCCGGGCACGCGTTTAACGCCGATTATCGTCCGAGCTATCACGCGGAGTCGGCGAAAGATGGCTGGCAGAGGATGCTGGCGTGGTTTAGCCAGTACGGCGGGAAGAAATAATTGCTTTGCAGCCCCGGCAAGCGTCGGGGCTGCGTCTGGCCTTAATTCAGGCCGAGATGTTTCCACAGA
Source organism: Enterobacter cloacae complex sp. IR5418 (assembly GCF_049238105.1). Taxonomy (NCBI): domain Bacteria; kingdom Pseudomonadati; phylum Pseudomonadota; class Gammaproteobacteria; order Enterobacterales; family Enterobacteriaceae; genus Enterobacter; species Enterobacter cloacae complex sp. IR5418. Next base: position 117,079 of record NZ_JBMKHS010000009.1, on the reverse strand, counting down.
TCGTCCATCGGCAGCGTGGCCAGCGCGATACACTCGTCCGCCGCGCCATACCAGATATGCAGCGTGTCATTACGGACCAGCGCCCCGCAGGTAAAGACGACGTTACCGAAAAAGCCTTCACGCTCATAGGGCGCACTCGGCTCCAGCAGCGGCACAGAGGATTTGGCGATGAGGGTGAGCGGGTCTTCAGGATCCAGAAGCAGAGCGCCCAGGCAGTAACGCTGGCTGGCGTCCACGCCGTGATAAATTTCCAGCCAGCCGCGCGCGGTCTTGATCAGCGGCGCACCGCCGCCAGATTTAAGCGCATCCCATTCGTCTCCCGAGCGTCCCAACAGATGCCGATGGTTTCCCCAGTGCAGCATATCGGGTGACTCGCAGATCCATATTTCCGGGTGGCCGAAATGGCAGGGCGCAGGCCGGGTAAGCGCCCGGTAGGCTCCGCCAACCTTCTCCGGGAAGAAACAGACGTCGCGGTTATCAGGGCAGAAAATCAGCCCTTTCTTCTCGACGGAGACAAAATCTACGGTGGTCGCCAGAGCGGTGGAGATACCCAACGATGACACGGCGGAGTAATTGATGTACCAGACATCGTCAATCAGGGTAATGCGCGCATCTTCACAGCCAAACTCCTCATAGCGGCTGTCGGCAGTGATGAAAGGCTGTTCATCGATGGTGAAATTCACCCCGTCCCGGCTTCGTGCCAGGCGCAGGTGGGACATCGACGTTAGCCAGACCTGAGCCGGGTCGCTTTTCAGCACGATGGTACGCGGGTCGCTAAAATCATAGCGAGGGTCGTTGCGGTCAAACGTTTTTGTCGCTGGCTGCCAGCCACCAGGCTGCTGCACCAGAAGCGGAACGACGATCTTCTGTGGATCATCATTTATCACGCTCTCGGCAACCCGAAGCAGCAGGATAATCTCCCCATGATGCTCCGTTACCCCGGCGTTAAAGACGCACTCCACTTTCCGTCCTGGCAGAGAAGGCACCACGTCGCCTGGGGTGATCAGCGGATTATTACCGTGTCTCTTCATATACACTCCTTTTTATCAGAATTTGATTTTTGTCCAGCTGCGGCGCGTTTTGCCCGTACAGGACATCCGCTTCAATGGCCCACAAGGGGTTTTGTACCGGCTGGCCAAAATTCACGGCCACCCAGACCTGCTCCTGCGGCGTGGTTCGGGTGAACCAGACGCACTCCCTATGGCGTGTCAGTGGGCTGCACTCTCCATGCTGTAGCGCCCCGATGGTGGCACGAAGCGCAATGAAGGTCTGGTACTCACGCCATAACGATCCGGGCGTCGATAACTGATGTTCGGCATTGAGGAAGGGATAGTCCTGGCTGACGGGCATCCACGGCGTGCGGGTGGAAAAACCCGCAAACGGGCCGTCGCGCCAGAGGAACGGGCCGCGAGACCCATCCCGGGAATGTTCAATGGCCTGCGCCAGCGCGTCGGCAGCACTGCAACCCTGCCGCATGGCCGTGTCGTAGTAGGTTTTCCCCTGAATATCAAAAATCTCTTCCACCGTCTGCGGCACGTAGTCAGGCATCCCCAACTCCTCGCCCTGAAAAATAAACGGCACGCCGCGCACGGTCAGCTGTAGCGCCAGGACAGCCAACGCCCGGGCGGTGTCGTGCGGGCCTTCGCCGAAGCGGCTAATCATGCGCGGCATATCGTGGCTGGAAAAGAACAGCGTCGGCAGACCAGACTGCATCGCCAGCGTGGCGTTAATCTCGTCGCACAGGCGTGCCGCATCGAAGGTTTTCTGACTGCCAATATTGAAGTTAAAGACCACGTCCATCAGCGACGGAGCCTGGTAACGCGCCAGGATCTCCCTCTCCTCGCTACCAATTTCGCCAATCAGGAAAACATCACGTTGCTGCCTGGCATGCTGGCACAGGCGTTGCAGCGTGCCGATAAGTCCCGGCTGATTCACGTCATGTTCATGCTGTTGCACGCCAGCTTTCGCCGGGTTATCAGGCCCGATGCCGCGAGTGCTGAGGAAGTTAATCACGTCGAAGCGGAAGCCATCGACGCCCAGCCCCTGCCAGAAATCAATCACCTGAAACATTTCCTGCTCTACCGCGGGGTTCGCCCAGTTTAGATCCACCTGCTCTGGCGCGAATTTATGGTAGTAGAACATGCCGGTGTCCGGCTCCTGGCTCCAGGCGCTGCCGGAAAAAAAGGACTCCCAGTTGTTAGGGTGGGCGCTGAAGATGAAATAGTCCCGATAGCGGCTTGCGGGATTATTCCAGGCATCCTGAAACCACGGATGCTGCGAAGAGACATGATTAAGCACCAGGTCGATAATGACGCGGATCCCCTTTTCATGGCAGCGATGAACGACATCGCGAAAATCGTCCAGCGTGCCGAACCGTGGATCGACGGCGCAGTAATCGCTGATGTCATACCCGTTATCCACCAGAGGAGAGGGATAAAACGGGGTGATCCAGATGGCACCGATCCCTAACGCGCCCAGGTAATCCACTTTTGAGAGCAGGCCGGGGAAATCACCCAGCCCGTCGCCATTGCCATCGCAAAACGAGGGCAGATAAATTTGGTAGCAGGTGCAGGCCTGCCACCAGGGTTGCTTCTTCACCGTACGTTCCTTATTTCAGTGATAACGACATGCCCTGAAGGAAATATTTCCGGAACAGGATAAACAACAGGATGACCGGTAGCATTTGCACCACGGCCCCCGCCATCACAGGCCCCAGATAAACGCCGTAGGATTTGCTGAAGGTAGCCAGCAGTACCGAAAACGGCATTTTGTCGGCATCGCGCATGACAATCAGCGGCCAGAGGAAGTTGTCCCACGAGCTTGAGAAGGTAAATAACGCCACGATCGCCAGAATGGACTTGTTCAGCGGCATCATGACGTGGCGCAGAATGGCCCACAGGCTGGCATGATCCAGACGCGCGGCGTACAGGTAATCGTTGGGCGTGCCCTTAAAGCTCTGGGATACCATAAAGATCCCCCAGGCGCTCATCGCATAAGGCAGGATCATGGCACTGTAGCGGTTGATCAGCCCTAGCTCACGCATCAGCACAAACTGCGGAATGATGAACATAAACACCGGGAAAACCATCTGCACAATCAACAGATTACGGAAAGCGTTTTTGCCTCTGAATTCCGTTTTTGCCAGCGCATAGCCCACCAGCATGGAGGTGACAGTCACGCTCGCGGTCACGGTGGCGGAGACGAAAAGCGAGTTAAACAGCGTGCGCAGAAAGGGTTTATCTGCACGGTTGCTGTTATCGAAAAGGAAGGTGTAATTTTCGAGCGTCAGCGTGCCCGAAAAGAGATCCGTGGTGTAAATCTGCGCCGTGGGCTTCAGGGATGACACCACCATCCAGACGAACGGATAGAGCCAGCTTAACGCCAGAATAAACATCAGCGCATGAATTAGCAGGCTCAGGGGCGTGAGTTTTTTCATTCATACAATCTCAATGTGCTTTTCGAATAACCGACGAAATAGCCAAATCATCAGAAAACTACAGGCAGCGACAATAATCGACATGGCAGCCGCCCAGGTGGGTTTCATATTTTGAAACGCGGCTTCGTACATCACCACCATGGGGCTGGTGGTACTGTTCAGTGGCCCGCCGCCGGTAATTAAATACGGCTCTGTAAAAATACTGAACGCCACCGTAATAGCCAGCACCATAACCATCACAATTTGCGGATTCATCATCGGCAGCGTTATTGCCCACCCTTTCTGAAAACGTCCGGTTTTATCGAGAATGGCCGCACTGTAAATATCTGCCGGGATAGCCTGCATACCGGAATAGAGAATTAACCCGTAATAGCCGACAAATTTCCAGGTCACAATAAGCGCAATAGAGAGCATCGCGCAGTCAGGGTTGGTAAACCACGGCACGGAAATCCCAAACCATGCAGACAATAAGCGGTTGATCGGGCCATACTCATTAAACAGGCGCGAAAAGACAATCGAGTACGCCACCCCAGACGAGATATTGGCCAGCAAAAAACTTAAGGCGATAAACCCTCTGCCAAAGTTAATTCTGCGTAACCCGGCGGCAAAAAGCAGGGCGGTAATAAATACGATCGGGATATACCACATTAAAAAGCGGCAGATGTTCCACATGGATGTCCAGAATAGCGCATCGTGCAGTACGCCAATAATATTCTGCAACCCTGTAAATTGCGGCATGCCAATAAACTGCCAGCGGGTCACGCTCAGTACCACCAGCCAGGCAAGCGGGTAAAACCAGAACAGCAGCGAATAGCCAATCCAGGTGGAGGCCAGAAGGCCTCCGGTTCGGGATTCATATCCAGCCATTATGCCCCCTACTGGCCCGCGAGCGCGTTGATTTCCTGCTGAGATTGTTTCAGCGCATCGGCAGGTGTACTGGTTTTGAATATCACGCGCTCAAGCATCTGCGTCATGCTGCGCTGGACTTCTGTCGTCTGGTTTGTTGCCGCAGGCGGAAGGGCGACGTCCACCCAGGAGGCAATCTGTTTCTCAAGCGGATTTTGTTTGAAGTAACTGACAAAGATCGGATTACTCATGAGATCCGCGCGCGCGGGCGGCATCCCCGTCAACTCAAGCCACAGACGGTCATGCTCCGGGTTGCTAAAGACCCACTTCATAAATTGCCAGGCCTGCGCCTTCCGCTTGCTGGAACTGAAGATCACCAGACCTTTACTGTCGCCGAACGTATACGGGTGTTCAATGCCCTTCTCGGTCAGCATCGGGCCGATCTGAATCGTTTTTAAAATATCCGGATACTGCTTGCGATAGCGGGCTAAATCCCACGGCCCGCGCGCAGAGGCGATAACCTGCCCCGTGGCGAGCGGATCCTCGGCGGAGGTGAAGTCGTAGCTGCTCCACTTATTGTTAAACACGTTAGCCATGAAGGTCAGTACAGCCTCGCCAGCAGGCGTAGTCAGCGCAGGTTTTTTGTCGATAAGATACGGCTTGCCCTGGCTCTGGGCGTAAAACAGCGGAATGAAGTCGAACCAGCGCTCCCACCAGTTTTTACCGGCCGTAAGCTGTATCACGTAGCCGTGATTATCTGCCGCACGACGCTTCGCCAGCGCATAAAGCTCATCGTAGCGAACCGGTACCCGATCAAAGCCGTAACGCTTCAATAAATCACCGCGCCACCACCAGACAATCGGGTTGATATATACCGGCAGTACCGTTTGTTTACCGTTTAATTCCCATGCGGGCAGCAGAGAAGTCATTTGCCGTTTCTGAATCGTTTCCTGAAAACCCGGCATTTTGGATAAATCTTCTATCTGCCCAACATCCACCAGCTGGCTGGCAAAGCCAATAAATATATTGGTAGAAATATCCGGCTCAGTACCTGACGCCAGCGCGTTCATTATTGCTTCTTCTGAACTGTTTGCGGCAGGAATAGCGGTAAATTCGACGGGCATATGGGCGGGATCTTTATTCCATTCGGCAACAATTTTACTCCAGAATGCTTCTTCGTTGACGGTGGGCGTAACCCACATTTTGATTGTTTCGCGCGCCCCGGATTGCGCCTCTTTTTTATCATCAGGCCCGCAGCCGGTAAGAAAAAAGAGGAGTATTACCGATGCTATTAATTTCGCTGCTTCTGCAACTCTCACGTTATATCTCCCTGATGTCGATAAGTGTTAATCGCTAACTGCTGCCCTCTGTGAATGGTGCGTAAGCTAACACCCCTTTTTTATGTTTAACGTTAAACAAATCACAAAACTATTTATATTTAACGATAAACTCAGCCGCTATTATTTCTTTAATTACATCCCATAAATAAGTTGCGTGAATATTAAATGCCCAAATCATTTAGCAAAATAAAGAATAAAAAGGTGACGATTAAATCGCTGGCAGCGGAGATGGGTATTTCACATACCACGGTGTCAAACGCGTGGAATAATCCCGAAAAGCTCTCTGTCGAATTACGTGAAAGGATACTCGGGCACGCCCGTCGGGTGGGATTTCAGGGGCCGGATAAACTCGCCCGGGCATTACGCACCGGAAAATCCGGTGCGATCGGCGTTATCTTTAACGATGCCATGAGTTATGTCTTTATCGATCCGCATGACGTCAGCCTGATGCGCGGCGTCGCGACCCGCTGCGAAGATCGTAATATTAATCTGGTTCTCATCCCGCTTCAAAAGGGGCCGTCATCGCTCACCACCCTGGTGGACGGGTATATTCTCAACGCCACGCATAACAGCGCCGCCATTATTCAGCAGACATTGGCCCGCAATCTGCCGGTAGTGACGCTCGATTTTCAGCTTCCGCAGTTCAGCAGCGTGTCGGTGGATAACATGCGCGCCATGCATGATATCGCCACCCTCCTGATCCAAAAAGGTCATCGCCATTTCGGCATTATTGCCTTCCCTTCTCACCCGAACGCGCGCGCGATACGCCCACTGACGCACCCCATAACGGGCGATAACCACCTCATGCTGACCCGCGTGAATGCCTGCCGCGATGCGTTTCAACAGCACGGTATCGCGCTCAGCAACTGCTGGCTGTGCGAAACCCATCACGATGAGCCACACGGTGAACAGGCAGCAGAAGCATTGCTGACGGCACACCCGGACATCACGGCGCTGATCTGCTTATCCGATCGTTTTGCCATCGGTGCGGTGAATTATTGCCAGCGGCAGCGTCTTGCTATACCTGGCCGGGTCGCCATTACCGGGTTCGACAATACCGCCCGGCAGCTCAACGGGCCGGGGCTTACCACCGTGGCGCAGAACGCCGAACGTAAAGGTGAAATTGCGGTTGATCTGCTTCTGAACAATGGCCCTGTCACCCACGTTGTGCTGGAACACCAGCTTATCGAGCGTGATACGGCATGAGATAACCCTGCTTAAGATAAGAGTGAACTATGGATGAACTAACGTGTTTTAAGACTTATGACATTCGTGGCGACGTTGGCGTCAATCTCACGCCCGACATTGCGCGTCGCATCGGGCGGGCGTATGCCGTCTGGCTGCATCCCCGGCGCGTGGTGGTAGGGGCTGATGTTCGTCTCAGTTCGGAGGCGCTAAAAATGGCCCTGATCGACGGGCTTACCGCAGGCGGCGTTGATGTCATCGACCTGGGCATGACCGGTACGGAAGAGGTCTATTTCGCCACCCGGGAATTGAGGGCAGACGGAGGGATCCAGGTGACGGCCAGCCACAATCCCGCGCATTACAACGGCTTTAAGCTGGTCGGTCTGGAGGCGCGCCCAATCAGTAATGACAACGGTCTGCTGGAGATCAAAGCACTGGCGGAGCAAAACCGCTTTCCGCCATGCGTGCGCCGTGGGGGGATTTTTCCCTATGACAATCGCCCGGCCTGGGTGAACTGTCTGCTGCGATTTCTCACTACGCCCCCGAAACGCACGTTACGCCTGGTGGTCAACGCCGGGCACGGCACCGCTGGTCCGGCGCTGGATGCCCTTGATGAGGGCCTGAAGCGTGCGGGCGTGCCGGTCGAGTTTATCCGTATACATCACCAGCCAGATGGCCGCTTTCCCGCTGGCGTACCTAACCCCATGCTGCCGGAAAACCGACAAAGTACCCGGCTGGCCGTCATCGAACATCACGCGGATGCTGGCATCGCCTGGGACGGTGATTTCGATCGCTGCTTTTTCTTCGACGAGCGCGGAAATTACGTTGAGAACTATTACCTGGTGGGGCTGTTTGCTGAACATTTTCTGCGGCGCTATCCCGGCAGTCGCGTCATTCTGGACCCCCGCTTAATCTGGAACACGCTCGACGTGGTCGCACACTGCGGCGGTACCGCAATCGTCAGTAAAACCGGACATGCCTTCATCAAAGCCCGGATGCGCAAGGAAGACGCCATTTACGGTGGCGAGATGAGTGGCCATCACTATTTTCGCGATTTTAACTACTGCGATAGCGGCATGATCCCGCTGATCCTGATGCTCCAGATCCTGGGCGCGGCCGCGCAGCCGCTCTCTCATTGGGTGCGCCACGCGCAGGCCCGCTACCCGGTGTCTGGCGAGATCAACCTGACGGTCAGCGACCCGGCTGCCCTCCTCCATGACGTCGCCGCGCACTATGCCCCCGCCGCAGCCGGACGCGACGACTGTGACGGCCTGAGCCTGGCCTTCGCAGACTGGCGTTTTAACCTGCGCGCCTCCAATACCGAGCCGCTGGTTCGCCTGAATGTTGAAACGCGGGGAGATGCCGCCCTGCTTGTCCATAAAACCCATGAAGTTTTGATGCTGATTTCTGCCCTGCAAGCGGCTAAGGAGACGTTATGACCTCTCTGTCATTACGGCATATTCATAAAAAGTACGATAAAAACGTCATCGTGGCGGATCTGTCACTGGAGATAGCCTCGGGAGAATTTATCGTTCTCGTTGGCCCCTCCGGGTGTGGGAAATCGACGCTGCTGCGCATGATTGCGGGTTTAGAGACGCCCGACAGCGGCATGCTGATGATGGGCGATGAGGATGTCACCCATCTGGCGGCGGGCAAGCGAAGCCTGTCGATGGTTTTCCAGTCCTACGCCCTCTATCCGCATATGACCGTGCGGGAAAACCTCGCTTTTGGCTTGCGTAATATCCGTACCCCGGAGGCCTGCATTGCGCAGCGCATCTCTCATGCCGCCGCCATGCTTAGGCTGGACGAACTGCTCGACCGGCTTCCGCAACAGCTATCCGGCGGCCAGCGCCAGCGCGTGGCGATAGGTCGTTCTATCGTCCAGCAGCCCGCGCTATTCCTCTTTGACGAACCGCTTTCCAATCTGGACGCCGCTCTGCGGGTTGAAATGCGCCAGGAGATCCAGCAGCTCCACAATACCCTGAAAAACACCATGATTTACGTCACGCACGATCAGGTCGAAGCGATGACGCTGGCCGACCGTATCGTGGTGATGTGTAAAGGCAATATTGAGCAGACGGGTACGCCGCTTGAGTTGTACAACGCCCCGGCGAACCGCTTTGTGGCTGAATTTATCGGGACGCCAAAAATCAATATGTTACCCGCCGTCTGGCAGCAGGGCGCATTGCATATCGACTCTGATACCGTTTTTCCGCTTTCGCGGCAGCCCGCAGGCATTCAGGAGGGGGCGCCGGTGTTTGTCGCGATCCGCCCTGAACACCTGCGTTATCAGCAGCCGGGGGATTTTAGCCTGACCGGAAAAACGCGGTTATGCGAACTGCAAGGGGATTCCACACTGGTGTGGCTGGACGTAGCAGGGCACGCCGTGTGTCTGAAATCCTTCCAGCAGTTGAGTCTGCCCCCGCAACAGCGCATTACGCTGACCGTGCAGGAGGCTCATCTGCATCTCTTTGACGCGGCAGGTCAGCGGATTGCATTGTCCGAAAATGCCGCCTGAGCGCGATGTCAGGCGGCAAGGAACGCGCAAACTTACGCCTGACGCAAGTTCTGCGCCGCCTGCACCATATTCGCCAGCGCCGCACGCGTCTCCGGCCAGCCGCGGGTTTTGAGTCCGCAGTCCGGGTTCACCCACAGGCGTTCCGCCGGAATGCGCTGGGCGGCTTTTTTCAGCAGCGCTTCAATCCATTCCACGCTCGGCACGTTCGGGGAGTGAATGTCGTATACGCCCGGCCCGATTTCGTTCGGGTAGTCGAACTCTTCGAACGACTCCAGTAGCTCCATGTCTGAACGCGAGGTCTCGATGGTGATCACATCGGCGTCCAGCGCGGCAATGGAATCCATGATGTCGTTAAATTCGCAGTAACACATGTGGGTGTGGATCTGGGTGTCGTCCTTCGCCACGGCCGCGTTGAGGCGGAACGCCTCCACGCCCCACTGTAAATACGCATCCCAGTCGCTACGACGCAGCGGCAAGCCTTCACGCAGCGCCGGTTCGTCGATCTGAATAATGCCAATCCCTGCCGCTTCCAGATCCGCCACTTCATCACGCAGCGCCAGCGCAATCTGTCTGGCGATGGTTTCGCGGGATACGTCTTCACGCGGGAACGACCAGCAGAGAATGGTCACCGGACCCGTCAGCATGCCTTTTACCGGCTTGTCGGTCAGAGACTGGGCATACTTCGCCCACTCCACCGTAATCGGTTCCGGGCGGCAGACGTCGCCGATCACTACCGGCGGCTTCACGCAGCGGGAGCCGTAGCTTTGCACCCAGCCGTTCTGGGTAAAGACGAAGCCGTCCAGGTGTTCACCGAAATATTCCACCATGTCGTTACGCTCGGCCTCACCGTGCACCAGCACGTCCAGACCCAGACGTTCCTGCTCGACGATCGCCTGCCTGATATGTTCCGCAATGCCGGTGCGGTAGTGATTCGCATCCAGGTTGCCCTTTTTGAAGTCCAGCCGCAGGCCGCGGATCTCGGTCGTCTGCGGGAAGGAGCCGATGGTTGTGGTGGGCCATGCGGGCAGGTTGAAACGGGCGCGCTGCGCTTCGGCGCGCACCTCATACGGGCTGTGGCGCTGGCTGTCCCGGGCGGTGATGGCCGCCAGACGTTTTTCTACTGCCGGGTTATGTACGCGCGTTGAGTGACGACGTGCCTGGATCGGGGCGCTCCAGTCGCTAATCGCTGCCGTGTCGCCGCTGTTCAGCGCGTCGCGCAGCAGGGCCAGCTCCTCACACTTTTGCAGGGCGAAGGCAAACCAGCTTTTCACCTCAGGGTCGAGGCGGGTTTCCACGCTCAGATCGATCGGACTGTGCAGCAGCGAGCAGGATGATGCCACCCACAATTCACGTTTGCCGACAATGTCCTTAATTTGTGCGTATTTCTCGGTCAGATCGGCACGCCAGACGTTACGACCGTTCACCAGACCGGCAGAAAGCAGCCACTCCGCAGGCAGCCGCTTATGCAGTTCTGTCACGTCGTCTTTGCCGTGAACGAGATCAACGTGCAGGCCCTGAACCGGCAGCGCGGTAATAGTGTCGAGGTTCGGCGTTACGCCCTCGAAATAGGTGGTCAGCAGCAGCTTCACCTGGCCCGTGAGCGCGTCATACGCCGGTTTAAAGGCATTCAGCCACGCCTGCGGCAGCTCCAGCACCAGCGCCGGTTCATCGATTTGCACCCACTGAATGCCACGCTTGCCCAGCTCAATCAGCACCTGTCTGTAGACCGGAAGAATATCGTTCAGCAGGCTGAGGCGGTCAAACTGTTCGCCCTTCACTTTACCCAGCCACAGGTAGGTGACCGGCCCCAGCAAAACGGGCTTCACCTGGTGGCCCAGCGCCAGCGCTTCGTCTACTTCGTCCAGAAGCTGGGTCCAGGTCAGCTTAAACTGCTGACCCTTAACGAACTCCGGCACCATATAGTGATAGTTGGTGTTAAACCACTTGGTCATTTCCGCCGCTGCCGCTGGCTCACCCGTTGGCGCGCGGCCACGGCCAATGCGGAACAGGGTATCGATATCCACCGATCCATCGCTGTTCTGATGACGAGCCGGCACGTTGCCCAGCAGCAGGCTGGTGGTCAGAACATGGTCGTACCAGGCGAAATCGCCCACCGGCAGCAGGTCTACGCCCGCCTGTTTTTGCTGATCCCAGTGGCGGGCGCGCAGCTCGCGCCCTACCGCCAGCAGTTCTTCGCGGGTAGCGTTGCCCGCCCAATAGCTTTCTTGCGCTTTTTTCAGCTCACGACGCAGACCAACGCGAGGGAAACCGAGAGTGTGAGTGCGGATTGTCATTTTTTCTTCCTCTAATGTGTTGTAAATCCTTTGGATTTTGAATTTAGGGAAGGCGGCAAGTTTGCTCATCCCCGGGAGCTTACATGAGTAAGTGACCGGGGTGAGTAAACGCAGCCAACGCACCATAAATTTAAAAGACGAAGGATTTTAGCCGTCCAGATGTTTACACTTCTATAATTGGCGGGTACTGTATATTCCTCAAGCGCAAAATGTTCATGGCGGAGTGAAGGACTTTCATGATCGAGATAAAACACCTGAAAACGCTACAAGCGTTGCGGAACTGCGGTTCTCTTGCGGCGGCGGCGGCCACGCTGCACCAGACCCAGTCTGCCCTTTCTCACCAGTTCAGCGATCTGGAACAACGCCTCGGCTTTCGTCTGTTTGTGCGTAAGAGCCAGCCTTTACGCTTTACGCCGCAGGGCGAAATTTTGCTTCAGCTGGCGAATCAGGTGCTGCCGCAGATTGCCAGCGCGTTGCAGTCCTGCAACGAGCCGCAGCAGACCACCCTGCGCATCGCCATTGAGTGTCACAGCTGTATTCAGTGGCTGACCCCCGCGCTTGAGAACTTCCGCCAGAAGTGGCCGCAGGTGGAGATGGACTTCAAATCCGGCGTCACGTTTGATCCGCAGCCGTCGCTTCAGCAGGGTGAACTGGATCTGGTGATGACCTCAGATATTCTGCCGCGCAGCGGTCTGCACTATTCGCCGATGTTTGATTTTGAGGTGCGTCTGGTGCTGGCCCCGGATCATCCGCTGGCTACCAAAACGCGCATCACGCCGGAAGATCTGGCAACGGAGACGCTGCTGATTTACCCGGTGCAGCGCAGTCGTCTGGATATCTGGCGTCACTTTCTGCAACCCGCGGGCATCAGCCCACAGCTGAAAAGCGTGGATAACACGCTGCTGTTAATTCAGATGGTGGCGGCCAGAATGGGGATCGCGGCGCTGCCGCACTGGGTGGTCGAGACGGTTGAACGCCAGGGTCTGGTGGTCACCAAAACCCTGGGTGAAGGACTGTGGAGCCGTCTGTACGCCGCCGTGCGCGACGGCGAGCAGCGTCAGCCGATTACGGAAGCGTTTATTCGCTCAGCGCGGAACCACGCGTGCGACCATCTTCCGTTTGTGCGGAGCGCGGAGCGACCCAGCGGCGATGTACCCACAGTGAAGCCAGGATCACCGATCCCCCAATAAGGAAACTCGGCCAGTGCGGCTGCTCCTGCCAGATGGCGAGGTTTACCAGTAGCCCCGCTGGCACATGGACGTTGTTCATGATCCCCAGCGTCCCGGCGTCTACCTGCGTAGCGCCGTAGTTCCACATAAAGTAACCCAGCCCCGACGCCACAACGCCCAGCCAGACCAGAACGCTCCATTGCACGGTAGTGGTCGGCAGCTTTTGCGGATTGCCGAGCATAAACCACGCCGCTACCGCGACAATCGCCGCGCCCATATAGAACCACGCAAACGCGTTATGCTGCGGCATCGGGCGGGTCTCCATCAGGCGTTTGTAGCCCACCATCCCGATGGCGAAGCTGATATTGGCGAGCTGGACGAACATCAGCCCGGTCCAGAAGTGATCGCTGACTTTGTCATAGCGAATAATCGCCGCGCCAATCACCGCCAGCGCGGCGCTCAGCAGGTATCCCCAGCGCAGACGGCGCTTGCTGAGCAGGTCGTAAATCAGCGTGATGTAGAGCGGCGTCAGCACGGTAAAGAGCAGGAATTCGGAGACGGACAGATAGACGTAGGCCCGGAAGCTGAACAGATACATGATGCCGAGCTGCATCGCGCCCACCAGCATATAGAGCAGGATCGTTTTCAGCGATTGTCCCCGCGTGCGCAGAAACGGCAGGAACACCAGCGCCGCCAGCCCTACGCGCATCAGCACGGAAAAGTAGCTGTCGACCGATCCGGCAAGGTATTCGCCAATCAGACTAAAGGAGAAGGCCCACAGGATAGTGGTGATAATGAGTAGCGCCACAATGCTTGTCTCTGAGAAAGAAGGAGAGGCATTGTAGCGAACTCTTTAGTTGACATCTGAACAATAAACAACCGAATGAAGATTATTCAAGGAACAGTTTGCGCAGATACTTAGGCACGGCGTTATCGCCGTTGGTGCCGATCACTTCCAGCTCCGGGTGCAGATCTTTCAGACGCTGGTGTGCGTTCTGCATGATGCAGCCTTTACCCGCCATCGAGAGCATCTCGGCGTCGTTCATGCCGTCACCAAAGGCGATGCAGTCTTTCAGATCAAAGCCCAGCCGTTTTGCTACCGCTTCCAGCGCATGGCCCTTGGAGACGCCGCCCGCCATCACTTCCAGACAGGTCAGGGTGGAGAAGCTTACGTTCACGCGATCGCCCCAGCGGGCGTTGATCGCCTGCTCCAGCGGCAGCAGCGCTTCATGGCTTTCACAGGTAAAGAACACCTTGCTGATCCCTTCAGGATCCAGCAAACCCGGCTCGTACAGTGAGTACTGGAATACGGCTTCCTTGAAGAAACGCATTTCATCCGGGCGATGACGGTTCATAAACCACTCGTCGTCGCGGTAAACGTTAGTGACGATATCCGGGTTGTTATGCACAATGCCGAACAAATCGGTGGCGATGTCGCGATCGAGATTGTGGGTAAAGATCAGGTTGCCATCCGTGTCATGTACGCGCGCGCCGTTGGAGGTGATCATGTACGACTTGATCTCCAGATTATCGCGGATCTGCCCCACGTCCACGTGGTGGCGGCCGGTAGCGAAGACAAAGTTCACGCCACGGGCAGTCAGGAGTTTTAAGGTCTCTTTCGCGTAAGGCGACAGGGTGTGGTCGGGGGAAAGCAGCGTGCCATCTAAATCAGATGCAACAACCTGGTACATAGGGATTTCAACCTCTGGTGGAAAACAATAATCAGTTATGCCTGTTGAAAAATTCAACAATGGCGTTGAGCGCGACTGAGCGCATAGCGTCCTTTTCAAAAAGGATCTCATGGTACGCGCCGTTGATGACCAGCGGTTTACCCCCTTCACAGGGATGGCCCGCCGCGGCGCGAAGTTCACAATAGCGGTCATGCATGCGGTTATCCACCACACGCTCTTCTTCCGCCTGAATCAGAAGCGTCGGCGTGTCATCACCGCCTACGCCCGCCAGCACCTGCTCACCGGCATGAATACCTTCCCGCACCCAGTGCCAGGTGGGGCCGCCAACGCGCAGACGCGGTTCATCGGCATAAAAGCGCAGGTTGCGGCGATAACGCTGCCGACTGTGGGTTAACACGTTGATGGCAAACGGCAACGCCCGCCAGCGTCCTGTGCCGATGGCATAGCCTTCACGAATGCGCTGATGGCCCTCAGCCCAGTCGAGAAGATGGCGCACCATCCAGTCAGGAAAACGTATCACAATGCCGTACATCGGCGCGGTCAGCGCAATGGCATCGCACTGGTGCTGATGGCGCTGCAAAAACAGCGTCGAAATGGCGCCACCCATGGAGTGGGCAAGAATATAACGCTTGCGCCACGGGCCGGGCTGCACTTCCTGCTGCCAGAACGCGGCCAGATCGTCGACGTAATCGCTGAAGTTATCCACGTGACCGCGATGGGTATCCGGCAACATCCGGCCGGAAAGCCCCTGCCCGCGATGGTCGATAATTAACACATCAAAGCCCAGATGGAACAGGTCATACGCCAGTTCAGCATATTTGATGTAGCTTTCGATACGCCCGGGGCAGACTACAATCACCCGGTCATTTTTTTCATCACGGAAACGAACGAAGCGCACCGGGATATCCCCGACGCCCATAAACTCATCTTCCTCACGCTGGCGCCAGAAGTCGGTCAGCGGCCCCATGGAGAAAGCAGCAAATGCGTTTTCTCGTGTTTCCCAGTCCTTTTTCTGCTGAAACATTGGGTTTCCACCCCCGTAATTCAGGGAATATCGTTTTTTTCGTCACCGGTCACAAAATGACTCAACAATAGCGTATTGTGGCATAAAAACAGACGATCCGGGAGTTTCAAATGACCTTCGAGTGGTGGTTCGCTTATCTGCTGACATCCATTATCCTCAGCCTTTCGCCTGGCTCGGGTGCCATTAACACCATGACCACCTCCATCAACCACGGCTATCGCGGTGCGGCGGCGTCGATTGCCGGATTGCAGACCGGGCTTGGCATTCACATTGTGCTGGTGGGGATTGGTCTGGGGACATTGTTCTCCCGTTCGGTGCTGGCCTTTGAGGTGCTGAAATGGGCCGGTGCGGCGTATCTCATTTGGCTGGGTATTCAGCAGTGGCGCGCGGCAGGCTCGATTGACCTGAATACGCTCTCCCGGACGCAAACGCGTGGCCACCTGTTTAAGCGCGCGGTGTTCGTGAATCTGACCAACCCGAAAAGCATTGTGTTCCTCGCCGCCCTGTTCCCGCAGTTTATCGTGCCGCATCAGCCACAGGTGATGCAGTACGTGGTGCTCGGCGCGACCACCATTATTGTCGATATCATTGTGATGATTGGTTACGCGACGCTGGCGCAGCGAATTGCGGCGTGGATCAAAGGGCCTAAGCAGATGAAGGCCCTGAATAAAGTCTTTGGTTCGCTGTTTATGCTGGTTGGCGCGCTGCTTGCGTCAGCGCGTCATGCTTAGCGAGAGATGATGAGATGAATGCCGAAGCCGGCGAACAGCGCGCCGGCAAAGCCGTCGATCCACTTCGCGATGCGCTGATAGCCGCGACGCATCGCCGGTAAGGCAAACAGGCTTGCCACAACGGTAAACCAGGCGAACGTCTCAACGACGATCAGAAGGAAGATCCCCCAGCGCGCGCCTGCGCCGACATTATCACCCACAAACAGCGAGAACACGGAGCCGAAGTAGATAATCGCTTTCGGGTTCGCCAGGTTGGTCAGCAGCCCTTTCACAAAGCTGCGACCGCCCGTTGCCAGTTCAACCTTTGGCTCTTCCGGCTTTTTCTCTTCTTTCTTCAGCGCCCCGCGCAGCATCTGGTAGCCCATCCAGCACAGGTACAGCCCGCCACCGACCATAATGATGTTATGCAGCCACGCCATTTTCGCCAGGATCAGGTTCAGACCGAGCAGCGCGACCGCCGCCCAGATCATGACGCCCATGGTAATACCGAGCACGCCCATCATTGCCTCTTTGCGGGAGCGGCTGACGGCCGTTTGCGACACGAAGAAAAAGTCAGGGCCAGGGCTCATCAGCGCAACGATGTGCACTAATGCCACGGTGAGAAATAGCATTAACATAATTAGCTCGCGGGGAAATAATGTAGTGAGTCATCATCCTGGCACTTTTTTGCCCGGCTGACTACTCCTCGTCATCACCATCGGCGTGGGCGCGGATGAGCGCCATAAACTCTTTACCAAAGCGCTCCAGCTTACGCGTGCCGACGCCGTTGACGCTGAGCATCTCGCTGGCGCTGAGCGGCATCTGTTCGGCCATCTCAATCAGCGTCGCGTCGTTGAATACCACGTACGGCGGGATGTTTTCTTCGTCCGCAATCGCTTTACGCAGCTTGCGCAGTTTGGCGAACAGCTTGCGATCGTAGTTGCCGCCGTAGGATTTTTGCATCACGCGCGGCTTGAGGGCGATGACGCGCGGCACGGCGAGCTTGAGTTCAACGTCACCGCGCAGGACCGGACGCGCGGCCTCCGTAAGCTGAAGTGCCGAGTGTTGGGCAATATTTTGCGTGGCAAAGCCGAGGTGGATCAGCTGACGGATGATACTCACCCAGTGCTCGTGGCTTTGGTCTTTCCCGATGCCGTAAACCGGCAGCTTGTCGTGACCCATATCGCGGATACGCTGGTTGTTAGCCCCGCGCAGCACTTCGACGACATAGCCCATCCCAAAGCGCTGATTGACGCGATAGATTGTCGAGAGCGCTTTACGCGCGTCCATCAGGCCGTCGTACTGCTTCGGCGGGTCAAGGCAGATATCGCAGTTGCCGCACGGCGCCTGACGCCCTTCACCAAAGTAGTTGAGCAGCACCAGACGGCGGCAGGTTTGCGCTTCAGCGAAGGCGCCCATCGCGTTGAGCTTATGGCGTTCGATATCCTGCAACTGCCCCTGCGGTTTCTCTTCCAGGCAGCGGCGCAGCCACGCCATATCCGCCGGATCGTAAAACAGCATCGCTTCCGCAGGCAGGCCGTCACGCCCGGCGCGGCCGGTTTCCTGATAGTAGGATTCGATATTGCGCGGAATGTCGAAATGCACCACAAAGCGCACGTTGGGCTTGTTGATCCCCATCCCGAACGCCACCGTTGCGACGACGATTTGCAGGTCGTCGCGCTGGAATTTCTCCTGCACGTCGGCGCGGATGTGGTTCTCCAGCCCGGCATGATAAGCCGCGGCGCTAAAGCCACGGTTTTGCAGACGCGCGGCGGTGTCTTCCACCTTCGCGCGGCTGTTGCAGTAGATGATGCCGGACTTGCCGCGCTGCTCCTGCACGTAGCGTAAGAGCTGATCCAGCGGCTTGAACTTTTCCATCAGCATATAGCGGATGTTCGGGCGGTCGAAGCTGCTGACCTGAATATACGGGTCGTTCAGCCCCAGCAGGCGAACGATGTCCAGACGCGTGGTGTCGTCCGCCGTGGCGGTAAGCGCCATAAACGGCAGTTCGGGGAAGCGCTGACGAAGCTGGCCAAGAGCGGCATATTCCGGGCGGAAATCGTGCCCCCACTGGGAGATACAGTGCGCTTCATCCACCGCCAGCAGTACCGGGTTCCAGTGCGCCAGGTGATCGAGGAAGTTATCCAGCATCAGGCGTTCTGGCGCGATATACAGCAGGCGGATTTGTCCGGTGCGGCACCCGGCCATCACCTCCTGCTGCTGCTCGCGAGTTTGCGTCGAGTTCAGGCACGCCGCCGCCACGCCGTTGGCGAGCAGTTGGTCAACCTGGTCTTTCATCAGGGAAATAAGGGGCGATACCACGACCGTCAGGCCGTTAAGCACCAGCGCGGGAACCTGATAACAGAGGGATTTACCGCCGCCGGTCGGCATGACCACCAGGCAATCGCGGCCTTCCAGCACGGTTTCAATGATGGTTTCCTGGCCGGGGCGGAACTGCTGGTAGCCAAAGGTTTCATGCAAAACCTGTTTAGCCAGCGACTCCTGATTCAATACTTCCGCCTGCGCCACATTAACCCCATATGCCAGAAATGAAACAGGCGCTATTTTCAGCGCCTGAGAGAGAAACTTCAACGTTTAACGCAAAAACATTCGAGCAGCTTAGAAAATATCGTTCAGCATGACGCCCACACCGACGCGGGTCTGGTTGAAGTTGTAATCGATAAGCGATTCGCCATACCCGCTATACACCTGAGTATAGAGACGAACGTGTTTCGTCACCGGGTAGCTCAGGCCCAGCTCTGCGCCGCCGTAGCCGGTATTCCAGTTGTACTGGCCTTTGGCACTCAGCACCGCGTCACCCAGCTGATAGCCCACTTTAAGCTGATAGTAGCCCATGTATTTGGTGATATCCGGGTTGTCATCGGTGCTGCCCACCACGTACCACGGCTTCACTTCCACCATGAAATTGCCGTTCTGCGCCATCAGACGCGTATAGATGCGGTTCCAGCTGCGTGAGGTTGGGTCGGAACGACCATTGGAATCGTGGTTATAGCCCACCTCCACGTCTCGCAGCGTCCAGCCTGCAAACTCATAATCGGTGGCGAAACCGAGGAACAGCTGCGGTTCATAGTTGGTTTCGCGGAACGGTGAAGATTCTCCGCTGTTTGAGAGCTGCCACCATGACTTCTGCGTGTAAGACGCGCCAAGCACCGAGTTCGGCCCCAGGATACCGCGCCAGAACGGGAAGGCGAGGCTGAGCTGGAACTTCACCTCATCTTTACGCGCATTATCAGACCAGTTATAGGAGCTTATCGCCTCTTTGTTGAGATCGCTGGTCTGGGTGTAGATCACGTAGTTTGTGTCATACGGGTACAGCGTGAACGGATTGTCATGCTCCTGAAGCATATTGGCGATGATGCTGCCCTTAACGGCAGGTTTATCATGCACCTCTTTGATCGTCGCTTCCTGCGCATATGCTGTGAGGGGCAGCGCAACCGCCGCCAGTAACCAACCCAGATACGTCCGCATCGGTGGTGTTCTCCTGAAATGGTGACATTTAATGAATAGTTTTGTCCGGGCATTCTACAGACTTCTGCGATAACTTCCGCTTCCTCGTTTCTTAAAGTGGCATTCCTTTATCCTGAAGCATAAAATCAACATTTTGTTAACAACAAGGATGCCACGTCAGATGTCAGCCACACTCACCGCCGAAGAAACCTTAAAGCTCGTGGGCGAGATTTTTGTGTACCACATGCCGTTCAACCGTGCACTGGGTCTTGAGCTGGAGCGATACGAAAAAGATTTTGCTCAGTTGAGTTTCAACAATCAGCCAATGATGGTCGGTAACTGGGCGCAAAGCATTTTGCACGGCGGGGTGATTGCCTCTGCGCTGGACGTGGCGGCCGGTCTGGTGTGCGTGGGCAGCACGCTGACGCGCCATGACACCATCAACGAAGATGAGTTACGCCAGCGCCTGTCGCGCATGGGTACCATCGATTTACGCGTCGACTACCTGCGTCCGGGACGCGGAAACCGCTTTACCTGCACCAGCAGCCTGCTGCGCGCCGGGAATAAAGTTGCCGTCGCCCGCGTTGAGCTGCATAACGAGGAGCAGGTTTATATCGCCAGCGCAACCGCCACTTATATGGTGGGTTGAGGCGGCAATTTCGGGTAAAATTACTTCACTTCTTTGTAACGGATTTTCCCGATGGATGCTAAACAGACGCGGCAGGGCGTTTTACTCGCCCTTGCCGCTTATTTTATTTGGGGTATCGCGCCAGCGTACTTCAAGCTTATCGCCTATGTACCGGCGGACGAGATCCTCACTCACCGCGTTATCTGGTCGTTTTTCTTCATGATTGCGCTGATGAGCATCAGCCGTCAGTGGTCCGGCGTCAAAACGCTGCTGAAAACCCCGAAAAAGGTCTTCCTGCTCGCGCTCTCTGCGGTGCTGATTGGCGGAAACTGGCTACTGTTTATCTGGGCGGTGAATAACCATCACATGCTCGAAGCCAGCCTGGGCTACTTTATTAACCCGCTGGTGAATATTTTGCTGGGGATGATTTTCCTCGGCGAGCGCTTCCGCCGGATGCAGTGGGTGGCGGTGATTCTGGCCTTCTGCGGCGTGCTGGTACAGCTGTGGACCTTCGGCTCGCTGCCGGTTATCGCCCTCGGCCTGGCGTTCAGCTTTGCGTTTTACGGTCTGGTGCGTAAGAAAATCGCCGTGGAAGCGCAGACGGGAATGCTGTTTGAAACCCTGTGGCTGCTGCCGGTTGCCGCGATTTACCTGTTTGGCATTGCTGACAGCGCCACCAGCCACATGGGCAGTAACCCGTGGTCGCTGAACCTGATGCTGATGGCCGCAGGCGTGGTCACGACGATCCCTCTGCTGTGCTTCACCGGCGCGGCAACGCGTCTGCGCCTCTCCACGCTGGGCTTCTTCCAGTACATTGGCCCGACGCTGATGTTCCTGCTGGCGGTTGTGTTTTACGGCGAGGTGCCGGGTGCGGATAAGATGGTGACCTTCGCCTTTATCTGGGTGGCGCTGGCGATTTTCGTCGCCGATGCGATTTATACCCAGCGTAGAACCCGCAGAGGAATGTAGGTGTTTTGTAGGGCGGGTAAGCGCAGCGCCACCCGCCAGATTTTAAAGCCAGTTCTTCCGCTTAAAGTACAGATACGGCGCCAGCCCGGCGAGGATCATAAAGATAATCGCCCCCGGGTAGCCAAAGCTCCACTTCAGCTCCGGCATAAACTCAAAGTTCATCCCGTAGCTCGACGCCACCAGCGTAGGCGGCAGGAACACCACGGACACCACCGAGAAGATCTTGATGATGCGGTTCTGCTCGATGTTGATAAAGCCCATCGCCGCCTGCATCAGGAAGTTCACCTTCTGGAACAGGGATTCATTGTGCGGCAGCAGGGATTCGATATCGCGTAAGATCTCACGCGCCTGCTCCAGCTGACCGCCCGGCAGACGCGCCTTGCGCACCAGGAAGTTCAGCGCGCGCTGGGTATCCATCAGACACAAACGCACCTTCCAGCCGATATCTTCCAGCTCTGCCAGCGTGGACAATGCTTCGTCGTACTCATCGCCCTGATGGCCTTCCATGATCACGCGGCTCAGCTTTTCCAGGTCGCTGTAGATGTTTTCGATTTCATCCGCCAGCTGTTCGATTTTGGTTTCGAACAGATCCAGCAGCAGCTCATAGGCGTTGCCGTCCATCATCGCCTGGCTGCGGGCGCGCATGCGGTAGAGACGAAACGCAGGCAGTTCGCGCTCGCGCAGGGTGAAGAGGCGGCCATCGCGGATGGTGAACGCCACGGTGGAGTTCCCCGCGTGGTCTTCCGCATCTTCAAAGAAGAAGAAGGAGTGAATGTGCAGGCCGTCTTCGTCTTCAAAAAAACGGGCGGATGCTTCGATGTCTTCCAGCTCCGGGCGTGTCGCCAGGCTTTGCCCCAGTTCAGATTGTACGCGAAGGCGCTCATCGTCGTCCGGCTCGACCAGATCCACCCATACGGCATCAATGAGGGGCTGTGACTCTTCGGCTTCAAGCCGAGTCAGTCGGTTATTTTCGAGTTGAAATGCGCTCAACATGACCGGGACTCCCAATGCAAAAAATATCGGACAGTTCGGTGGGCACACAGAAACAAATTGGGTTTCAGACCATTAAACAGCCTGACTCAGCGCGACGGGAATGATGCAGTCGCTGACAACCACTAAGGCCATCAGCAAGAGGAGATAGCCTTAGGAGTTGTTCCTGGATGACAGGGAATTGAGCCAGTATCTACTGGGTGTGTCCAAGGCGAATGTCCTCTTAGCGTAATCGTGCGCGCATGTTACGCCAGCAATAACTGTGGCGTCAACACGCAACGGAACGCTGAAGGGCATTAATTGACCTTCAACGTATAAGGCTAGCAGATTATTAAAAAATAGTGATATTTTTCTGAAAGTTACACACTTTCCAGCTTAGCATAGGCTGCCACCAGCCATTTAATCCCCTGGCCCTGGAACGCCACCTGCAAACGGCTGTGCTCGCCGCTGCCTTCCAGGTTGACGATGGTGCCTTCGCCAAACTTCGAGTGGCGCACGCGCTGGCCCAGCTTGTACCCGGTGTCGGTTTCAGAGATCGGCGAGCCCATACGCTGATGGCTGACCGGACGGCTGATGCTGGCGCGCAGGCGCACCTCTTCCACGCACTCCTCCGGCAGTTCGCCGATAAAGCGCGACGGACGGTGATACACCTCTTTCCCGTACAGGCGGCGGGTTTCGGCGTAGGTCAGGGTCAGCTTCTGCATCGCACGGGTCACGCCCACGTAGGCCAGACGACGCTCCTCTTCCAGACGCCCACCTTCATCCAGCGACATCTGGCTCGGGAACATCCCCTCTTCCATCCCGACGATGAACACCTGTGGGAACTCCAGACCTTTCGCAGAGTGCAGGGTCATCAGCTGAACCGCATCCTGCCAGGTGTCCGCCTGCCCTTCACCCGCCTCAAGCGCGGCGTGAGAGAGGAATGCCTGCAACGGCATCAGGTCTTCGTCTTCTTCGTTGTAGCTGAACTGGCGCGTTGCCGTCACCAGTTCCTCTAAGTTCTCAATACGGGTCTGGCCCTTTTCACCTTTTTCCTGCTCGTACATGGTGCGCAGGCCGGAATCTTTGATCACCCGGTCGGTCTGGACGTGCAGCGGCATGTCGGCCGTTTCCTGCGCCAGCGCGTCGATTAACTCCAGGAAGCGCTGCAACGCGCTGGCGGCGCGTCCGGCGAGGGCTTTTTCCTGTAACAGCTCGCGGCAAGCCTGCCACAACGTGAGCTGACGATCGCGCGAGGCCTGACGCACCACGTCCAGCGTACGGTCACCGATGCCGCGCGTCGGCGTGTTCACCACGCGCTCAAACGCCGCGTCGTCGTTACGGTTGGCAATCAGACGCAGATACGAGAGCGCATCTTTGATCTCCTGACGCTCGAAGAAGCGCATACCGCCATAAATGCGGTACGGCATGCTCACCTGCAACAGCGCCTCTTCCAGCACACGTGACTGGGCGTTGCTGCGATAGAGAATGGCACACTGCTCCAGCGCGCCGCCGTTCTCCTGCCAGGTTTTAATGCGGTTCACCACGAAGCGCGCTTCGTCAAGCTCATTGAAGGCGCAGTAAATCGAAATCGGTTCGCCGTCGACGCCATCGGTCCACAGCTTTTTACCCAGGCGCCCGTTATTGTTCTCAATCAGGGCATTGGCCGCGCTCAGAATGTTGCTGGTTGAGCGGTAGTTCTGCTCCAGACGGATGGTTTGCGCGCCGGGGAAATCGTTGAGGAAGCGCTGGATGTTCTCTACCTGCGCGCCGCGCCAGCCGTAGATAGACTGGTCGTCATCGCCTACGATCATCACCTTGCCGGTATCCCCGGCCAGCAGGCGGATCCACGCGTACTGGATGTTGTTGGTATCCTGGAATTCGTCCACCAGGATGTTGGTGAAGCGTTCACGGTAGTGTTGCAGGATATGCGGTTTGTTGAGCCACAGCTCGTGGGCACGCAGCAGCAGCTCGGCGAAATCCACCAGACCGGCGCGATCGCACGCTTCCTGATAGGCCTTGTAGACGTTCTGCCAGGTCTGTTCGACTGGATTACCGAAGCTCTGGATATGATGTGGGCGCAGCCCTTCGTCTTTCTGACCGTTGATGTACCACATCGCCTGACGCGGCGGCCACTGCTTCTCGTCGAGGTTCATCGCCTTGATCAGGCGCTTCAGCAGGCGGAGCTGATCTTCGCTGTCGAGGATCTGGAAATCCTGCGGCAGGTTAGCGTCCATATGGTGCGCACGCAGCAGACGGTGCGCCAGGCCATGGAAGGTGCCAACCCACATGCCGCCCTGGCTGGTGCCCATTAGCTGCGCGATACGGTGGCGCATCTCTGCCGCCGCCTTGTTGGTAAACGTCACCGCCATAATCGAGTACGGCGAACAGTTCTCCACGCTCTGTAGCCAGGCGATACGGTGAACGAGCACGCGCGTCTTACCACTGCCCGCTCCAGCCAGTACCAGCAGGTTTGTACGCGAGGCGGCAACCGCGTCACGCTGTTTATCATTAAGGCTGTCGAGCAGGTAAGAAACGTCCATTGGCACCGTCACGTCATGTCGGGCAGGCAAATGTTTCCATTCGCCAAAACCCTGTTAATTTATACAGAACAATTGATGATTATATCAGCGTCGTGAGGGATGCCAACCGTGAAATTTCCACGTGCGGCAGAAGACGGCTGTCCGGGGTGATCATCAGATCGGCGTTTTCCGGCTTGATCCAGCAGGCCTGCATGCCGCAGCGGATCGCCCCGGCGACGTCCGTAGTCAGGTCGTCGCCCACGTGCAGGATCTCACCGAGCGGCAAATCGAGTTTTTCCGCCGCCAGATGATACATATCGTTGAACGGCTTCGAGCGACCGTGCGGACCCGCGCGCAATACGAACTGAAAATAGTTCCCCAGACCAAACAGTTCAGGCTGGGCGTTGCCGTTGGTGATGGCCACCAGCGGCCACTTTTCGGCGAGCTTTGCCAGCGTGTCGTGGGTCTTCTGCGGCACGTCGATCCGGCTGCGCCATTTGGCAAAGTTTTCCATAGCCGCTTCGGCTCCGGTGGCCGCATCCTGCGCGCTCAGGCCAGCATTGCGCATCGCCTGCTCAACCGCACGGCGGCGCCATTCGGTCACGTCATGATAAATGTCCGGTTCGGTTTCCCGCAGGGACTGACGCAGCTTCTGGAAGTCTTTGTTCTGCATCGTTTTCAGCGCAGGATGGTAGTTCTGCACAAACGCCAGCGACTCCTGCTCGGTACGCAGGATCACGGGACGGTTGTCGTAAAGGGTGTCATCAAGGTCAAAGGTCAGGGCTGAGATCTGACCAAGTGGGCGGTAAAAACGCATTATTTCCCCCGTTTGGCGCGTGGATGCGCCGCGTCGTACACCGAGGCAAGGTGTTGGAAGTCTAAGTGGGTATAAATTTGAGTGGTCGACAGATTGGCGTGGCCAAGCAGCTCCTGCACGCCGCGCAGGTCGCCGCTTGATTCCAGCATGTGCGTCGCAAAGGAGTGGCGCAGCTTGTGCGGGTGAACGTGGCTGTTCAGCCCCTGTTTAATGCCCCATTCGGCAAAGCGTTTCTGCACGTTACGCGCCGAGATCCGCTTGCCGAGCTTCGACAAAAACAGCGCCTCCTCGTCGGTGCCAAACAGCCCGCGCAGGTCCAGCCAGTGCTCAATCCAGGAGACCGCGTTGCGGCCAATCGGCAGGCGGCGCTCTTTGCTGCCTTTGCCCATCACCCACACTTCACCTGTTTCCAGGTCGAGATGTTTTACGTCGAGATTGACCAGCTCAGACAGACGCAGCCCGGCACCGTACATCACTTCCAGCATCGCGCGGTCGCGCACGGCCAGCGGATCGTTAAGATCGATATCCAGCAGGCGGTTTACGTCGTCGACGTCGATATTTTTCGGCAGATGGCGCGGGGCCTTTGGCGTGGCGATACCTTTTGCCGGGTTGGCTTTCAGGTTGCCCTGGCTGACCAGCCAGTCGAAGAAACTGCGCAGCGCAGAAAGCCGGAGCGCCAGGCTCGCCGGGCTGAGATTTTTTTTACGGCTACGCACAACAAACCCGCGTACCGTAGCAGCGTCACATTGTTGCCAGCTTTTCAGGCCGATTTCATCGGCAATTTGCATGATGGCATCAAGCTGACGCTGATAGTTGAGTAGCGTAATGGGGCTGAGCTGGCGCTCAACGCCCAGATAGCGCAGAAAACGGGTGACGTCAGTGGCGAGCAGTCCGTCCGTCATACGCGTTCAATCCAGCGCTCCAGCAGCTCAGGCAGCATCAGGGCGATCTCCTGCAACAGTTGCGTGCCCTGCCCCTGTTCGTAATGATGCGCGTCGCGGCTGGTAAATAACATCACGCCCAGGTCACCATCGCGCCCCATCAGCGACATTGCCACTGAGCCAATCGCTTTGGCTTCCGGCAGCACCACCAGCAGTTCTGGCCCGTTAAGCGGCCCCAGATAGTGGTGCTCATGGCCCAGACGCTGAATGCGCAGCGGCTCAAACGCCTGACGGCTCAGCGCCAGATGGGTAAAACCGGACGGCGCGCCAATGCGCCAGCGGTCAGGGAACAGACGGATCGTTGCCCCCGCCAGCCCCAGCTCGCGCGCCCAGCGGTGGAAGCGGTTGAGGAACTCGTCGAGACTGTGTGCGGAAGCCAGACGCGCCTGGAGGTGCAGAAGGCGGTAGAACAGGCTTTCGTTATTGCTGGCCTGCTCCATCAGCAGCGTCATGTTCTCTTCGAGCTGATGGATGTGGTTGCGCGAGCGCGCCATGTGCCATTCCACCAGCGACACGGTCTCGCGAACCGGATGCGGCACACGCATCCGTTCGACGACGCGTGCATTGCGGATAAAAAACTCAGGATTGTGCAGCAGGTAATCCACAACAGCGCTGTCGTCCAGCTCCGTTACGACTTCCCGCAGTTCTTCCCCTGGTTGCTTCATAGATGGATAAACCCGTCATAAACATGTGTCGCCGGGCCAGTCATATACAGTGGATGACCCGCTCCTTTCCAGGCGATATCAAGACGCCCGCCCGGTAATTCCACGCGAACCTCTTCTGCCAGTAACCCCTGCGAGATACCGACGGCCACCGCCGCACAGGCGCCGCTTCCGCAGGCCTGGGTTTCGCCCGCGCCGCGCTCGTACACCCGCAGGCGAATGTGTTCACGCTTCACCACCTGCATAAAGCCGATGTTCGCCCGCTCCGGGAATCGCTCGTGGCTTTCCAGCACCGGGCCGAGCGTTTCGACCGCCGCGGTTTGCACATCATCCACCTGAATCACACAGTGCGGATTTCCCATTGAGACGACGCCGCACAATACTGTCTGCTCGGCGGCACGCATAATATAGGTCTTTTCCGCTTTGTTTGCGCGAAACGGCACGGCAGAAGGCTCGAAGTTCGGTTCGCCCATGTTCACGCGTACCAGTTCGTCGTCAGTGACGCTGAGCACCATCCGGCCATTGGCGGTGCTGACGCGGATATCGCGCTTGTTGGTCAGCCCTTTCAGCCGAACAAAGCGGGCAAAACAGCGTGCGCCGTTGCCGCACTGGGAAACTTCGCTGCCGTCGGCGTTAAAAATGCGATAGTGAAAGTCCAGGTCAGGATCGTAAGGCGGCTCCACCACCAGCAGCTGGTCAAACCCCACGCCCACATGTCGATCCGCCAGACGACGGATCAGTTCCGGGGAGAAAAAGACATTCTGCGTTACCGCGTCGACGACCATAAAGTCGTTGCCAAGGCCATGCATTTTAGAGAACTGCATCATTTGCTCCATTGCGCGGGTACAGAACGTAATTGTCAGAGATTGACCTGAGTCGGGCCGCCGTTATTGCCGCGATCGTTGGTATCCGGCGTAGATGACTCGATACCACTTTGCACCGGTTTTGTCGGCGGTGGTGCGTTTTTATCCTCTGGCGGGAAGTAAAGTGGTCCCTTCAGTCCACAGCCGGTCAGGCTAAACAGAGTGACAAGAACGGCAAGCGTTCGAAAGACGTTTTTCATGTAGAGGTTGCCCGTAAGTTCAAATCTGTTTCTATCATCGCAGGAGAAGACACAAAAGCAAGAGTTTGCCGCTTTCCTGCAACGGGAATTATTTAGCGTTATACTGCCGCCATCACGAAAAACAGGAATAAAACCATGAACGACAGTGAATTTCATCGCCTTGCCGATACCCTGTGGATGACCATCGAAGAGCGTATCGACGACTGGGACGGCGACAGCGATATCGATTGTGAAATCAACGGCGGGATCCTGACCTTAAGCTTCGAAAACGGCAGCAAGATTATTATTAACCGTCAGGAGCCGCTTCACCAGGTGTGGCTGGCGGCGAAACGGGGCGGTTATCACTTTGATCTGAAAGGTGATGAGTGGGTCTGCGATCGCAGCGGCGAAACGTTCTGGGATCTGCTGGAGCAGGCGGCGACGGCGCAGGCGGGCGAGGCAGTGAGTTTCAGGTAGTTTCGTTGCCCGGTGGCGGCTACGCCTTACCGGGCCTACAACGGCTCTAACCGTAGGCCCGGTAAGCGTTAGCGCCACCCGGCGAAAAGCCTCAGGAGAAATACTGCTGCAACAGCGGCGCGGTATCCTGGTTAGCAGGCGCCACAGGGGTAATCGCCTGCGTACGGAACGGGATCACCTGCGCTCGCCCATCTACGTTCACAATCTGGTAGAACTGCGGCAGGTTGAAGTTGATAAAGCTTGAGCCGTAGGTAAAGCGATCGTGCGAGGACGAATAGAAGCGGCTGACGTCGCGCACCAGCTCCTCTTTGCTGCCTTCACAGTGGTGATACACTTCGGCGCGGTTAGTTTCATCCAGAATGTAGATGTTAAACCCGGCGTTATCGCCCGACTCTTCGAAGAAGAACTGAATAATCCCTTCACTCGCAAAGCCATCCACCACCTGCGGCAGTTTGACGTGGTTGGTTTCCACCTGAACGGACAGGCCATGCAGCTTGTTGTGTGAAATCGCGCCGTAGAATTCAATGGCGTTTTCCAGTTTTTGTACTGACACATTCAGGCGCTCAAAGAACAGGCCCCAGGTCTGCCCGGAGACGCGCAGCGCTTTAAAGCGCCCGGTTTCCTGACGGGTGCTGGAGAGACGCAGTTCGATGCACTCAGACACCAGCTGCTGCACGCGGGTACGAATCAGGCCGCGCAGGTGCTGGCTATAGCAGAACACCTCCACGCTGTCCGGCGGCGCGGCGTCCTGGTGCATCTTGCCGAGGATCGTTTTCAGCGCCTCGATCATCGCCTGCTCGCCGTTAAAGTGCAGGGTACGCACTTCGTTCCACGAGTTGCGGTACAGCAGATCCACGCTGCCCACCAGGCAGTTTTGCTGCTCGCCGAAGCTAAAGACGTCCAGCTTGCGGAAGTCAAAATGGACCACCTGATTGCGGAAAGCCGCCGTCGGGTCGTATTCCAGGTTGACGATGATCGCCAGATGGCGAATCTCACACGGGCTGTAGAGCGCTTTTGGCGTCGGCGCAGGCAGACGCAGCGGGAAGTGGTGCGAGACATCCGCCACCATCTCCTGCAACTTGGCTAAATCGACCACCTCGTTGCCTTTGATAAACAACCGGGTGCGTGAGGTAAGAAGGCCGTTAAACCAGGCCCAGGCCACCAGCTTGTTCAGATAGCGGTTATATTCCAGCGGCTGATGGCTGATGATCGAATCCATGCTTGGCGCACGGTTGTACAGATACCACCCGGTGCGATTTGCGCGGCCCGGCGGCACGTAGATAAAGGTCAGATTCGGTTCAGACAGGTCAGGTGAAATCTGCGGGTTCACCAGGGTCACTTTGCCCGGCAGCGCTTCAAAGGCAGCGTACAGTTTACGGGTCAGCACCCCGATATCCTGTGGGCTGGCCGAAACGCTGAGATTGTTACGACGCGCAAAGCGGATCAGGTTACGGTAGCTCTGCATCATCGCATCGAGCAGCTCGTTGTGCGCCTCACGCACCTGATCGATCTTCCAGTTGGCGCGGTTGTCGAGCATGGCGAGACGCTCTTCGTCCCATCCCCACTCTTTGACTAACTGGCTGACCACTTCACGACGCCAGCCCACGCAGGCGCGTTCGCGGCTCAGTTTTTCACAGACTTTGAGATAGAAACATCGACGCACCAGGTCAAGACGCGTGGCGTCCTCAATGGCTGTCAGGTATTCGGTAACGCGTTCCAGCATCATGCAGTAGGCATCAAGCCCGTAGGAGACGATCTCCCCGTCGTGCAGGCGCTGTTTAATATCTTTTGCCAGCAGGCGCGGCGTGGGGTATTCCCAGGAGTAGGCTTCCAGCAGCAGGGTTTTCAGCACCGCTTTGTACGGGGAATCAATGCTCTTGTACAGCTGCCAG
This sequence comes from Enterobacter cloacae complex sp. IR5418, assembly GCF_049238105.1. NCBI lineage: Bacteria > Pseudomonadati > Pseudomonadota > Gammaproteobacteria > Enterobacterales > Enterobacteriaceae > Enterobacter > Enterobacter cloacae complex sp. IR5418. The sequence goes on along the minus strand of NZ_JBMKHS010000009.1, from coordinate 86,479 downwards.
AGGCTTGCGCCAAAGTACTCTTCGGCGGACAGGGAGCTTAAGCCGCCCAGGTCCAGCCACTCGTTTGGCGTCAGAACGCCCTGCGAGTAAAGCGACATGACGTAATCGTCATAATTCTCTTCTTCATCGCACGGCACCATATTCCACAGAATACGCTTCCCGGCCAGGCGAACGGCAGTACGGTAAAATTCATCCAGCAACAGAATGTGCTGAGTCGAGCCGCAGTCTTCACCACCCAGACTGCCGCTTTCGTTATGGCGGAAACGGTTTTCATCAATCAGGAAGAAACTCACTTCCACACCAAGCGATGCCGCCCAGCTCTCCAGCAGGCTGCATTTACGCTGCAACAGCTGGCGCTCTTCATTGTCGAGCCAGGACTGATGGCAGACCCAGATATCCAGGTCAGAAGAACAGCTCTGCCCTACCGATGAGGTGCTCCCCATCGAGTAAACCCCGGTAATCGGCAGCTCACCTTTCGGCGAGACCTGCGGCGGCATACCCCGGTAGAGTTCAAGTTCAGTCAGATAATGCTGTTGGGTTTCATCAGGCGTGAAGAGGCAAATGCCCTGGGGAACGTTACCATCGAGGTAACCCGGCATTAGCGGATGGTGATAGTGCAACAATGTCGGCAGTAGACTGTATACCTGCTGGAAAGCAGGGCCCATGGCAGCAAGCGCGCGATCGACACGCAATTGATTGATGGCATCCAGTCTCTGTTTCAGAGTCTCAATATAGAGGTACAAGACGTATCGCCTGATGTTTCCGGGTGTCGCATGCCAGTCAGAACACAAAAAGCAGCGGACCCGCAGTATTTCAAAAAGATAACCGTTACCCTTTTTCGCCTTTTGCTTTTCTGGTGGTACAGACGAAAAAATGGTCTAAAACGTGATCAATTTAACACCTTGCCGGTTGACCGTAAAGAAAGATGCGCTACATACAAGTGTAGCACCGTTCTGTACATGTAAATTCCTGAATACGGCGATGGCTGACGAGTACGCCGCCCTGTCCCTCTCACGCTTCATCAACCGTAAAACTGCCATCCGAGTGTCAACAATGTTAGGATGGTTAGCGATTGATAATGACGGTAACAAGCATGTTAGACAATGTTTTGAGAATTGCCACACGCCAAAGTCCTCTTGCGCTCTGGCAGGCACATTATGTTAAGCAGCGCCTGGAAGCCTGCCACACCGGATTACGCGTTGAGCTGGTGCCAATGGTCACGCGTGGCGATGTCATTCTTGATACGCCGCTGGCAAAAGTGGGCGGAAAGGGTCTGTTTGTCAAAGAGCTGGAACTGGCATTGCTTGAGAACCGCGCCGATATCGCCGTGCATTCGATGAAGGATGTGCCCGTTGAGTTCCCGGAAGGGCTGGGGCTGGTGACCATCTGCGAGCGCGAGGATCCGCGCGATGCGTTTGTCTCTAATCGCTATGACTCGCTCGATGCGTTGCCAGCAGGCAGCGTGGTTGGCACGTCCAGTTTACGCCGCCAGTGTCAGCTGGCTGAACGTCGCCCGGATCTGGTGATTCGTTCGCTGCGCGGGAACGTCGGTACACGCCTTGGCAAGCTGGATAACGGCGATTACGATGCCATTATTCTTGCGGTTGCGGGCCTGAAACGCCTGGGGCTGGAAGAGCGCATCCGCGTGGCGTTGCCGCCGGAGCTGTCGCTACCCGCCGTCGGTCAGGGTGCCGTTGGCATTGAGTGTCGTCTGGATGATGCGCGCACTCAGGCACTGCTCGCGCCGCTGAATCATGACGATACCGCCGTTCGCGTAAAAGCCGAGCGTGCGATGAATACTCGCCTCGAAGGAGGCTGTCAGGTGCCAATTGGCAGCTATGCTGAATTAACTGGCGATGAGCTGTGGCTGCGTGCGCTGGTTGGCGCGCCGGACGGCTCGCAGATGGTGCGCGGTGAACGTCGCGGCAAGCCGCAAGATGCCGAGGCGCTTGGCGTCTCGCTGGCGGAAGAGCTGCTGAATAACGGCGCACGTGAAATTCTGGCCGAGGTCTATAACGGAGAGCCCCCTGCATGAGCATACTTGTCACCCGCCCTTCTCCCGCAGGAGAGCAGTTAGTGAGCCGTCTGCGCGCACTGGGGCAGGTGGCCTGGAGTTTTCCACTGATTGAATTCTCCCCCGGTCGCGAGCTGCCTACGCTCGCTGACCAGATGCGTCTCTTGCAGGAAGGCGATCTGCTCTTTGCGCTGTCGCAGCATGCCGTGGAGTTTGCCCATGCGCAGCTGCAACAACACGGCGTTAGCTGGCCTCACGCCCCCCGCTATTTCGCCATCGGGCGCACCACGGCGCTGGCTTTACATACCGCGAGCGGAATCGATGTTCGTTACCCGTTAGATCGGGAAATCAGCGAAGTCTTGCTACAATTACCTGAATTACAAACCATTGCCGGAAAGCGTGCGCTCATTTTGCGCGGCAACGGTGGCCGTGAACTGCTGGGCGAAACGCTGCGGGAACGCGGCGCTGACGTGACGTTTGTGGAGTGTTATCAGCGCTGTGCGAAACACTACGATGGCGCGGAAGAGGCCATGCGCTGGCACGCGCGCGGCATTAATACGCTGGTGGTCACCAGCGGTGAAATGTTACAACAACTTTGGTCGCTGATACCGCTCTGGTATCGCGAAAACTGGTTACTCCGCTGTCGGCTTCTGGTCGTCAGCGAGCGTCTGGCGAACCACGCCCGGGAACTGGGCTGGCAGGATATTCGGATCGCTGATAACGCCGACAACGATGCGCTGCTGCGCGCATTACAATAACTCTCAAATGGGAAGCCATAATGACGGAACACGAAAAATCCTCCGCCGTGGTTGAAGAGACCAGGGAGACTGTGGACACCACGTCACAGCCAGAGACGACAGACACAACCGTTGAGAAGAAAAACGGCAGCAACAAAACCAGCCTCACGCTGAGCGTGATTGCCATCGCGATTGCGCTGGCCGCAGGCGTGGGTCTCTACGGACTGGTGAAGAAACAAGGCACCAACCAGACGGCCACCAGCGACGCGCTGGTTAACCAAATCACTGCCCTACAGAAAGCGCAGGAGACGCAAAAAGCGGAGCTGGAAGGCGTGATTAAACAGCAGGCCGCCGCCCTCACCGACGCGAACAGCAAACGTGAAGAGTTGACCAAACAGCTGAGCGAAGTGCAGGAGAAAGTCGCCACGATTTCGGGGACCGATGCCAAAACCTGGCTGCTCTCACAGGCCGATTTTCTGGTGAAACTGGCCGGGCGCAAGCTCTGGAGCGACCAGGATGTCACCACCGCCGCCGCGCTGCTGAAAAGCGCCGACGCAAGCCTGGCGGACATGAACGATCCGAGCCTGATCAATGCTCGTCGCGCTATTACGGAAGATATCGCCAGCCTGTCTGCGGTTTCTCAGGTCGATTACGACGGTATCATCCTTAAGGTGAATCAGCTCTCCAACCAGATTGATAACCTTCAGCTGGCCGATAACAACGACGATGACTCCCCGATGGATTCCGACGGCACCGAGTTGTCCAGCTCCCTGAGCGAATGGCGTATCAACCTGCAAAAGAGCTGGCAGAACTTTATGGACAGCTTTATTACCATCCGCCGCCGCGATGAAACTGCCGTGCCGCTGCTGGCGCCGAACCAGGACGTCTATCTGCGCGAAAACATTCGCTCCCGCCTGCTGGTGGCTGCCCAGGCCGTACCGCGTCACCAGGAAGAGACCTACAAACAGGCGCTGGATAACGTTTCAACCTGGGTACGTGCTTACTACGATACCAATGACGCAACCACGACCGCGTTCCTTGAAGATATCGACAAGCTGAGCCAGCAAAACATCACCATGAACGTGCCGGACAAGCTGGAAAGCCAGCCGATTCTGGAGAAAATCATGCAGACGCGCGTGCGTAACCTGCTGGCCCAGCCGGGCGTTCCGGCAGAGCGTCCGGCTGAAGCACCTGCCGCCGCGCCAGCGCCTGAAAGCGCGCCGCAAGGAGAGTAATGATGCTAAAAGTCTTCTTACTCTTCATCCTGCTGATCGCCGGGATTGTGCTGGGGCCGATGCTTGCGGGTCACCAGGGTTACGTATTGATCCAGACCGATAACTACAACATCGAAACCAGCGTGACAGGGCTGGTGATTATCCTGATCCTGGGTGTGGTCGTCCTGCTGGCCGTGGAGTGGCTCCTGCGTCGTATTTTCCGCACCGGCGTACATACGCGGGGCTGGTTCGTTGGCCGTAAGCGCCGTCGCGCCCGCAAGCAGACCGAGCAGGCGCTGCTGAAGCTGGCGGAAGGCGATTATCAGCAGGTTGAAAAGCTGATGTCGAAAAATGCCGACCATGCAGAACAGCCGGTTGTTAACTACCTGCTGGCCGCTGAGGCGGCGCAACAGCGAGGCGATGAGGCCCGCGCCAATCAGCATCTTGAACGCGCGTCTGAGCTTTCAACGAAAGATCCGATTCCGGTTGAGATCACCCGCGTTCGTCTGCAACTGGCGCGGAATGAAAACCATGCGGCACGTCACGGCGTTGACCGTCTGCTGGAAATTACCCCTCGTCATCCTGAAGTGCTGCGCCTTGCTGAACAGGCATACATCCGCACCGGAGCGTGGGGATCGCTGCTGGACATTATCCCTTCCATGGCGAAAGCCGACGTGGGCGATGATGAACACCGTGATGAACTTCAGCGTCTGGCGTGGATTGGCCTGATGGATCAGGCGCGCGCCGATCTCGGCAGCGACGGCCTGAAAACCTGGTGGAAAAACCAGAGCCGCAAAACGCGCCAGCAGGTTCCCCTTCAGGTGGCGATGGCAGAACATCTCATTGAGTGTGACGACCATGACACCGCGCAGGAGATCCTCCTCGACGGTCTCAAGCGACAGTATGATGACCGCCTGGTGATGGTCATCCCGCGTCTGAAAACCAACAATCCGGAACAAATTGAAAAAGCACTGCGCCAGCAGATCAAAACCGTGGGCGATCGTCCGCTGCTGTGGAGTACGCTGGGCCAGTCGCTGATGAAACACGGCGAGTGGCAGGAGGCGAGCCTCGCCTTCCGCGCCGCGCTGAAGCAACGCCCGGACGCATTTGATTACGCCTGGCTTGCTGATTCGCTGGACAAGCAGCACAAGCCGGAAGAGGCCGCAGCCATGCGCCGGGATGGGCTGTTATTGACGTTGCAAAATAACGGAACGCAGCAGTAATTAACAGGAGGCCAGATGGCCTCCTTTTTTACGCCCATAAAAAAACGCCTGCTATAAAAGCAGGCGTTAAAACAGGTCTGTAAGACAACATATTTGGTGCTTCACTCAACGTTGTGTCCATGGTGTCTGATGAGGCCGAAGCGACATCTGTCAGTGGACGATAAGCACCGTAAACGGCTCTGCGTCATTCCTGAGTTTATGAGGCCTAAGGCGAACATAAGAGATGGAATGAGCATCTACACGCATATTATTGCACGTAATGTGCCAGGTTTACACGCAGAACTTTTACATCGCGCAACATTTTAAGATAAAAGGAAATTATGCTGTTAAGAGCCGTCTTACGCCATACAACATCGCGCTGAAGGCGGTGATCTGTCGTCACCAGGAGACAGGTTAAGCGATAAAATAATAAATCATTTAATATTAATGACTTATATGTCGCTGAATCGCGACAAGGATGTAGAGTGTTGTCGGGGAAGGGCTACAGAATGAAAAAGCGCAGAAAACAAAAAACCCCGCCGAAGCGGGGTTCAAAATTGGTCGGCGAGAGAGGATTCGAACCTCCGACCCACTGGTCCCAAACCAGTTGCGCTACCAAGCTGCGCTACTCGCCGATGTACTGCTTTTTTGAATTTTTAGTTCAATTCATTAAAAGTCGTGGTGCGAGGGGGGGGACTTGAACCCCCACGTCCGTAAGAACACTAACACCTGAAGCTAGCGCGTCTACCAATTCCGCCACCTTCGCAATTCACAACTCTTTCAATAATGGGGTGGCTAATGGGATTCGAACCCACGACAACTGGAATCACAATCCAGGGCTCTACCAACTGAGCTATAGCCACCACTGTATTCTTTCACGCGGTTCTGACTACTTCTCAGACCACCGCAGCTCTAGCGCCGGGACTAAAATGGCGCGCCCGACAGGATTCGAACCTGAGACCTCTGCCTCCGGAGGGCAGCGCTCTATCCAGCTGAGCTACGGGCGCTTAGCGCCGTTGCGGGGCTGGATATTACGTACCTCCGCCCCCGCTGTCTAGTGCTTTTTTGAAAAAAATGCGCGTTTGGTTATGGTTTGCACATTTTGCCGCTTATTCCTCCACTTTATGGGCGGAGCCACGGCGACCCAGGCCAAAAAGTTTATAGGCAGCTGTCACGGCAGCCAGGAAGATCATCCCGACAAACAGCGACATGCGGGTATCTTCATTAAAGTACATTCCAATTAATACGCAAATCAGGAACGCCATCGTCAAATAGTTCGCATACGGGAACAGAATGGAGCGGAACGGATGGCTGGCGATCGCTTTTTTGTGCGCCTGCCGGAAACGCAGCTGGCTAATCAAAATCACAAACCACGGTACCATCCCCGGCAGCACGCTGGCGCTATAGACATAAACAAACACGCGCTGCGGATTCGGGATGATGTAGTTCAGGCAAGAGCCGATCAGCAGAATGGCAATTGACACCGCCACGCCCGCCACCGGCACACCCACGCGGGAGACTTTTCCCATCACTGCCGGTAACTGTCTGTTTTGCGCGAGCGCGTAAAGCATACGTCCGCAGCTGTACATCCCGCTGTTACAGCCGGAGAGCGCCGCCGTCAGCACCACAAAATTGATAATGGCGGCCGCCGCCGTGATGCCAATCTTCGCGAAGGTTAAGACAAACGGGCTGCCGGTGGTGCCGATCTCGTTCCATGGGAAAATGGTCACGATAACGAAGATAGCACCCACATAGAAAATCAGGATACGCCACAGCACCTTGCCTACCGCGCTACGCAGCGTGACCTGCGGGTTTTTCGCCTCACCTGCGGTAATGCCGATCAGCTCAACGCCCTGATAGGAGGCGACAACAATACAGAGCGCCGTCAGGAAGCCTTTCCAGCCGCCAGCAAAGAAGCCGCCGTGCCCGGTCAGGTTGCCAAAACCAATCGCGTGCCCGCCGTTACCGAAACCAAAGAAGATGACACCCAGACCCACAACAATCATTACGATAATGGTGGTGACTTTGATCATCGCAAACCAGAACTCGATTTCACCGTAAAGTCGAACAGCGGCAAGGTTCGCCAGCGCCACCAGCCCTACGGCGATAAGCGCGGGTATCCACTGGGCCATCTCCGGGAACCAGAACTGCACGTAGACCCCGATGGCGGTAATCTCCGAAATTCCGACGGCCATCCACATAAACCAGTACGACCAGGCCGTGAGATAGCCAAAGAACGGGCTCATATAACGGTGGGCGTAGACGGCGAAAGAGCCTGTTACCGGCTCCAGAAACAGCATTTCGCCCATGGAGCGCATGATGAAGAAGACGAACAGTCCGGCGATAATATACGCCAGCAGGACGGAAGGCCCCGCCCATTTCAGCGTGCTTGCCGAGCCCATAAACAGGCCAACGCCGATAGTCCCGCCCAGCGCGATCAATTCAATATGTCGAGCTTCCAGCCCACGCTGAAGCTCCGGTTTTTTCTCTGCCATAATTCCTCGGTTGTGTTTGCTGTTTCCCGACTTATTGCCGGGTATTATTTTTGAGGGGTACTGAAATACGGAGCGAATGGTTTCTTAAATTCTGGCAAATGGCAAACAATGCATTAAAAAAATGAATGCATTGAACATAAAGTCAGCAGTTTTGCAGGGGGCGTTGCAGCGCGAACAGCAGATCGCGCTGCGTATTGATTACAATTTCCCGGTGTAGTGCCAGGCGAGGTAGCGCAGCAGACGAATCTGTCGTTTGATTCGTGTCGGTTGAGAGAGCAGGCGGTACAGCCACTCCAGCCCCAGGTTTTGCCAGACCCTGGGCGCACGCTTAACGTGGCCGGTAAAGACGTCGTAAGTGCCGCCAACGCCCATGTAGAGCGCATCCGGGCTGACCAGGCGGCAGTCCCGCATCAGAATCTCCTGGCGCGGCGACCCCATGGCGACAGTGACAATTTTCGCGCCGCTGTCGCGTACGCGTTCATATAACCCCTGGCGATCTTCCGGCCTGAAATAGCCATCCTGACTGCCCACGATGTTAACATTCCACTGGCTACGCAGCTTTTGTTCGGTCTGCGCCAGCACCTCTGGCTTACCGCCGATCAGAAATACCGGTGTGCCTTCAGCGCCTGCGCGTTCCATAAGCCGCTCCCAAAGGTCAGCCCCCGCTACGCGAGACACATTAGCGTCAGGAAACTTTTTACGAATTGAACGCACGACGCTAATACCGTCTGCGTATTTAAACTCCGCGGCCTCAATCAGGCTTTTCACTTCCGCATTATCTTCAACCGCCAGCATCTTTTCTGCGTTGATGGCCACCAGCGTGCCCGATTTCATCTGCCCGTCCGCGAACAGGAAATCCAGCGCGTGTTGCATGTCACGCCAGCCAATAAGCTGTAGCCCACGCAGCGCATAACGCGGGGCTGAAGTTGTATCCGTCATGATAATCCCTACTCAGACTTGCGACAGCGATGTGCTGCCCTGTGGCTCACGTCTGTGCACAAGCCCTGCACTGTCAAACAACCAGTACAGCAGTTTTGCCAGCAGCAGACAGAGACCGAAAACGACCATAAAGAACACCACGCGTGAGACAAACGAATCCAGCCCCTCGCGTGCCAGAACGATCATATTGAAAATGGCACCAAAACAGAAACTGTGCAAAACAGCGGCTTTGTAGCGGTTAGTCTCTTCGTTGCCCAGCGTGTACAGCCAGTCGAACCATTTTATGATCAGCCCGACCGCGATAGCGCCAGGCAGGATAAACCACGTTCCGCCCATCACCACCAGCGAGCCAATCAGCGTTGGGGAAATCGCCAGACCCGAATGGTTGTTCAGCACTTCCCAGGTGAAGTAGTTCGCCGTGTTCAGGACGATGCCGGGACGATCAGGCCACAACCACGTCGGTATAAAGACATAGAAATCGCGAACAATCGGCGCCAGCCCCTGGAACTCGATCTTGTCGTAGTTTTGCAGCAGTAATGCCAGATTTTCCCACGGCGAGAAGGTATCGCGCGTCAGATACAGGAAGGTGTAAAACGCTTCGTCACCGGCCACGTTCAGCCCGTAGCGCTTCAGCGCCAGCCAGAACATCCCCACGATGCCAAAGACCCCTGCCGCCGCCAACATCCACAGTGAGATCCAGCCACGAATGATGCCGATAAACAGGAAAATCGCGAAGGCGATAATGATATTGGCGCGAGTCCCGCCGACGATCATGTAGGTCAGAATGCCAAATGCGACGGTGCTGACCAGGAAGAACAACCAGGCTTTGCTGTCCTGACGCAGGAAAAAGACCACCAGCATCGCCGGAATGAAGAAATAGAAGAAACGTTTGAGCGCGACGCCGGAAACTTCGGCGGAGAAAATCTGGCTATAGGACTGCAACTTAAAGAGTAAAAAGCCGTTATGCATGAAGAAAATCGCCACGCTGACGAGGGCGATGGTCATCAGCATCACCCACGTCAGATGGGTTTCTACCCGGTTCATGGTAAACAGCGGACGACGGGGTGCAGTGTCTTTCGCCGCGCGCAGGCGCGTTTTATAGGTGACGTAGTACACCGCGTAGAAGCAGGTCGCAGAGAGTATCGCCTGCAACAAGATGTCCGGCGGAGCGACGCCAACATCAAAGCGGAACACGAGGATGCTGGTCAGCGGGAAGCCAAAGAAAAAGGTCAGCAAAAACAGCAGCGAGAAGAACACGTTGAAGTTAAAACGTACGCGCCGGAACTCAAACCAGGTGAGCGTGGCGATAAACAGCGTGCTCAGCAGCCAGACCACCAGCAAGCCGCTAAATTGCAACTGGCTCATGCGTTGTCTCCTGAAGCGATACGCAGCGCGCGGTGCCACGGCGTGAGGTAGTTCGGGCTGAAAAAGTCGATGCTATTTTTATCCACCAGCGTGAGCTGACGCTGCGCTTCCCGTACCACCTCGACATTAAGCGTGTCAGAGGTAAACAGCACCGGAATATGCTGTTCGGCCATGTCCTGCCAGAACGGGTTTTCGCGGTTGAGCACGCACGGTACGCCCGCCTGGATCAGCAGACACAGCGTACCAATCCCCTGTTGACGGGCGAAGATGAAATAGCCCAAATCGCATTTTCGCAGTAGCGCGAGATAGTCATCAAATTCCAGCTTATCGCTAAGAATGTGCAGGTTTTCCGCGCTGAACAGCGCAAGCCCCTGCTGGCGAACCTCGTCGATGTAGGCGTCGTTATTGGCGGGATAGCCCATCGGCACCACCACGTTCACCGTGTCGCCAAACTGCTGATGCACCGCCCGCAGCGCCGCGACATGCTCGTTACTGCGATCGCCGGAATTTCCCACCAGGATGGTCAGTTTGCCCTCACGAACCGCGTCATTCGCCAGGGTGTTCAGCGCCGGATCCATACGGGTTGGGAAATAGAGCAGCTCTCCGCGAACCTTCGGGTGCTGTTTAGCAAAATAGTTGAGATCGCCACGGGTAGCAAAAACGCAGCCCACGCGCGCCTGCGCCAGACGACGCAGCGGATAGAAAAGGCGAAATTTCCAGCCACGGGAGACTTCATAGAGATCGGCTCCCCAGATATGCCAGCTGAACTGGGAAGGTTTTATCCCGCCGCTTAACAGCGCCAGCCACAGGCCGGTATTGAACTGTCCGTGGAAGAAGAAACGCTGGCTTCGGTCCGCTTTGGCTTTCGCGACAACGGCTTTGGTCAGGGCCGCTTTGTCTGGCCAGAAAGTGATGTGCAATGCCGGACACGCCGCGCTCAGGCCGTTATCGCGTCCAACGACCATGAACTCGCGCGCATCGGGCGTACCGGATGCCAGCTCATCGTTGAAAAACCGCAGTACGGTCTGGTTATGATGCGGGATATCCGATCCCAGTATGTGTATCAGTGCAGTCATGCGCGTTTACGCCAAAGTATAAATACGCCGCAACAGGCAGCGAAATAAACGATATAAGTTGCCATATAGGCCTGAGCCGCCCCCAGCGCACCGTGGGTGGGGATCAGCCAGTGAGAAAATGCCGTCAGCAGCGCAAACTGGCTAATCTCTGCCAGGATATACAACCGCAGCGACGCTTTCGCAATCACCAGATAGCCGAAAACGTATGCCCCCACTTTCAGCACATCGCCGACCAGTTGCCAGGCAAACAGATCGCGCATGGCGGTAAACTTCGCCGAAAACAGCAGCCAGATAGCGACATCGCGCAGTAACCAGACGGTAAAGCTGGCAACCGCAACCGCCGGTAACACAAAACGCAGGGAGCGAAAAATCTCGCGGGTAATATCCTGCCTGGAAGTCAGGCGCGATAAGGTTGGCAGCAAATAGACGCTAAAGGAAGCCGTAATAAATTGGAGGTAGGCATCTGAAATGCTGCTCACGCCCTGCCAAATCCCCACTTCATCCCAGCTGTAATGCGCTGCCAGCAGGTTTCGCATCATCACGTAAGCAACCGGAATGGTGATGGACGTAATGAGCGCCATCAGCGTAAATTTCGCGAGCTGGCCCGCCAGCATCTTGTCCCACTGCGGTTTAAGATAACTCAGCGGAACATCGCCCCTGCGGATCATCATAAACGCCGCCGGAATGACAACGAGTGCAGGTACCAGCGCCAGCCCCAGCAGCGCGCCTTCATAGCCGCCGAGACGATAGCAAACGTAATAGGCGATAACGCCGATAATGCTGCCGAGGATCAGCGCCAGCGCATTCCCCGCGGCATCACGGAAGCCTTTCATTAACGCCAGCAGCAGGTTCGCCCAGGCGATACCCATCTGAACGAGCGCCACCAGGCGCACCAGCCCCTGATAGTGCGTGTGTCCGAACAGCCCCTGGCTAACAGGTGCCGCCGCCAGCAAAAAGACGACGGCCAGCAACGTAGAGAAGCCCAGCACCATAGCAGAAGACGTACCCACCACCGTGCGGAGCTTTTCGGCATCGTCATGATGCTGCGCGACGTATTTGGTGACGCCATTGAATATCCCGGCCCCCGCCAGCACGCCAAGCACCGTGACCAGCTGGCGGAAATTCCCTGCCAGCCCAACGCCTGACGGACCAAATGAGACGGCCAGCAGCTTGACGACCAGTAACCCGGCGCCAATTTTTACAAGCGTGGACGCTGCCGTCCACACCGACGCTTTTGCCAGAGACATATCAGGCGAAATAACTCAGAAGCGAATTGATCACCGTACGCTGGTTCACCGGCGCGAGGTTGTAGAACAGGGGCAGGCGAAGCAGACGTTCGCTCTCTTTGGTGGTGTAGCGGTCTTCACCGGCAAACATCCCGAAGGCTTCGCCAGCCGGGCTGGAGTGCAGTGGAATGTAGTGGAATACCGCCATAATTTCCGCCTCTTTCAGCCAGGCAATCAGCTTGCTGCGATCGTCGTTATCGCGCAGTTTGATGTAGAACATATGGGCATTGTGGACACAATCTGCCGGAAGGGTCGGCAGTTCAATACGTCCAGCTTTTGCCAGCGGCTCCAGCGCGTCGTAGTAGGTTTGCCACAGGGAGAGGCGTTGCAGATTGATGCGCTCTGCCGCTTCCAGCTGCGCCCAGAGATACGCGGCCTGCAAATCCGCCATCAGGTAGCTTGAACCGATATCGCGCCAGGTGTACTTATCTACCTGACCGCGGAAGAACTGGCTGCGGTTGGTCCCTTTTTCACGGATCACTTCCGCACGCTCCACCAGGGCACGATCGTTAATCAGCGTCGCGCCGCCTTCGCCGCCAGCGGTGTAGTTTTTGGTTTCGTGGAAGCTAAAGCAGCCGATGTGGCCGATGGTGCCCAGCGCGCGTCCTTTGTAGGTGGACATCACGCCCTGCGCGGCGTCTTCCACCACAAACAGGTTGTGCTTTTTAGCGATGGCCATGATGGTGTCCATTTCACAGGCCACGCCCGCGTAATGCACCGGCACAATCGCCCGCGTTTTGTCGGTGATCGCCGCTTCAATCAACGTTTCGTCGATGTTCATGGTATCCGGACGGATATCCACAAACACGATTTTCGCCCCGCGCAGGACAAACGCATTCGCCGTAGAGACGAAGGTGTAGCTCGGCATGATCACTTCATCGCCGGGCTGGATATCCAGCAGCAGCGCCGCCATCTCCAGCGATGCGGTACAGGACGGCGTCAGCAGCACCTTGGCACTGTTAAAACGTTGCTCCATCCACTGCTGGCAGCGGCGGGTAAAACCACCGTCGCCACAGAGTTTGCCGCTGCCCATAGCAGACTGCATGTAATCAAGTTCGGTGCCCACGACGGGAGGCGCGTTAAATGGAATCATCTTGTCACCTGTATAACCAGTAGGCGGTGGCGTCGATGCTGGCACCACTCGCAATATAACGTTTAAGCGCAGCGGTGTTACCCATCTGGGTCGCTACCCGCAGCGTCGATACCTTTTGTTGCTCCGCCCAGTGCAGCGCCGCCTGCATGAGTTTCTCGCCCATGCCGCGCCCGGCTAATAAGCCAATGCGCGCCTCGTGCTCGTTGAGCCTGCGAAGCGAAACAAAACCCTGAATCTGTCCCCCGGCAGCACGGAACACCAGGCAGACGTGGTCAAACGTGCCTTTAACCGCATTCTCAATCCACTGAGCATAAAAACGGCCGCTGTCATCGGGTGCATACCAGGGCGTCCGGAAACGGCTCTGCGCGAAGGCCAGCGCCGCCATCTTGCGCAGCGCGGGGATATCCTGCTCTGATGCACTTTCCGCGCCCGGGGAGGCGTGCCGGGTTACGGTGATGGAAAGATCAACTTCCCCTTCAACCAGCCGGAAGCCGTGCTGTTGTAGCGCGTCCAGCAGATCCGAGCGGTCCGTCGGGATCTTAGCCTGTATGCGCGGCCAGGCGCTGAAGTCTGCTTCCTGCAACGCAGGCGCATTGTCGCGCAGACGCACTATCGCTGAGGGGCGCGCAAAGAATGCGCTTTCCCACTCAAGGGACTCCAGTACGCCGTTGAGGTTACTCAACGCCACACGCCTTTAGTATCAACAACATACTGCTGACGCACGGCATCACCGGAGACCGCTTTAAACGCATTGTGATCCACCAGCAGCACCAGCACATCCGCCGTCGCCAGCGCGTCATCCAGTGCGGTAAGGGTGCAGTGACCGGCAAGTTTTGTCGGCAACGCATGAATATTCGGCTCAACCACCAGCGTTTCACCGCTGTGCCAGGTAGCGATCATTTCGGCAATTTCCATCGCCGGGCTTTCGCGCAGATCGTCAATATTCGGTTTGAAGGCCAGACCAAAGCAGGCGATTTTCAGCTCACTGGCGCGTTTGCCGCTGGCGGCCAGGCAATCCGCAACCGTCGCTTTGACCTGATTGATAACCCAATGCGGTTTGTGGTCGTTCACTTCACGCGCGGTGCGGATCAGGCGTGCCTGTTCCGGATTTTGCGCCACGATAAACCACGGATCGACCGCGATACAGTGCCCACCCACGCCTGGCCCCGGCTGAAGGATGTTCACGCGCGGGTGACGGTTAGCAAGGCGAATCAGTTCCCAGACGTTAATCCCCTGATCGGCGCAAATCAGTGACAGTTCATTCGCAAACGCGATGTTAACGTCACGGAAGCTGTTTTCCGTCAGTTTACACATCTCGGCGGTGCGGGAGTTGGTCACCACGCATTCGCCTTCCAGGAAGATCTTATACAACTCGCTGGCGCGCGCGGAGCAGACTGGGGTCATGCCGCCAATCACGCGGTCATTTTTAATCAGTTCTACCATCACCTGGCCTGGCAGCACGCGCTCAGGGCAGTAGGCGATATTGATATCAGCCTGCTCGCCTGCCTGCTGCGGGAAGCTGAGATCGGGACGGGCCTCGGCCAGCCACTGCGCCATCTGCTCGGTTGCCCCAACAGGTGAAGTGGACTCGAGGATAACCAGCGCCCCTTTCTTCAGCACAGGCGCTATGGATTTTGCCGCCGCCTCGACGTAAACCATGTCAGGCTCATGATCGCCTTTAAAAGGCGTTGGCACCGCAATCAGGTACGCATCGGCCTCTACCGGCGTGGTGCTGGCGCGCAGGAAACCCCCGTCCACCGCCTTTTTCACCACGCGATCGAGATCGGGCTCCACGATATGAATTTCGCCACGGTTGATGGTTTCCACCGCGTGCGCGTTGATATCTACGCCAACAACCTGCTTTTGACGAGAGGCAAAGGCCGCCGCAGTAGGCAGCCCGATATAGCCAAGACCCACGACAGAGATGGTAGTAAAACTCATAGCGTTACCCGATTGTGTTTAAGTACGTGCAAAATACGACCACAAGCCTGCCCGTCACCGTACGGGTTATGGGCACGGCTCATCGCCTGATACTCTTCATCGTCATGCAGTAAGCGCGTGACCTCTTCGACAATACGACGCGGATCCGTTCCCACCAGACGTACGGTACCGGCAGTGACCGCTTCCGGACGTTCGGTGGTTTCGCGCATCACCAGTACCGGCTTACCGAGGGAAGGCGCCTCTTCCTGAATGCCGCCAGAATCGGTCAGGATCAGCCAGGCGTGGTTCATCAGCCAGACAAATGGCAGATAGTCCTGCGGCTCAATCAGGAGCACATTTTCCACGTGGCCGAGGATACGATTGACCGGTTCGCTGACGTTCGGGTTGAGGTGCACCGGATAGACAATCTGCACATCCTCGTTCTGCGCGGCAATTTCAGCCAGCGCGTGGCAGATTTGCTCGAAGCCACGGCCAAAACTTTCGCGGCGGTGGCCCGTTACCAGAATCGTTTTCTTGCCGTTGTTCAGGAACGGATAGCGCGCAGCGAGTTCTGCCTGAAGTTCGCTGTTAGCCAGCACGCGGTCACGCACCCAAATCAGCGCATCGATGACTGTATTGCCGGTGACGAAAATCTTGCTGTCGCTGATATTTTCTCGCAGCAGGTTCTGACGTGAGTTCTCGGTTGGCGCAAAATGGTACATCGCCAGGTGACCGGTGAGCGTACGGTTGGCCTCTTCCGGCCAGGGAGAATAGAGATTGCCGGTACGCAAACCCGCTTCAATATGACCAACCGGGATACGCTGATAGAACGCGGCCAGGCTGGTCGCCACTGTGGTGGTGGTGTCGCCGTGTACCAGCACCACATCCGGCTTGAACGACTCCAGAATAGGCTTTAATTCTTGCAGAATACGGCAGGTGATTTCCGTCAGTCCCTGCCCCGGTTTCATTATATTGAGATCGTAATCCGGGACGATAGAAAAGAGGGTTAAGACCTGATCGAGCATCTCGCGGTGCTGGGCAGTTACGCACACTTTCGCTTCAATATCAGGATCTCTGGCCAGCGCATGAACCAGAGGTGCCATCTTGATGGCCTCCGGCCTGGTGCCAAATACGGTTAGTACTTTCACATCGATTCTCTTCGATTAGACGATGAAGGCCGCAGCCTTCATCGTAGACGGCGTTCTTAGTTTGTGCGGCGACGCATTAAGGCCACGCCAGCGCCAGTCAGTGCGCCCACAATCCCCCACATGATCATCAGGAATGCGCGACGCGGACTATCGCGTTTTACAGGCTCTTCAGGCGTTCTTAAATAACGATAGGTCTGAAAACGCGGGTCCAGCGTTGGACCGACGTTGAGCGTGTTGAGCATGGCGCGGTTTTGGTCGTAATCGAGGTCAAAATCAGGGCCAACGGCCTGAATATTTTCAAGACGTGCCTGAAGCATCGGACGACCAAGGAGGAACATTTCTGAATCCGGGAGTTCGTCAGCCGGAACATCCGTTTCGCTACGGGAAATATTGTGCTGCTCCGCAATCTTCAGCGCCTGCTCAATATTATGCACGCGACGAGCGAAGATGGCCTTAGCGACCTCTTCCTGACGTTTGACCTGCGCTTTCATCTGGATAGTACGCGCAGCCCAGGCGCCTTTAAGCTCATCGTTCAGGTGACTGGCCGCGCGCTGGCTGGCGAACGCAACATACTGACGCAACAGGTTATTGGCGTCCGGCGCCGTTTCCGCAATCAGCTTCACGCTGTCGCTCACATTACGGAGCACATCGCCAGGCATAAACTGAATGTTATTGATTAAATCATCCAGCAGCGCGGCATCCGCTTTGCTGTTACCGACCATGCGCTGCTTGTAGTAGTCCGTCTGAGACCAGAAATCGCGGCGTGTATCCCACGACGCCAGCTGCATCACGAACTCTTTGTAGGATTCATCCATCACCGAGGCCTGATCCGGGGTCGCCAGATTGGCCTTGATATCAAGATTACGCAGGAATTGCTGCTGGGAGTAGTAGCCCCCAAGCATATTCACCGTTGGTCGGTCTGTGATCGCCGTGGCGCTCCATTCTTGTTTTGCAAAGAAGGTGTAGGCAAGCGCTAACAGCGCAAACCCAAGGGCAATCCCCACAATCCACAGTTTGCCTTGCCATAACACTCGAAACAAACCACGAATATCCAGCTCGTTCTCAGTGCCCACTGATTTCGCTCCCGCCAACGGTTGAGTCATCATAGTCCCGGTTTTACTTAGTTAATGTTGTGTTTTTGCCACTGTTCCGACGCATCCTGCGTTTTAAACGTTTAATAAAACGCGCGACTTTCCATGCACGCTTGATGCAGTAACCGTACATGAAAAATGCTAGCAAGAATAATACCAACATTACCCATTCAGGAATGAAATGTGCGTATTCTGCGGCAACGCCAATCGCAGCCAGGATAGCAGCCGCAAGCGTAATCAACACAAATGCCTGACGAGACGTGAAACCGGCGCGCATGATCAGGTGATGAATATGCTGCCGATCGGGAGAGAACGGGCTCATCCCTTTACGCAGACGGCGGTACATAATAGCAACCATGTCCATCAGCGGGATGGCGATAATCCAGAGAGCCGTTACCGGGCTAATAGGGTGAGTTTTACCCTGCGTGGTCTCCAGCAGAACCCAGATAACCGTAAAGCCAATCAGGGTACTGCCCGCATCGCCCATAAAGACTTTATAGCGACGCCCCAACACACCCAGGTTAAGGCAGATATAAGGCAGGATGGCGGCAATCATGGCAAAGCACCACATTGACAGGCTGTACTGGCCGTCAAACCATAAAATGATGCCGATTGCGCCAAACGAAACAGAGGACAGCCCACCGAGCAGACCGTCGATACCGTCAACCATGTTAAAGGCGTTGATAGCCGCCCACACGGCAAACAGCGTCAGGAAGAAGCCGAATGGCCCAAGTACCAGCTCCCAGGGACCAAACACGTAGCCCAGGCTTCTGAGATAGAGGCCGCCTACCACCATCATAATGATGCCAATGGCCGCCTGTACCGTGGCGCGGAACTTCACGCTGATATCAAAACGATCATCAAGGGCGCCGACCAGTACCAGCACACCGGCACACGCCAGATAGAGTGCGGCATGGGGGATATAGTAATCCGCGATCCCGAATGTGAAACAGATGCCTGCGTATACCGAAATGCCGCCCACCAGCGGAATAAGCCCCTGATGACGTTTACGGAAATTCGGTTTGTCCACTAACCCAATTCTTTTTGCTACCTTGCGCGCAATGAACAAAAAACAGGTTGTGAATAAAAAAATACTGATCAGCTCAGTTACTGCAGTGAGTAGATTCACAATGGATTGCTCTCAACAAATGTTAGTCCCGGAAGTATAACCATGAAGCCCCCTGCCTCAGAAGGATTAAAGACGGCCTCTCACAACTCCCTTTGTATGTTTTTCAATCAATTATTGCTTTGACTGTGCAAACCTTCTTATTGTCGCACCGACAGGTCAAAATTGGGAGTGTGTGGTAATAGCGTATAGTCCATAAATAAAAAACGCCACGTAAAAACGTGGCGTTGACTGGGATTATTTGCGTTACGAGCGTTTCATCATGTCGAAGAAATCGTCGTTCGTTTTGGTCATCGCCAGTTTGTTAATGAGGAATTCCATTGCGTCGATTTCGCCCATTGGATGGATGATTTTGCGCAGGATCCACATTTTCTGAAGCTCTTCCTGAGTGGTAAGCAGCTCTTCTTTACGGGTACCGGAACGGTTATAGTCGATCGCCGGGAAGACGCGTTTTTCTGCGATCTTACGAGAAAGGTGCAGTTCCATGTTGCCTGTCCCTTTAAACTCTTCGTAGATAACTTCGTCCATTTTGGAGCCGGTATCGATCAGCGCCGTCGCGATGATGGTCAGGCTACCGCCCTCTTCCACGTTACGCGCCGCACCGAAGAAACGCTTCGGACGATGCAGGGCGTTGGCATCCACACCACCGGTCAGTACTTTACCGGAAGCTGGCACCACGGTGTTGTAGGCACGCGCCAGACGGGTAATGGAGTCGAGCAGGATGATCACGTCTTTCTTGTGCTCAACCAGGCGTTTCGCCTTCTCGATAACCATTTCCGCAACCTGAACGTGGCGAGATGCCGGTTCGTCAAAGGTAGACGCAACCACTTCACCTTTCACCAGACGCTGCATCTCGGTCACTTCTTCCGGACGTTCGTCAATCAGCAGCACCATCAGCACACAGTCTGGATGGTTGTAAGCAATGCTCTGCGCAATGTTTTGCAGCAGCATGGTTTTACCCGCTTTTGGCGGCGCCACAATCAGACCACGCTGACCACGACCAATTGGCGATGCCAGGTCCAGCACACGAGCGGTTAAGTCTTCAGTAGACCCATTACCACGCTCCATGCGCAGGCGAGAGTTCGCGTGCAGCGGCGTTAAGTTCTCGAACAGGATCTTATTGCGGGAGTTTTCCGGTTTGTCGTAGTTAACTTCGTTAACCTTCAACAGCGCAAAGTAGCGTTCACCCTCTTTTGGAGGACGAATCTTACCTGAAATGGTGTCACCAGTGCGGAGGTTGAAACGGCGGATTTGGCTAGGGGATACGTAGATGTCGTCAGGGCCGGCGAGGTAGGAGCTGTCTGCGGAGCGGAGGAAACCAAATCCGTCTTGCAGTATCTCCAGCACACCGTCGCCAAAGATATCTTCGCCACTCTTAGCGTGCTGCTTCAGGATGGCGAAAATGATGTCCTGCTTGCGCATACGAGCCTGGTTTTCCAGTCCCATATTTTCGCCGAGAGTGATCAGCTCAGAAACCGGCGTATTCTTTAATTCGGTAAGATTCATAATGGTGTGGGTTCTTAAACTCGGGGTGATTCTCGAACTTAATGTTGTGAATGGTATGGCAGGGTCATCCATGCCTGTTTAGCGGCCATCACCTCATGTCTGTTCGCTGTCTGGTCACAGGGAAAGAACGCAGAACTGAAACGACAAGACGGATTGAGTGACAAGCCCGGAATCTAGCAACTTCACGCACTGTTTAAGTTAACAACGGGAAGTATCGGGTAAAACAAGATTCAAACAACAAGATATGTTTAAAACGTAGTCATAGCTAACTTAGCACGACTAAAGCCGGGCGTCCAGAGTTCACCATTAATTAGGCGCTCTGGACGCTCAGCTGAGAAACCTTACGCCAGGTTAGCGTCCAGGAACTCTTTCAGTTGACCTTTGGACAGTGCGCCCACTTTGGTCGCCGCCACGTCACCGTTCTTGAACAGCAACAGGGTCGGGATGCCACGGATACCGTATTTTGGCGCGGTGCCCGGGTTCTGGTCGATGTTCAGCTTGGCAACGGTCAGTTTGCCCTGATATTCGTCAGCGATTTCATCCAGAATCGGAGCGATCATTTTGCAAGGACCACACCATTCAGCCCAGAAATCAACGAGGATCAGCCCGTCAGCTTTAAGTACGTCCGTGTCAAAACTGTCGTCAGTCAGGTGAATAATTTTATCGCTCATATATAACTCCACAGGAATAAGCCTGGTACGTTGGTTTTGTCTCCACCAACGACGTGTTGATGTCGCATTAACCAACTAAAGGTTGACTTTATTTCACCGGATACGCTTTCGTAAAGCAATAGTAAGCTGATATTCTACCACACTATGAGCAAAACACATTTAACAGAACAGAAGTTTTCCGACTTCGCCCTGCACCCAAAGGTGATCGAAGCCCTTGAAACTAAAGGGTTTCATAACTGCACGCCCATTCAGGCTCTCGCCCTGCCGCTGACGCTGGCCGGTCGCGATGTTGCAGGGCAGGCGCAAACCGGTACTGGCAAAACGATGGCGTTTTTAACGTCAACGTTTCATTATTTACTTTCTCACCCAGCGATTGCAGACCGCAAAGTTAACCAGCCGCGCGCGCTAATTATGGCCCCGACGCGAGAACTGGCGGTACAGATCCACGCAGACGCTGAGCCCCTGGCGCAGGCCACCGGCCTGAAACTTGGCCTGGCCTATGGCGGCGACGGCTACGATAAACAGCTGAAAGTGCTGGAAAGCGGCGTGGATATCCTGATTGGGACCACCGGCCGTCTTATCGACTACGCCAAACAGAACCATATCAACCTCGGCGCAATCCAGGTCGTGGTGCTGGATGAAGCAGACCGCATGTACGATCTGGGCTTCATTAAAGACATCCGCTGGCTGTTCCGCCGTATGCCTGCGGCAAACCAGCGTCTGAATATGCTGTTCTCCGCAACCCTTTCTTATCGCGTTCGCGAACTGGCGTTCGAACAGATGAACAACGCCGAATATGTGGAAGTGGAACCGGAGCAGAAAACCGGGCACCGCATTAAAGAAGAGCTTTTCTATCCTTCAAATGAAGAGAAAATGCGCCTGCTGCAAACCCTGATCGAAGAGGAGTGGCCGGATCGCGCCATCATCTTCGCGAACACCAAACACCGCTGTGAAGATATCTGGGGTCACCTGGCGGCAGATGGTCACCGTGTGGGCCTGCTGACCGGCGACGTGGCGCAGAAAAAACGCCTGCGTATTCTCGACGAATTTACTCGTGGCGACCTCGATATTCTGGTCGCGACCGACGTGGCGGCCCGTGGCCTGCATATTCCAGCCGTGACGCACGTCTTTAACTATGACCTGCCAGATGACTGTGAAGACTATGTACACCGTATTGGTCGTACCGGTCGTGCTGGCGCAAGCGGTCACTCCATCAGCCTTGCATGTGAAGAGTATGCGCTGAACCTTCCGGCTATTGAGACCTACATCGGTCACTCTATTCCGCAGAGCAAATACAATCCGGACGCGCTGTTAAGCGAGCTGCCGCCACCTAAGCGCCTCACCCGTCCACGCTCCGGCAATGGCCCGCGTCGTTCAGGCGGTGCACCGCGTAATCGTCGTCGTTCAGGTTAAGAAAATATGCTCAGCTCCACCTCGCTTTATGCGGCAATTGATCTCGGTTCGAACAGTTTTCATATGCTGGTTGTGCGCGAGGTGGCGGGAAGCATACAAACGCTGACGCGCATTAAGCGCAAGGTCCGCCTCGCGGCGGGCCTGAGCAGCGACAATCACCTCTCTCCTGAAGCCATGGAACGTGGCTGGCAGTGTCTGCGCCTGTTTGCAGAACGTTTGCAGGATATCCCGCTCAGTCAAATTCGCGTTGTTGCCACGGCGACCCTTCGTCTGGCGGTTAACGCTGGCGATTTCATTGCCAAAGCGCAGGAAATTCTGGGCTGTCCGGTGCAGGTCATCAGCGGTGAAGAAGAAGCGCGTCTGATTTATCAGGGCGTGGCGCACACAACCGGCGGCGACGATCGCCGTCTGGTGGTGGACATTGGTGGCGCCAGTACCGAGCTGGTCACAGGCACAGGCGCGCAGGCGACATCGCTCTTCAGCCTGTCGATGGGTTGTGTGACCTGGCTGGAACGTTACTTTACCGATCGAAACCTCGCCAAAGAGAATTTTGACGAGGCGGAAAACGCGGCACGTGAGGTTCTGCGCCCGGTCATGGATGAACTGCGCTATCACGGCTGGAAAGTGTGCGTCGGGGCGTCCGGCACCGTTCAGGCGTTGCAGGAGATCATGATGGCGCAGGGGATGGACGAGCGGATCACGCTTGCCAAACTCCAGCAGCTCAAACAGCGCGCCATTCAGTGTGGTCGTCTGGAAGAACTGGAAATAGAAGGCCTGACGCTCGAACGCGCGCTGGTTTTCCCTAGTGGGCTGGCCATTCTGATCGCCATTTTCACCGAGCTGAATATCCAGTGTATGACCCTGGCAGGCGGTGCGCTGCGTGAAGGTCTGGTTTATGGAATGCTGCACCAGTCGGTCGATCAGGACATTCGTAGCCGTACGCTGCGTAACGTTCAGCGCCGCTTTATTGTTGATACCGACCAGGCACACAGAGTGAGTCAACTCGCCTCACTGTTTGCCGATCAGGTGAAAAAAAGCTGGGATATTGAACCGTTAAGCCGCGATCTGCTGCTAAGCGCCTGTGCGCTACATGAAATTGGCCTCAGCGTGGAGTACAAGCAGGCACCGCTGCACGCGGCCTGGCTGGTACGAAATCTCGATTTACCCGGCTATACGCCCGCACAGAAGAAGCTGCTTGCCACCCTGCTGCTGAATCAGACCAACGCCGTCGATCTCTCTTCACTCCACCAGCAGAACGCTGTGCCGCCGCGCGTGGCGGAGCATCTGTGTCGTCTGCTTCGCCTGGCGATCCTGTTTGCCAGCCGCCGCCGTGATGATTTGCTGCCAGCCATTACGCTGGTGGCAGACGATGAGAAACTGACGCTGACGTTGCCGGAAAACTGGCTTGAAAATCATCCGCTTGGCGCAGAACTGGTTGAGCAGGAGTTCCAGTGGCAGAGCTATGTGCACTGGGCACTTGAGGTGAAGTGACCCTTTGAAGCGTGCCGGGTGGCGGCTTCGCCTTACCCGGCCTACAAATCGTTATCCCTTCTCTTTGGCCTTTGCCAGCATCGCGCGAATGTTTGCCACGTTTGCCTGCCCTTTGTGCATGCGCTCTTCAGCGGTAATGACTTTACGCTCCTGCTCCCAGATAAGATCGTCCTGAGGCAACTCCAGCAGGAAACGGCTCGGCTCCGGGCGCACCAGCTCGCCGTACTGACGGCGCTCTTTGCACAGCGTGAACGTCAGCTCTTTCTGCGCACGGGTGATCCCCACGTAGGCAAGACGGCGCTCTTCATCGACGTTATCTTCATCGATGCTGCTCTGGTGCGGCAATAAGCCCTCTTCCATCCCCACCAGATAGACATAGGGGAACTCCAGCCCTTTCGAGGCATGCAGCGTCATCAGCTGGACCTGATCGGCTTCTTCTTCGCTTTCGCCGCGCTCCATCATATCGCGCAGCGTGAAGCGGGTGACGACCTGCGTCAGGGTCATTGGCTCGTCAATCTCAGAACCTTCAAGCATTTCGGTCATCCAGCTGAAAAGCTGGTTAACGTTTTTCATGCGCATCTCTGCCGCTTTCGGGCTGGCAGAGGTTTCATAGAGCCAGGATTCGTAGTCAATGCCGTGGATCAGATCGCGCACTGCCGCCACGGGCTCGCGCTCAGCCAGACGCTGCACTTCACCCAGCCAGTGGGTGAAGCGGGTTAAGGCCTCATAACCGCGCCCGGTCAGGGTCTGGCTCAGCCCCATATCGAAGCTGGCAGTGAACAGGCTTTTGTTGCGGGTCATCGCCCACTCGCCCAGCTTTTGCAGCGTTGCAGAGCCAATCTCACGTTTCGGCGTGTTCACAATGCGCAGAAACGCGCTGTCGTCATCCGGGTTGGTCAGCACGCGCAGATAGGCCAGCAGATCCTTAATTTCCGGACGCGAAAAGAACGACGTACCGCCGGAGATTTTGTAGGGAATGCGGTTCTGCATCAGCATCTTTTCAAAGACGCGCGACTGGTGGTTACCGCGGTAGAGGATCGCGTAATCCTTGTATTCGGTTTTGTTGACGAAGTGATGGGCAATCAGCTCACCCGTTACGCGCTCCGCTTCGTGCTCTTCGTTGTTGGCGCTAAGCACTTTCAGTTCGGTACCGTAACCCAGTTCAGAGAACAGACGCTTCTCAAAGACGTGTGGGTTATTGGCAATCAGGATGTTCGCCGCCTTCAGGATACGCCCGGAAGAACGGTAGTTCTGCTCCAGTTTAATGACCTGCAACGCCGGGAAATCTTTGCTCAGCAGCACCAGGTTTTGCGGACGTGCGCCACGCCAGGAGTAAATCGACTGATCGTCATCGCCTACGACGGTAAAGCGCGCACGCTGCCCTACCAGCAGCTTCACCAGCTCGTACTGGCTAGTGTTGGTATCCTGGTATTCATCCACCAGCAGGTAGCGAATTTTGTTCTGCCAGCGCTCGCGTACCTCTTCATTCCGCTGAAGCAGCAGCGTCGGCAGCAGGATCAGATCGTCGAAATCCAGGACGTTGCAGGCTTTCATATGCGCGTCGTACAGACCGTAGCAATGAGCAAAGATGCGATCGCGCTCGCCTTTGGCACTTGCCGCTGCCTGGGCTGGCGTCATCAGATCGTTTTTCCAGTTCGAGATCGTCGAGATCAGCTGTTGCAGCAGCACCTTGTCATCTTCAATCAGCCCTTCCGTCAGCTCTTTAAGCAGCGCCACCTGATCGGTGTCATCGAAGAGAGAAAAGTTGGACTTCATGCCCAGCGCCGCGTATTCGCGCTTGATGATATCCAGGCCCAGCGTGTGGAAGGTGGAGATCATCAGCCCGCGCGCCTCTTTACGGCCCAGCGTCTGGCCGACGCGCTCTTTCATCTCACGCGCCGCTTTGTTGGTAAAGGTGACCGCCGCGATATGGCGTGCCTGGTATCCACAACCCCGAATTAAGTGAGCGATTTTATTGGTGATCACGCGTGTTTTACCGGATCCCGCTCCCGCCAGCACCAGGCAGGGTCCGGTGACGAATTCGACAGCTTGTTGTTGTCCGGGGTTTAAACGCATAAATGATCACTCAATGAAAGTCGGGAGAGGAGGAAAAACGCGTGGTAGTATACCGATCGTAAACTAGTCGACTCAAGGCACGATCATGGCAAAAACAGCAGCAGCACTGCATATCCTTGTTAAAGAAGAGAAACTGGCACAGGATCTGCTCGAACAGATTAAAAACGGCGCCGACTTCGGCAAACTGGCGAAGAAACACTCGATTTGCCCGTCAGGCAAACGCGGCGGTGACTTAGGCGAGTTCCGCCAGGGCCAGATGGTCCCGGCGTTTGATAAAGTGGTCTTCTCCTGCCCGGTGCTGGAGCCAACCGGCCCACTGCATACGCAGTTCGGTTATCACATTATCAAAGTGTTATACCGCAACTAATCAAAAGCCCGGTGCATTGACTCACCGGGCTTTTTTATTTCAGTGGACCAGCAATCAGATGCCGTCGCCGTATTCGAAGGTGTGATGAATACCGTTGAAGTGCTGATCCATATCCATCGACGGTTTATCGCTGTCTGGCTTACCGACGATGCGCGCCGGGACGCCAGCGGCGGTGGTGTGCGGCGGTACTGGCTGGAGGACAACCGACCCCGCGCCAATCTTCGCGCCGCGGCCAACTTCAATATTGCCAAGGATTTTAGCGCCTGCGCCAATCATCACCCCTTCACGAATTTTCGGATGGCGATCGCCGCTGGTTTTACCGGTACCGCCCAGCGTAACGGATTGCAGGATCGACACATCATCTTCAATCACCGCCGTTTCACCGACGACAATGCCGGTGGCGTGATCGAGCATGATCCCGCGGCCAATTTTCGCCGCCGGGTGAATATCGACCTGAAAGGACACGGAAACCTGATTTTGCAGGAAGATGGCCAGCGCGCGGCGTCCCTCATTCCATAACCAGTGGCCGATGCGGTACGCCTGTAAAGCGTGGAAACCTTTGAGATACAGCAGCGGCGTGGAGTATTTATCCACCGCCGGGTCACGGGTGCGTACGGCCTGAATGTCGCAGGCGGCAGACGCAATCATTTCCGGATCGGCGGCGTAGGCCTCTTCTACCACTTCGCGAATGGCGATAGCAGGCATGATAGGGGAAGCCAGTTTATTGGCGAGCATGTAGCTCAGGGCGCTGCCGAGATTTTCGTGCTTGAGTAGCGTCGCGTGATAGAAACTGGCCAGCATAGGCTCACAGTCGGCCAACGCTCGGGCTTCGGCTTTAATATTATTCCAGACGATATCCAGTTCTTCACACGGCATTGCTTGCTCCAGACGATAGTTAATGACCAGCCAGTTCTGCGCTGGCTGGGTCATTCAGGTGACGATACTTCCCGGCTAATTGCTGCTGCGCTCGTCCTTGCGCGCACGACCTAATAAGGTCAATGCTGCCTCGCGCGCATTTTTTCCGCAATACAATACCTGATAAATTTCCTCGGTTATTGGCATTTCGACACCGAAACGGTGCGCCAATTCGCGAACTTCTTTGGTATTGCGATAGCCTTCAACCACCTGACCAATCTTCTCCTGCGCGCTTTTTACATCGCTGCCCTGTCCGAGCATCATGCCAAAGCGGCGGTTACGCGACTGGTTGTCGGTGCAGGTCAGCACCAGGTCGCCCAGCCCAGCCATTCCCATAAAGGTGGCCGGATCGGCACCCAGCGCTTCGCCCAGGCGGGACATTTCGGTCAGTCCACGGGTGATCAGCGCAGTACGCGCATTCGCACCAAAACCGATGCCGTCAGACATCCCGGCCCCGATGGCAATGACGTTCTTCACCGCACCGCCCAGCTGCACGCCGATAAAATCAGGATTGCTGTACACGCGGAAGCTTTTGCCACAGTGCAGCAGTTGCTGAAGGTCGTCGGAAAATGCCTGGTCGGTGGACGCCAGCGAGATTGCCGTCGGCAAGCCCGCCGCCAGCTCTTTGGCAAAGGTCGGCCCGGAGATCACCGCCAGCGGGATCGCCGTTCCCAGCGCTTCGCGGGCAACGTCCTGCAACAGGCGTCCGGTTTCCGCTTCCAGCCCCTTCGTCGCCCACACAATACGCGCATCCGCACGCATCAGCGGCTTGATCTGACGCAGAACTTCGCCAAACACATGGCTCGGCACCACAATCAGAATATTGCGGCTGGCCGCCAGCGCGGTCGCGAGGTCGCTTTCCAGATACAGCGAGTCAGGGAACGGAACGTCCGGGAGAAACGCCACGTTGCAGCGGTCGTGTTGCAACGTCGCGATATGTTTGGGATCGTGGCCCCACAGGACCACGTCGTGACCATTTCTTGCCAGCGTGATGGCAAGAGCGGTGCCGTATGAGCCGGCACCGATCACAGTCATTGACGCATTAACAGTGCTCATCAGGCATCCTGATGTTGTTCGGCACCTTCGCCAGCCTGCTGCTGTAAATAGTTCATGAACAGCGCATCAAAGTTTACTGGCGCAAGGTTCAGTTGCGGGAATGTACCGCGAGAAACCAGGCTGGTGATGCATTCACGCGCATACGGGAACAGGATGTTCGGGCAGTATGCACCCAGGCAATGCGCCATCTGGTTGCCTTCGATGCCGCCGATGGAGAAGATGCCGCCCTGCTGGACTTCGCACAGGAATGCAGTTTCTTCGCCCAGAGAAGCGGTCACGGTGACACGCAGTACGACTTCATACACGTCATCCGCCAGCTGGGTGGATGCGGTATCCAGATCAAGTTTAACCTCTGGCTGCCAGTCTTTCTGGAAAACGTGCGGCGCATTTGGCGCTTCGAAAGAGACATCTTTGGTGTAGATGCGCTGGATCTGGAAAGTCATCTCGGTGTTGTTTTGTTCTGACATGGAAAAACCCTTTTTAATTGTCCTAAGTCTCTAGCTCAGCAGCGGATCGAGTCCACCACGGGCGTCGAGCGCATACAAGTCATCACAGCCGCCAATGTGCTGCGCATCAATAAAAATCTGTGGAACCGTTGTGCGACCACTGCGTTGGATCATCTCTTCGCGTTTAATCGCGTCACCATCGATCGGCAGTTCCTTGAACGTTACGCCTTTGCTGGACAGCAGCGCTTTCGCTCGGTGGCAGAACGGGCACGTTGCTTTGGTGTAGATCTCAATATTGGCCATCACTTAACTCCTTATTTACCGCGCACTAAAGGAAGATTCTCCCCGCTCCAGCCGGAGATGCCTTCTTTCAGCACCGTTACGTTTTCAAAGCCTGCTTTATGCAGTGCGTTGGCAGATTCCTGCGCCTGCATGCCAGTGCCGTCAACAACAATAATCGGCTGGGCTTTATGCTTCTCCAGCTCACCAATGTTGTTCGCTTTGATTTCCGCGGGCAGCAGGTTGATAGCACCTGCAATATGGCCCTTGCGGAAATCGTCGCGCTGACGCAGATCGACAACCACGGCGTCCTCTTTGTTGATCAGACGTGTCGCTTCACCGCGGGTGATCACCTTAATTTTAGACGTCAGTCCCTTAAATGTGGTGAACAGCACAGCGACCAGCAGGCCAATCCACGCGATGCTCAGAACCGGGTGGCGGCTAACGAATTGCATAATTTCTTGCATGGGGGGTAACAACTCCCGACTAAGTGATTAAAAAAACCAGGACAGGAGTATACCTGTGCGCTGTGGCAAATACAGCCAGCGACATAAAGCTAATCTATTTTCTGCGGCATGCCACGTAAAAAAAGCCTCAAAATAGCCTGAGAACTGCCTTGCCCCCGCGCTTTCTTTGATCTTCTGCGGCTATTTTATCGATTCAGCTGTAGTAAAATTACGCAAATTTTTTGTCTCTTGAGCATGAGGTTGTCGCAATGTCGGTTTCTAAAAAACCTATGGTACTGGTGATTCTGGATGGCTATGGCTACCGTGAAGATCAACAGGATAACGCCATTTTCAACGCCAAAACCCCGGTGATGGATGCGCTATGGGCAAAACGTCCCCACACCCTGATTGATGCCTCTGGCCTGGAAGTGGGTCTGCCGGATCGTCAGATGGGCAACTCTGAAGTGGGTCACGTTAACCTGGGCGCGGGCCGTATCGTTTATCAGGACCTGACGCGCCTGGACGTTGAAATCAAAGAACGTACATTCTTTGCCAACCCAACGCTCACCGGAGCGGTTGATAAAGCCGTTGCCGCAGGCAAGGCCGTTCACATTATGGGCCTGCTCTCTGCGGGCGGCGTTCACAGCCACGAAGATCACATCATGGCGATGGTCGAACTGGCCGCTGAGCGCGGTGCGGAAAAAATCTATCTGCACGCCTTCCTGGATGGTCGCGATACGCCACCACGCAGCGCAAAAGGTTCTCTGGAAGCGTTTGAAAACAAATTTGCCGCACTGGGCAAAGGCCGCGTGGCCTCCATTATTGGCCGTTACTATGCCATGGACCGCGACAACCGCTGGGACCGCGTTGAGCAAGCCTATGATCTGCTGACCCTGGCAAAAGGTGAGTTCCAGTTCGCGACCGCCGTTGAAGCCCTGGAAGCGGCATACGCGCGCGATGAAAACGATGAATTCGTGAAAGCAAGCGTGGTCCGCGCTGAAGGCCAGGCCGATGCCGCCATGGAAGATGGCGATGCGCTGATCTTCATGAACTTCCGTGCTGACCGCGCGCGCGAAATCACCCGCGCCTTCGTTAACAGCGATTTCGACGGTTTCGCCCGTAAAAAAGTAGTGAAGATCGATTTCATCCAGTTGACCGAATATGCAGCGGATATCAACGCGCCATGCGCTTATCCACCCGCTTCCCTGGAAAATACCTTCGGCGAGTGGATGGCGAAAAACGATAAAACCCAGCTGCGCATCTCCGAAACTGAAAAGTATGCGCACGTGACCTTCTTCTTTAACGGTGGCGTAGAAGATCCGTTCAAAGGCGAAGACCGCATCCTGATTAACTCACCGAAAGTCGCCACTTACGATCTCCAGCCAGAAATGAGCTCTGCGGAGCTGACCGAAAAACTGGTGGCCGCGATCGAAAGCGGTAAATATGACACCATCATCTGTAACTACCCGAATGGCGACATGGTGGGTCACACCGGCGTGATGGAAGCAGCCGTTAAAGCGGTTGAAGCGCTGGACCACTGCGTAGAGCAGGTCGCGAAAGCGGTTGAATCCGTGGGCGGCCAGCTGCTGATCACCGCCGACCACGGTAACGCAGAACAGATGCGTGACCCGGCAACCGGTCAAGCGCATACCGCTCATACCAACCTGCCCGTTCCACTGATTTATGTGGGTGATAAATCAGTGAAAGCAGTGGAAGGTGGCAAGCTTTCCGACATCGCGCCAACCATGTTGTCGCTGATGGGCATGCCGATCCCTGAAGAGATGACTGGTAAGCCGCTGTTCATCGTGGAATAATCGCTCCCCATGAGGGGAAAGGCGATTTTTTCAATCACATGGGTCGTGAAGCCGCTTCGGCTATCAGTCAGACCTCTGTTTTACGCCAGCGCACTCAGCGCTGGCGTATTGCTGTGCGCCGCATCCGCCCACGCGGATGACCGCGATCAGCTTAAATCCATTCAGGCCGATATCGCCGCCAAAGAGCGTGCGGTACGTCAGCAGCAACAGCAGCGCGCCACCCTGCTCGCCCAGCTTAAAAAGCAGGAAGAGGCCATCTCCGCCGCTGCGCGGAAGCTGCGTGAAACCCAAAACACCCTTGCCCAGCTCAATAAGCAAATCGATGAAATGAACGCATCGATTGCGAAACTGGAGCGTCAGCGCGACGCCCAGGAGCGCAACCTCGCGGCACAGCTTGATGCCGCTTTCCGCCAGGGCGAGCACACCGGGCTTCAGCTGATCCTCAGCGGGGAAGAGAGCCAGCGTGGTCAGCGTTTGCAGGCCTATTTTGGCTATCTTAACCAGGCCCGCCAGGAGACCATTGCGCAGCTGAAACAGACGCGCGAAGAAGTCACCACGCAAAAAGCCGCGCTGGAAGAGAAACAGAGCCAGCAGCAAACGCTGCTCTACGATCAGCAGGCGCAGCAGGAGAAGCTTGAGCAGGCGCGCAATGAGCGTAAGAAGACGCTCGCCGGGCTGGAGTCCTCTATCCAGGCAGGACAAAGCCAGCTGAGCGAAATGCGCGCCAACGAATCCAGACTGCGAAACAGCATTGCCCGGGCAGAAGCCACGGCCAAAGCGCGCGCCGAAAAAGAAGCGCGCGAAGCGCAGGCGGTGCGTAATAAGCAGCAGGAAGCTTCCCGGAAAGGCACCACCTACAAACCGACTGAAAATGAACGTTCCCTGATGTCACGTACCGGCGGCCTCGGCTCCCCACGTGGTCAGGCTTACTGGCCCGTTCGCGGTACGATCCTGCATCGCTATGGCGAACAGTTGCAGGGTGAGCTACGTTGGAAGGGGATCGTGATCGGTGCGTCTGAAGGTAGCGAAGTGAAAGCCATCGCCGATGGCCGCGTGATCCTGGCCGACTGGCTACAGGGGTACGGGCTTGTAGTGGTGGTTGAACACGGTAAAGGCGACATGAGTCTCTACGGCTACAACCAGAGCGCGCTGGTCAGCGTCGGCACTCAGGTGCGCGCGGGTCAACCCATTGCCCTTGTGGGCAGCAGTGGCGGTCAGGGCCGCCCGTCACTCTATTTCGAAATTCGTCGTCAGGGTCAGGCGGTCAATCCACAGCCGTGGTTGGGAAGATAAGTTTTGCTTCAATTTCGTCGAATTGTTTTTTCCGTGGTCAGCGCAATGGCGCTGGCTGCACCGGTTTATGCAGGCAAACTCGCGATTGTGATTGATGACTTCGGTTATCGACCACACTATGAAAATCAGGTGCTGGCGATGCCGTCAGCCATCTCTGTCGCCGTCCTGCCTAATGCGCCTCATGCGCATGAAATGGCGACCAAAGCTCACAATAGCGGCCATCAGGTCCTCATCCATCTGCCGATGGCCCCCCTCAGCAAGCAGCCGCTGGAAAAAGATACCCTGCGCCCGGACATGAGCAGCGACGAGATCGATCGCATTATCCGCGATGCGTACAATAAAGTGCCGTATGCCGTGGGGCTGAATAACCATATGGGCAGCGCGATGACCTCCAGCCTGTACGGTATGCTGAAAGTGATGCAGGCGCTGGAGCGTTACAATCTCTATTTCCTCGACAGCATGACCATCGGCAACAGCCAGGCGATGCGTGCCGCTCAGGGGACGGGTGTGAAAGTCATCAAGCGCAAAGTCTTCCTGGACGACTCCCAGAACGAAGCGGATATCCGCGTGCAGTTCAACCGCGCGGTACAGCTGGCGCGCCGTAATGGTTCGGCGATTGCCATCGGGCACCCGCATCCGTCTACCGTTCGCGTTTTGCAGCAAATGTTGCCGGGCTTACCCGCCGATATCACGCTGGTACGTCCGAGCGATCTGCTCAATGAGCCTCAGGTAGATACGTCTCGTCCGGGTAACGCGCAACCACCGGCAACGCAGCCGCGTAATCCATTCCGCGGCGTGAAGAACTGTACGCTGAAACAGCCACCTGAACCGGTACATGCAACCCGCTTCTTTACGGTTATCAGCGAAAGCGTAAGCCAGAGTACACTGGTGCAATACTTCCAGCATCAGTGGCAGGGCTGGGGAAAGAAATCAGCAGCGAGCCAATCCCAGTGACAGGCGATTAAGGTAGAAAGATGCCGCAACGACACAAAATTCTGCTCCTCGATACCGGTAAAGAGTGGGGAGGAGGTACCAACAGCATGCTCGAACTTCTGAAGCGCATTAACCGCGAGAAGTTCGATATTACCTGTTGTTTTTACAGGGACTATAGCCGGGCGGAAGGACAAACCATCGGCCAGGTGTTGAACGGCATTGGCATCCCCTTAATTGTCATTCCTCAGCATAAGCAGCCCGCATGGGCGAAAATTGCCAAAGAGCTGGGTCGCAGCCTGCTGTTTTTCTCGCGCAGCGCCCGGAAAGCGTTTACGCGCCATATTGATTCGCTGTGGCGCATTCGCCCCAACGTCAGCAAGATCGAGACCATTTTCAGAGAAGGTGGTTTCGATACGCTGTACATGAACAACCAGCCAGGCTCTAACGAAGAGGGTTATCTGGCGGGCGCAAACCTGCATGCGCGGATCATCCAGCACTGCCGCATTGAACCGGTGCTGACCCCGCCGCTGGTGAAGCTGGTGAATGCCCATGCCACAAAAATCATCGCTGTCTCGCACGGCGTTGAGCGCGTGCTCCTTCAGCATGGCGTCCGGCCAGAGCTGTGTACCACGGTCAACAATGCCATCGACATCCACCAGCCTTTGCCCGACCGCCGCGCGATGCGCCAGCGACTGCACATTGATGACGACACGTTTGTGTTCGGCAGCATTGGTTCGTTAATTCCTCGCAAGGCCAACCACCACACGCTGGAGGCGCTGGCCCAGTTCAGCCAGAGGCACCCGCAGGCAAAATGGAAGATGGTGCTGGTCGGTGAAGGGGCTGAACGCGGCGCACTGGCGGCACAGGCTGACGCGCTGGGTATTGCTGAACACGTAATTTTTACCGGTTTCCAGAATACGCCTTTTGACTATCTCGCCACCTTTGACGCGTTTATTCTGGCCTCGCAGAGCGAAGGCCTGCCCCGCGTCGTACTGGAAGCGATGCTGCTGAACATCCCCGTCATTGGTTCAAAAGTGACCGGCACGGCAGAATTGATCGACCACGAGTCGACCGGGCTGTTATTCCCCTGGAGCGATGTGTCGCAACTTGCTCAACATCTGGATAATATCTGGCAGGATCCTGCTCTGCGTGCCCGGCTCGCCGCGGCTGCGCATCAGAATGTCTGCAACGTGTATGCCATTGAAAGCTATGTTAACGGTGTCGAGGCCGTTCTTGGCGCGCAATAACCAAACGAGAAGAACATGTTTAAATTTCTGAATGCTCGCTACCGCCACATCACCGGGCGACATAACATTCCGTACGCTTCCCTTCCGGCCACGCGCGATCTCGTTGCGGTTGATTCCATTGTGATCCCGTGTACAGGGGCGGATTTCGTCGAAGAGGCGTTATTGTCTGCGACCTTTGCAGAGCGTTATGCCACCGACGTCAGCGAGATTGTTATCGTCAGCGATCAGCCTGAATCCGCTTTCGGCGAGCTACCGCCAAAAACCCGCGTGGTCACGCTCACCCTTCCTGTACGCGAAGAGAATTATCGCTATAAGCAGATCTACCTTAGTCGTCTGGTGAAGCTTAACGCTCCGTTGCAGGCGCGCGGTGAAGGTGTGCTGATGATCGACTCCGATCTCAACCTGCTTAAAATGCCAGAGATCAACATGGCGGATATGCACATCTACTCCAGCTTCCGTCAGGGCAAAATGATTGCCAAGCTGGACGGCGCGCCAGCGGAGAAAGTACCGGCGTATTACAAAGAAACGGTGCGCCCGTATCTGGTCGATCACGTTAACGGCGCGTTTCTTGCGGCGACCAAAAAGACCTGGCGCCGTATCTGCCCGCTGTGGCTGACGCTGTTCCAGGATACCTGGGAGCTGATGGACGATACGCAGCCGCCGACCGATCAGCTGCCGCTCGCTGCGCTGCTGGACATGCTGGATCTAAAAACGGTTAACCTGGGCGACTGGATGAACTGGCCGGTCTCCAAGAAGATCGGCGGTCAGGAAGCCGTTGTGCCGAAAGAGGTGATTGGCGCGCACGGCGGTTTCCCTCTGTCAGAATGGCAGAAGTATCTTGAATCAGCGGATAATAAGCTGCTGTTCAAAGGTCAGGATTACACCCGCAAAGTGCGTTACCTGACGGACGAAGAGAAAAAGAATCAGTAAATCATGGTTCTAATGCTGGTCACGTAAGGTGACCAGCTATTTTCGTAATGATAAAGCAGGCGAGCATACCTGCTAAAAAATGTTTATCGCTCCAGTATTAATGAATATTACGCCAGTCATGGATCTTGCCGGTCGTGTCCAGCACAGTAACGTTCTTATTATAATGAGCAAGCCATGATTGTACCGACTGGACAGGCTCTCCCTGACGATGGATCCCAAGCCAGAGCTCAGCCAGCGTATTAATATCCTCAGCAGACCAGACAGTATTGTAATCCGCAATGTACTTCTTATCGGAATCAACCTGGTGGGCATACCAGATAAACACCGGGATATGCAGCGTCTCTCGTGGAGGATTAACGTTACCGTGGGAATACGCAACAGCACGCTTCGTATCGCGAATCAGACCATGATCGGAAAAATATAAAACGGAAGAGCGTGAATTTTCCAACAGGCTAAACACCTTGCCTATTAGCGTATCTGTATATCGTATCGAGTTGTCATAACAGTCATCGGCTTCATTATCGCCGCGTAATACCGCGTGTGTGGCCGGGAAACGTTGGCAGGAAGGTTCATGACTGCCGTACAAATGCAGAACGATCATTTTTTTGCCCGACGTTTTTAGCGCATTCTGTAACAGCGGCAGGAGATCTTCGTCATAGCCACCCTCAATCCATTTTTGCTGTTTCGTATTCAGCGCAATCCCGGTAATGACGTTGTTATGAGCCCCTCCTTTGCCCTGACGACTAAACCAGTAAGTTTCATAGCCCGCTTTATTCGCAATATTGATGATGTTATCCCCATATTTATGCGGATCACGCGTGTTTACAGTGTTCGCGGTCATGGCTAGCGGTACGGACATAATCGTTACCGGAGCAGGCGCCACAGCATTACGAAAAAGTAAAAGCTGCGACTTTTGCTTCTGTAGTTCCGGAGTGGTATCCCGATGATAACCATAGATCCCCATACTTGCTGTACGCCCGGCCTCCCCGATGATCAGCACATAATTGTCGATGCCGGTATCGGATAATGTGATTTCATACTCAGGAATGTTGTTTCCAATGCTGGCAACTATCGCGTTATCTTCAATGGCTTGCATGAAGACTTTTGACGTACTGATGGGCGTTGCGTAAACCACACGCTGTGCCAGACTTTCAACATTGCTTTTCCTGAGTTGATGCTGTAAAGCCTGACCATAAAAAGCCAGCAGCGTGACAGCAAGCGCAATAGCGGGCCAGCGCCGAAAACGCGGCGCAACAGACCACATCCCGGTATTAACGGTATAAATGAATAATATGGAGAGGGCGATAAAAATCAGGCAATCGCGCCAATACAAGCCAAGCATGGAAGTGGCTTCACCCGGCGTCGTATTGAGTACACTTTGCGCAAATCCATAACTAAAAGCAGAGTTGTAATTATTCCATGCGTATAACTGTAAAGTAATATCTATCGCGATCGGGATTAATATAATAACTGCCAGCACATTCCTTATTAATTTATTGCCGATACTCTTTAATGTCAGCAGTATTAGCGAAAAAACCAGCGCCCGGTTAATTACCGCATTATATTTTGCATGTATAATATTCACGCCAACAATAATAGACAGAGAGATAAATACAGTAATAAAAGCGGTGAATCTGGAATGTTTCTCAACCAACTTCCGTGAATCCAGTATGGACATAATAACCTGATTAGCCGGGCTAACGTCTTCCTGACGTAATATTGATTACAAGAATGAACGCGTGCGGAAAAGGCAATATAGGGAAAATTTCGCCGGAATTTAACAAGTAACTTTTTGCATGTCAAACAGATAAAAAACGCTGACACCCGTAAAAAGATGCCAGCGCGAAGGTTTAATTCCAGCTCAGGATCACTTTCCCTGACTGGCCGGAACGCATTGCGTCGAAGCCCTGCTGGAACTCATCGATGGAGAAACGGTGGGTAATAATCGGGGACAGATCCAGGCCGGACTGGATCAGCGCTGCCATCTTGTACCAGGTTTCGAACATCTCGCGGCCATAGATGCCCTTGATGAACAGCCCCTTGAAGATAACTTTGTTCCAGTCGATGGACATATCTGACGGCGGAATACCCAGCATCGCGATACGGCCACCGTGGTTCATGGTGTCGAGCATGGTGCGGAACGCCGGTGGCGCGCCGGACATCTCCAGACCCACGTCAAAGCCCTCGGTCATGCCCAGCTCTTCCATCACGTCGGTCAGGCTCTCTTTCGAGACATCCACCGCGCGGGTGACGCCCATCTTACGCGCCAGCGACAGACGGTATTCGTTCACGTCGGTGATCACGACGTTGCGCGCCCCCACGTGCTTCGCTACGGCTGCCGCCATAATGCCGATTGGGCCTGCGCCGGAGACCAGCACGTCTTCACCCACCAGGTCGAAGGAGAGCGCGGTGTGTACCGCATTGCCGAACGGGTCGAAGATGGAGGCCAGATCGTCAGAGATATTGTCCGGGATTTTGAAGGCGTTAAACGCCGGGATCACCAGGTACTCTGCGAAGCAGCCCGGACGGTTTACGCCCACGCCAACGGTGTTACGGCACAGGTGCGTACGCCCACCGCGGCAGTTACGGCAGTGACCGCAGGTAATATGGCCTTCGCCGGAGACGCGATCGCCAATGCTAAAGCCTTTCACTTCCTGGCCGATACCGACCACTTCGCCAACGTATTCGTGGCCGACAACCATCGGCACCGGAATGGTTTTCTGCGACCACTGGTCCCAGTTGTAGATGTGAACGTCAGTACCGCAGATGGCGGTTTTACGAATTTTGATCAGCAGATCGTTATGACCGACTTCCGGCTCCGGCACGTCGGTCATCCAAATCCCTTCTTCCGCTTTCAGTTTGGATAACGCTTTCATCACACGTCCTCAGGCAATTACGCCCAGCTGTTTGCCGATGCGGGTAAAGGCTTCCACCGCACGCTCAATTTGTTCAGGCGAATGCGCCGCAGACATCTGGGTGCGGATACGCGCCTGACCTTTTGGTACTACCGGGAAGAAGAACCCGGTCACGTAAATCCCTTCTCTCTGAAGCTCACGAGCAAATTTCTGCGCGACAACCGCGTCGCCCAGCATCACCGGAATGATCGCGTGGTCAGCACCGGCCAGGGTGAACCCTGCGGCACTCATTTTTTCACGGAACAGGCGGGCGTTAGCCCACAGGCGGTCGCGCAGCTCAGCACCGGACTCCACCATCTCCAGCACTTTAATGGAGGCGGCCACAATCGCCGGCGCCAGGGAGTTGGAGAACAGATACGGACGGGAGCGCTGACGCAGCCACTCGACCACCTCTTTGCGCGCAGCGGTATAGCCGCCGGACGCGCCGCCGAGCGCTTTGCCCAGCGTACCGGTGATGATATCCACGCGGCCCATTACGTCGCAGTATTCGTGGGAGCCACGACCATTTTCGCCGACAAAACCGACCGCGTGAGAGTCATCCACCATCACCAGCGCGTCGTATTTATCCGCCAGATCGCATACGCCCTTCAGGTTGGCGATCACGCCGTCCATGGAGAACACGCCGTCGGTGGCGATCAATACGTGGCGGGCACCGGCTTCACGGGCCTCTTTCAGACGGGCTTCCAGCTCAACCATGTCGTTGTTGGCGTAGCGGAAACGCTTCGCTTTGCACAGGCGTACGCCGTCGATGATGGAGGCGTGGTTCAGGGCGTCGGAGATAATCGCATCTTCTGCGCCGAGCAGGGTCTCAAACAGACCGCCGTTGGCGTCGAAGCAGGAGGAGTACAGAATCGCGTCTTCCATTCCCAGGAAGCTCGCCAGCTTTTGCTCAAGCTGCTTGTGGCTGTCCTGCGTACCGCAGATAAAACGTACGGAGGCCATGCCGAAACCGTGGGTGTCCATGCCGTTTTTCGCAGCGGCAATCAG
This sequence comes from Enterobacter cloacae complex sp. IR5418, assembly GCF_049238105.1. Classification (NCBI taxonomy): domain Bacteria; kingdom Pseudomonadati; phylum Pseudomonadota; class Gammaproteobacteria; order Enterobacterales; family Enterobacteriaceae; genus Enterobacter; species Enterobacter cloacae complex sp. IR5418. The sequence goes on along the minus strand of NZ_JBMKHS010000009.1, from coordinate 46,988 downwards.
CTCAGGGTGATTCGCAAGACCTAAGTAGTTGTTCGCGCAAAAGTTGATCACATGGCTGCCGTCGGCAACGGTGATGTCCGCCTGCTGGGCAGACGTGATAATACGCTCTTCTTTGAACAACCCTTCCGCACGTGCGGTGTCGAGGTCGCTGTTTAACTGTTTGTAAAAATCACCACGCATTGCAATTCTCCAGACTCGGCAAATTTCGGCACATATTACCCAAACCTATAGTTCATGACGAGATGACGCAGTATCTCTTCTCGTTTTTGCAGCATAAATCACGTGTAACCCTGCTGCATATCGGTGAATGGCTGAAGGGTCGCCATACTAATGATATGATATGAATATTAGCGTCCGGGATTGTCCCCGGGCTCCACACTTCAAAGGTTACAGTTATGATCATCGTTACCGGCGGCGCGGGCTTTATCGGCAGCAACATTATCAAGGCCCTCAATGACAAAGGCATCACCGACATCCTGGTGGTGGACAACCTGAAAGACGGCACCAAGTTCGTTAACCTGGTGGATCTGAACATCGCTGACTACATGGATAAAGAAGACTTCCTTATCCAGATTATGGCGGGTGAAGAGTTCGGCGAGATCGAAGCCATCTTCCACGAAGGTGCGTGCTCTTCCACCACCGAGTGGGACGGCAAGTACATGATGGACAACAACTATCAGTACTCTAAAGAGATCCTGCACTACTGCCTGGAGCGTGAAATCCCGTTCCTGTACGCCTCCTCTGCGGCAACCTATGGCGGCCGTACCTCTGACTTCATCGAATCTCGCGAATATGAGCAGCCGCTGAACGTTTACGGCTACTCCAAATTCCTGTTTGATGAATACGTGCGTCAGATCCTGCCAGAAGCGAATTCACAGATTGTCGGCTTCCGCTACTTCAACGTCTACGGGCCGCGCGAAGGCCACAAAGGCAGCATGGCGAGCGTGGCGTTCCACCTGAACACCCAGCTCAATAACGGCGAAAGTCCGAAACTGTTTGAAGGCAGCGACGGCTTCAAGCGCGACTTCGTCTACGTAGGCGACGTGGCAGCCGTCAACCTGTGGTTCCTGGAAAACGGCGTGTCCGGCATCTTCAACCTGGGCACCGGCCGCGCAGAATCTTTCCAGGCGGTAGCAGACGCGACGCTGGCGTACCATAAGAAAGGCAGCATTGAGTACATTCCGTTCCCGGATAAGCTGAAAGGCCGCTACCAGGCGTTCACGCAGGCGGACCTGACTAACCTGCGCGCCGCAGGCTACGACAAGCCGTTCAAGACCGTTGCCGAAGGCGTAACGGAATACATGGCCTGGCTGAACCGCGACGCATAAGTATGAAGATTCTGGTGATCGGCCCGTCATGGGTGGGCGACATGATGATGTCGCAAAGTCTCTATCGCACGCTCAAGGCGCGTTATCCCCAGGCGATAATCGACGTGATGGCACCCGCATGGTGCCGTCCGCTGTTATCGCGTATGCCGGAAGTGAACGAGGCGATCCCGATGCCGCTCGGCCACGGGGCGCTGGAAATCGGTGAGCGCCGTAAACTCGGCCATAGCCTGCGCGAGAAGCGCTATGACCGCGCGTACGTGCTCCCTAACTCCTTCAAATCCGCCCTCGTGCCTTTCTTTGCGGGCATCCCACACCGTACCGGCTGGCGCGGTGAAATGCGCTACGGCCTGCTGAACGACGCGCGGGTGCTGGATAAAGCGGCCTGGCCACTAATGGTGGAGCGCTACGTGGCGCTGGCCTACGACAAAGGCGTGATGCGCAGCGCGAAAGATCTGCCGCAGCCGCTGCTGTGGCCACAGCTTCAGGTCAGCGACGGGGAGAAATCCCACACCTGCAACGCATTTGGCATTTCGTCTGAACGGCCAATGATTGGTTTCTGTCCTGGCGCGGAGTTTGGCCCGGCAAAACGCTGGCCGCACTATCACTACGCAGAGCTGGCGAAGCAGTTGATCGACGAAGGCTATCAGATTGTGCTGTTTGGCTCGGCGAAGGATCATGAGGCGGGCAACGAAATTCTCGCCACGCTGAGCAACGAGCAACAGGCATGGTGCCGCAATCTGGCCGGGGAAACGCAGCTCGAACAGGCGGTTATCCTGATTACTGCCTGTAAAGCCGTGGTAACGAACGACTCCGGTTTAATGCACGTCGCTGCCGCGCTGGACCGTCCGCTGGTCGCGCTGTATGGCCCGAGCAGCCCGGACTTCACGCCGCCGCTGTCGCACAAAGCGCGCGTTATCCGTTTGATCACCGGCTATCACAAGGTACGTAAAGGCGACGCCGCAGAAGGCTATCATCAGAGCCTGATCGACATTACCCCGCAGCGTGTTCTCGACGAACTCAACGCACTGCTGTTGAGCGAAGAAGGATAACGGATGCGGGTATTGATCGTTAAAACCTCCTCAATGGGTGATGTTCTGCATACGCTCCCGTCGCTGACGGACGCCATGCGGGCCATCCCCGGCATCCGTTTTGACTGGGTGGTGGAAGAAGGCTTCGCGCAGATCCCCACCTGGCATGAAGCCGTTGATCGCGTGATCCCGGTGGCCATCCGCCGCTGGCGCAAAGCGTGGTTCTCCGCACCGATTAAAGCCGAGCGCAAGGCCTTCCGCGAGGCGGTGCAGGCCCAGCGTTACGACGCAATCATAGACGCCCAGGGGCTGGTCAAAAGCGCCGCGCTGGTCACGCGTCTGGCGCATGGCGTAAAGCACGGCATGGACTGGCACACCGCCCGCGAACCGCTGGCGAGCCTGTTCTATAACCGTCGCCACCATATCGCAAAACAGCAGCACGCCGTGGAACGAACCCGCGAGCTGTTCGCAAAGAGTCTCGGCTATGCGAAACCCGACAGTCAGGGTGACTACGCCATCGCACAGCATTTTCTGCGCGAGGCGGAGAAGGATATCGATCCGTATCTGGTCTTCCTGCATGCCACAACGCGCGACGATAAGCACTGGCCGGAAACGCACTGGAGAAGACTGCTTGAACTAATGCAACCTTGCGGTATCCATATTAAACTCCCGTGGGGTGCAGAACATGAGCGGCAGCGTGCGGAGCGTCTGGCAGCAGGCTTTTCCCACGTCGAGGTGTTACCCAAGCTCACGCTGGCACAAGTTGCCGCACAGCTGGCGGGCGCTAACGCCGTCGTTTCTGTGGATACAGGGTTAAGTCATTTAACCGCCGCACTGGATCGGCCTAATATCACAATTTTCGGCCCGACCGATCCGGGGTTGATCGGGGGTTACGGTAAAAACCAGCATCAGATGGTCAGCCCTACGCAACAAACGAAGGATATTAGCGCAGATGCTATTTTTTCATTTTTACAGGGCAGCCATCGGCTTTCCAACAGGGATATTTAACCCATGAGTTATGTATTTCTGCTGATTTTACTCTTTCCGGTGAAACTCCTCCGGAAGCTGTTTCGAAAAGACACGGGCAAGAACCTTGTCATTCAGACAGCTAAAATCGGTGACTTTATTAATGCGACGCCTCTTCTGGCCTATCTGCAAAAAAGCGATGTGTTGATCAGTCGCAGCGTTGGCGCGCTGGCGAAGCATGATGAGACTATCGAACAGATCTATTTTATCGAGCAGCATAAGCGCAACCTGTGGCGTAAGCTCTGCTTCGCGTGCAGGATCATGAACCGCTACGACAACGTCTACCTGCTTCAGCCCAACAGCGTGAACCTCTTTTTTGCCGCCGTCTGCAATGCCAAAAACAAACAATTTCTAAGCATCTACACGCGCAGGTGGTATCACGGGATTTTCTATCTCGCGGCCGACGGTACCGTTGAGCATGGCAAAAAAACGCTTTCGGTGACGAACTACCTGAAACTGGCCGACCGCTCGCTCACGTGGCAAGACTCTCCCAAGCACGCCACAAAGCCACTCTTCAAACCAACGACCTGGCCGGCCATTCTTGATAAACCAGACGTTATCCGCATCGGCATCAGTATTGCGGCGGGCAATAAAGCGAAAACCGTCCCGCCGGTTATCTGGAAGCAAATTGTGGATCGCCTCGCCGATTTACCCTGCGAGTTTTATGTCTTCGGCGCGCCAAACGAACAGTCATGGATGGACGATATCACCCGCCTTTATGGTGAAATTCCCAACTTCATCAATCTGATTGGCAAACTTTCGCTCGAAGAGCTTCCCTGGGCCGTTTCTAAGATGGACTGCTATATCGCGTCTGACTCGGGTAATGTCTACATCGCAGACGCCGTCGGCGTGCCGGTGGTCCTGCTGTTTGGGCCGTGCTGCCACTATGAACAACGTCCGCTTGGCAATGTGATGCTGATCGGGAATGACGACAATATTTGTTCTTATGTGTTTGAAACGCGCTATTACTTCCCGCAAGAACGGGAAGCACTTTTCTCTGTCACTGACTCCGCGTTACACGATCTTCAGCAGTTTATCCGTACATTACCAAAAGCCCGCTCACTGGCTAGCGCTCCCGATGCTCAAGGAAACTAATTTTTATGGCTTTTTTAAGCGTCATTATTGCTGCGCATAACGCTGAAGCTACGCTGCACGCCACGCTTTCGAGCCTGCTGGCAGCAACCGATCAAGACACTGAAATTATTATTTTTAATGACAGTTCTGAGGATGCCACGCAGGCAATAATTGATGAGTGGTTGCCTGAATTTCCGCAGGCCATAACCCGTACTGTGAACTTTCGTAACGTCGGCCGGGTACGAAACAGTGCTGTCGCACTGGCCTCGGGTGAGTATATTACGATGCTCGACAGTGACGATTGCTTAAAGCCGGGCAGCCTCAGGGACGCAATTACCTTCCTGAAAGCGCAACGTCCGGATATGTTACTGACACGTTTGCTTGAGATTCGCGATCCCAGAAAAATAACTTCAGACTGGCAGGGATTTAACCCTGTGCCCTTGTCACAGAGTGAAGCAGTCGCGCGTTTCTTACGCCATAAAGACTTTCAGGCACATCTCATTGGCCAGTTTATTCATCGTAGCCTGTATGAGAATAACCCCATTCCTCCGATGTTATGTTATGAGGATTTCGCTGTCTTCCCTGGAATGCTGATGCAATCGAGCAAAATAGTCTATCAACGCCAGGGGCATTATTATTACATCAAGCGTCGCGACAGTTTGTCGAGCAGTCTGGACGCCAGCAAAATTTCGACGCTTGTCGAATGCACATTACAGATGGAAAGCACATTTCCGTCCAGCTTCAAACATCTCGTCAATTGCCACTGGTTTGATATTTACAGCAACCATCGGTCCTGTCTTACAGACCAACAATTGCAACTCGTGAAACAACGCGTAAAGGCCATGTATACATTGTCTTTTTTCCTGTCCACCGATGTTCGTTTTAGCTATAAAAAAAGGGTTATTGAGGCGTTATGGAAAAAATAAAACCACGGCTAACGACTCAGTCCGCCTGGCGGGCATAATTATTTTTTGTACTGGTAAAACTCCGCCAGCGTCATCCCCACGGTCTTATCTGATAACCAGGTAAAGAGCTGCTCCAGATCCTGATACAGCCCTTCAATCGCTGCCTCGTCTTTAAAGGTAGGGCTCCCGCCAGGCATGAATTCAGACGAGTGAAGCATGAACTCCACGTAATCATTCCCCTGGGACAGGCACTGCTGCGCCACCTTAATCATCTCCGGCGCATTGCCTCCGGACGGGCGTAACCAGTTAACTGACGGAGAACGGTATTTACCGCGCAGACGATCATATCCCTGCTTCAGGGAATTCAGCCATGCCGGGTGTTTATACTGGATGCTCATCGGTACTTCGAGTAACGGGCTGTTTCCCGGCCGGGAAATGTCGTCGACGTCCAAAAAGTAGGCGCGATCGGGAAAATGCTGGTAATTCGTTCCGCCATTACCCTGCGGAGCGCCTTTCGCGTTGCGCCAGTTCACGCGCGGCGTAACGGAACAATCTACCTGATAACCCAGTTCAATCAGCAACTGGGCGTAACGATTGTCGAAGGCCCAGCGCCCGGCGCGATGGCTGAGCATTTTTGTCTGGAAAGTCTCTTCCAGTAAGCGGGTCATGAACAGCACTTTCTCACGCATGATCTCGTCTGAGAACTCAATCAGATAAGGCTGCCAGCGCCAGTCATCACCGGTCAGATCGTGCTCCGGAGGACTGTTCCAGGCATGGAGATGCATTCCCACCTCACCCTGACCGCGGGCGATGACCTCTTTCGCGAACTCAATGAACACCGGTTCGACGGCCATCTCGTAGTTGGTCAACCAGACGGGCTTAAAGCCGAAACGTTCACAAAGTGCCTGAAACCGCGCCAGGTAGCGCGCGTTTTCCGTTTTGATCACCCGGTGGTTCTGCCAGAGATTATCCCCTTCGGTATCGATCGTGATGATAAACGCTGGTTTTTTCATAATGAGTCCGCAAGACAAAATAGTTAGCGCTATGTTACGCACGCCCGAAAGCAGGAGTAAACCCTTCCCGGGAAATTCCTGACATTATGGAGAAAGAGTGCAAGTCGTTACCAGGTCTATTAGAATTGCCAATAGTACAACGCCGATAAGATGATGATGAATAACTTACCTGACACGCCTGATTTGCGCATTTTACTGATTAAACTTCGCCATCATGGTGACATGTTACTCACCACCCCCGTCATCAATTCATTACGTCAGAAATGGCCTGAAGCCCAAATCGACGTGCTTCTTTATGAAGAGACGCGAGACATGCTCGCCGCGCATCCGGCAATCGGGACGATCTATGGTATCGATCGAAAATGGAAGCAGCTGGGGACGCTGAAGCACCTGCAAAAAGAGTGGCAGCTGCTTCGTGCTTTACGCGCTCAGCATTATCATCTGGTGATCAATCTGGCCGATCAGTGGCGCAGTGCGATTGTCACCCGCTTCACCGGCGCACCGGTTCGGCTCGGGTTCGCCTTTAACAAGCGCAACAATGCCTTCTGGCGTTTTTGTCACAATGAACGGGTCTCTGTCGCCGGTCATCAGTCACTCCACACCGTTGAACAAAATCTCTCCATACTGTCAGCGCTGCCGGTTACGGCCAACCCTACCGTGACCATGGCTTACAGCGCGGATGACTGGCACCACGCTCACCAAAAGCTGACGCAAAAGGGCGTGGGAGAACGCTACATCGTTATTCAACCCACTTCACGCTGGTTCTTTAAGTGCTGGGATGAAGGCAAAATGGCGCAAACTATCGCCGCGTTGCAGCAGGACGGCCATACCATCGTCCTGACGGCGGGACCGGACAAGAAAGAGCTGGCGATGATTGACCGCATTCTTGCCGCCGCCCCGCAAACGGGAGTGGTATCGCTGGCAGGGCAGTTAACCCTGCGCCAGCTGGCTTCGCTTATCGATCACGCCTGCCTGTTCATCGGCGTTGACTCCGTACCCATGCACATGGCCGCCGCCCTTCAGACGCCCTGCGTGGCGCTGTTTGGCCCGTCAAAATTGACGTTCTGGTCGCCATGGCAGGTTAACGGCGAGGTTATCTGGGCCGGTGACTACGGCCCGCTTCCCAACCCTGACGCCATTGATACAAAAACGACGGAACGTTATCTCGACGCCATTCCCGTTGATGCCGTCGTCTCCGCCGCAAGGAGATACCTGCAATGAAGCTTCATCGTCTGGCCATTGTGCGCCAAAAATATCGTCCGGATGGGGGGGCAGAACGTTTTGTCTCCAGGGCACTTACCGCTTTGAGCAACCAGAATCTGGAGCTTAACGTCATCACTCGCGAATGGCAGGGCGAAAAGCAGGACGACTGGCATATTCATATTTGCGATCCACGAAAGTGGGGCCGCATCAGCCGTGAGCGCGGCTTTGCACACGCCGCGCGCGCGCTGTGGCAGCAACAGCAATTTGATATCGTCCAGAGCCACGAACGTATTCCGGGCTGCGATATTTACCGCGCCGGGGATGGTGTACATCGACGCTGGCTGCTACAGCGTACGCGTATTCTCCCCGCCTGGCGCGCGAAGCTGCTTATGCACGATCGCTATCACCGCTACGTGATGCACGCAGAACGTGAAATGTACCAGGCACCCGAGTTGAAAGCCGTTATCTGTAATGCGGAGATGATCAAACGCGAAATCGTCGAAGACTTTGATATTGACGCAAAAAAAATACATGTGATTTATAATTCAATAGATTCCAGCCGCTTCGTTCCGGCAGAAGAGAGGCAGCGCGCTGTCCTGCGTCAGCAATTTGGCTTACCCGCTGATGCCGTCATTTTCTGCTTCGTGGGTTCAGGGTTTGAGCGTAAGGGGCTGGCAAGCGCTATTCGGGCTATAGCAGGAACATCGGCGTGGCTGGTTGTGGTCGGTCAGGATAAAGCGGAGAACCGTTATCGCGACCTCGCCCGTACATTAGGCTGTGAGGGGCAAATCCGTTTCCTGGGGATGCAAAAAGAGACACTGCCATTTTATCAGCTTTCTGATGGTTTACTGCTGCCGACGCTGTATGATCCTTTCCCTAACGTCATACTTGAAGCAATGGCCTGTGGATTGCCCGTCATTACGTCAGAGAGTTGCGGTGGTTCGGAATTTATTGAGCAAGGCCAGAACGGGTTTTACTGTGATGCACTTGATATCCGCACATTGAAGGAGGCCGTCATGTCGATCCCTTCACTGGAAAAAAATAACAATATGGGGCTTGCGGCGCGTAATCGCGTCAGAGAAGCAACCCCTGAAAAACTATCAAGTCAGCTTATTTCGCTTTATCAAAAATTACTGGATTAATAATGCGCATCCTAATGATTATTGATGGTTTACCCGGTGGAGGAGCCGAAAAAACGGTTCTCACCCTCTCCAGCGGACTGACAGAACTGGGGCATCAGGTCACCCTTTTCTCCTTGCGGAAGGTGTGCGACTACGCCATTCCGGAAGGCATCGATTTTCAGGTGGTGCAGGATAGCTGTAAAAAACCCTGGCGGAAGCTGACCGAGATCCCGCGTCGCGCACGTTTGCTGGATCGCGCCATCGAGCAGGCAGAACGCAGCGGTAAATTTGACGTCGTCTTCTCGCATCTGCATAAAACCGACCGTATCGTGGCGCACAGCCGCGTGCTGGATCGGGATAAGGTCTGGTTCTGCGTACATGGGATGTTCTCCTTCTCCTATTTACGCCATCGCAGCGGGCTTTCTCGCTGGTTTAAGCATTATAAAATTCGTCATACCTATGAAAACCGCAACGTGGTGGCGGTTTCCGGCGCCGTGCTGCACGATCTCTCTGAAGTGCTCGCTATCCCCCTGCGGCGCAAAGCGGTTATCCATAACCCGTTTGATATCCCTGACATTCAGCGTCTGGCGGAAGCGCCCTTTGAGATGCAGGGGCAGGATTACATCATCCACGTTGGCCGTTTTCATGAACACAAACGTCACGACCGGCTGCTGCGAGCATTCGCGCTGAGCAAAATCGACGCATCGCTGGTGTTGATGGGTAAAGGTTCCGACGCGAAAATAGGCCAGCTCAAACAGCTTGCCGCTAAGCTGGGAATTGAAAACAAGATCGTCTTCCGCCCGTTCGAAACCAATCCCTACCCGTGGATCAAAGGGGCACGCCTTTTAGTGTTAAGTTCCGACTGCGAAGGTTTTGGTAATGTACTGGTAGAGTCCATTATCTGTCAGACCCCACCGGTGAGTACAAACTGCCCTGGCGGCCCTGCTGAGATCCTTACTGGCCCCCTGGCGCGTGGTCTGACAGCGTTAACCGACGAATCACTGGCGAAAACACTGGCAGAACTGTATGCCTCTCCGCCGGTTGTTGATCGCGACACGATCACATCGTTCGGTATCAACGCCATTTGCCAGCAATACATTGCTTTGGTCGACAACCAAAAATAATCAGGTTTCATATGCAAAATTCAGCGCCTTTATTAAGCGTGGTGGTTGCCGTTTATAACGGTGAAGCCTTTCTCGATCAGTTCTTTACCTGCCTTGTAAATCAACATATCGACAGTATGGAAGTCATCATCGTGAATGACGGCTCCACTGACCGTTCGATGCAGATTGTCGAAAAATGGCGCGAAAAGCTGCCGCAGATGCAGGTAATTGAACAACCTAATCAGGGCGTGTCCATCGCGCGTAATACCGGCCTGGCCGTTGCGACCGGCCAATATCTCTCTTTCCCGGATATTGATGATGTCTTCAAACCCGGCATGTACCAGCGTTTGCTGGATATGGCCGTCACGCAGAATCTGGATGTCGCCACCTGTAACGGCAACTACGTCTGGGAAAATAACAAAAAACCGTCCCGCCCTATCTTCCCTGAAGATAAGCTCGCCTCTACGGGCGTCATGAATGGCGCGGCATGGTTAAAAAAGGCGCTGGACTCACGTAAGTTCCTGCATGTTACCTGGCTGAATATCTATCGTCACGATTTTATTCGTCAGCACGGCTTCCGTTTCGAGCCAGGCCTGCGTCATCAGGATATCCCGTGGACTACCGAGGTGCTGCTTGCCGCGGAACGCGTTCAGTACACCAGCGAACGCTTTTACGACTACTACATTCACTCCGCCTCGGTATCGCACACCCCGGATAATGACGACACGTTGATTCGCTCAGCGCGTCATTACATGAAGATCCTGAAGATGCTTGATGCCATAAACCAGCGTTACCCGGATAAAGTGAAAAATATCCCCGCCTGCCACTGGCAAATCGCCAAAGAGGGTCTGGGCATTATTCATACCTTCGACAACATGAAGGATGAGACGAAGAAATCAATGATTATCAAAGAGTTCTTCGACACCGGGATCTGGAAGCTCATCTGGAAAAGCGCCAAAAGCCCGCGTTTGCGCTGGCGTCTGGGCCGACGTTACTTCCGTTTAAAACGGTATCTGGCATAAGAGATAGCTTTAGCACGCTTAAATGCTTAGAATTTCCCGGCCGAAACTAAAAAACGGATAATCGCTTGGAATTGTTGTATACCGCCCTGCTCTACATCATTCAGCCACTGGTGTGGCTGCGACTGTTGCTTCGTAGCCGTAAAGCGCCTGCGTACCGTAAACGCTGGGCCGAACGTTATGGCTACTGCCGCAATAAAGTGGCGCCGGACGGTATTCTGCTGCATTCCGTGTCAGTCGGGGAAACGCTGGCCGCCATTCCGCTGGTACGTGCCCTGCGCCACCGTTATCCGTCACTGCCCATCACCGTCACCACGATGACGCCAACCGGCTCAGAGCGCGTGATGTCTGCCTTCGGTAAAGACGTGCATCACGTCTACCTGCCGTACGATCTTCCCTGCGCCATGAACCGTTTCCTGAATACCGTTCGCCCTAAACTGGTGATCGTCATGGAAACCGAACTGTGGCCGAATATGATTTCCGCCCTGCATGCCCGTAAAATTCCTTTGGTTATCGCCAACGCGCGTCTGTCGGAACGCTCGGCGAAAGGATATGGCAAGCTGGGTAAATTTATGCGTCGCCTGCTCAGCAAAATCACGCTGATCGCCGCGCAGAACGAAGAAGATGCCGCGCGCTTTATCGCCCTCGGCCTGAAGCGCAACCAGCTTGCGGTCACGGGTAGCCTGAAGTTCGATATTTCCGTCACCCCTGAACTCGCCGCCCGTGCGGTAACGCTGCGTCGTCAGTGGGCACCGCGTCGCCAGGTCTGGATTGCTACCAGCACCCATGACGGCGAAGAAGCCATTATTCTTCAGGCTCACCGCCAGCTGCTGGAAAAATTCCCTGATTTACTGCTGATTCTGGTTCCCCGCCACCCGGAGCGTTTCAAAGATGCCCGCGAGATGGTGCAAAAAGGCGGTTTCAGCTTCACCCTGCGCAGCAGCGGCGAAATCCCCTCTGGCAGTACGCAGGTGGTGATTGGCGATACGATGGGCGAACTGATGTTGCTCTACGGCATTGCAGACCTCGCCTTTGTCGGTGGCAGCCTGGTGGAGCGCGGTGGTCATAATCCGCTGGAGCCGGCAGCCCATGCCATTCCTGTGCTGATGGGGCCACACACGTTTAACTTCAAAGACATCTGCGCAAAATTGCAGCAGGCCGATGGTTTAATTACCGTGACCGACGCGGATTCGGTGGTCAAAGAGGTCTCTACCCTTCTGACTGATGAAGATTACCGTCTGTGGTACGGTCGTCATGCCGTTGAAGTTCTGCATCAGAACCAGGGCGCACTGACCCGTCTGCTGCAACTTCTGCAACCTTATCTGCCGCAGCGGAGCCACTAATGTCAACGCGTCTGTCGGTCGTGATGATCGCCAAAAACGCCGCCGACCTGCTTCCGGATTGCCTGGCCTCTGTTGCCTGGGCTGATGAAATCGTCATTCTTGACTCCGGAAGTACGGACAACACGGTGGAGGTTGCCCGTGCAGCGGGTGCAAACGTCTTTACCAACACCGACTGGCAGGGCTACGGTATTCAGCGTCAGCGCGCGCAGGGTTACGCCACGGGCGATTACGTGCTGATGATCGACACCGACGAGCGCGTCACCCCGGAACTCCGACAGGCCATTCAAACGGTGCTTGCCGCGCCGCAGCCCGGCGCGGTCTACAGTATCGCGCGTCGTAACTATTTCCTGGGGCGCTTTATGCGCCACAGCGGCTGGTACCCCGACCGCGTGATGCGCCTCTATCCGCGCGAGCGTTATCAGTACAACGACAACCTGGTCCATGAGTCTCTGGCCTGCGATAACGCTCAGGTCATCCCCCTGACGGGCGATCTGCTTCATCTGACCTGCCGCGATTTCGCCAGCTTCCAGCAAAAGCAGCTGAACTATGCCACCGCCTGGGCACAGGAGCGGCATGCGCGCGGCAAGAAGGCCACGCTGACCGGCATTTTCACCCATACGCTGGGCGCATTTTTGAAAACGCTGCTGCTGCGTGGCGGCGTGCTGGACGGTAAGCAGGGCTGGTTACTGGCGGTGGTGAATGCCCAGTATACTTTCAACAAATACACCGAGCTGTGGGCGCTCTGCCGCGGCTACTCAGAGAAAACGTGAGCCATGAGCACAAAAGCGATTTATCCGGGTACCTTCGATCCGATCACTAACGGTCATCTTGATATCATCACCCGTGCGGCGAGCATGTTCGACAAGGTGATTCTGGCCATTGCCGCCAGCCCGAGCAAAAAGCCGATGTTCGACCTGAACGAACGCGTGCAGCTCGCCACCGATGCGATTGCGCACCTGCCGAATGTTGAAGTCGTCGGGTTCAGCGATTTGATGGCAAACTTTGCCCGTGCCCAGCAGGCCAATATCCTGATCCGCGGTCTTCGCGCGGTGGCAGACTTCGAGTATGAGATGCAGCTGGCGCACATGAACCGCCATCTGATGCCGGAGCTGGAGAGCGTATTCCTGATGCCCTCCAAAGAGTGGTCCTTCATCTCTTCTTCGCTGGTGAAAGAGGTGGCGCGGCATCACGGGGACGTTACCCACTTCCTGCCGGTTAACGTCCACCAGGCGTTGATGGAAAAGCTAAAGTAACCTTACTTCTGGCACTGACGGCAGTAAAACGTAGCCCGCTGGGCGTGCTTCGTGGCAATAATCGGCGTTCCGCAGGCTCTGCACGGCTCACCCTTACGACCATAAACCTGCAACTCCTGCGCAAAATAGCCCGGCTTCCCGTCGCTTTGCAGGAAGTCCTTCAGCGTTGTCCCGCCCTGCTCAATTGAGCGCAGCAGTACCGCTTTTATCACCCTGACCAGCAGCTCGCACTCCTGCGCCGACAGCGAGGAGGCCAGCCGATCGGGATGGATCCCGGCGGCAAACAGCGATTCGCTGGCATAGATATTCCCCACGCCTACCACCAGCTTGTTATCCATCAGCCAGGGCTTAATCGGGGTTTTCTTTTTCGCGCACTTCTCTTTCAGGTATTCCGCGTTAAACGCCTCTGAGAGCGGCTCAGGTCCGAGATGCGCCAGCACGTTGTGCCCTTCCAGCTCTTTTGTCCACAGCCATGCGCCAAAGCGGCGCGGGTCGGTGTAACGCAGCACTTTGCCGTTACTCATGACCAGATCAACGTGGTCGTGCTTTTCCGCGGGCAGTTCTTCGGTGAGGATACGCAGGCTCCCGGACATCCCCAGATGGATAATGATCCAGCCGTCAGGCAGTTCCAGCAGCAGGTATTTCGCGCGGCGCTGCACGCTCAGGACGGGTTTGTCGCTTAACGCGTGGATCTCATCGGACACCGGCCAGCGCAGACGCCCGTTGCGAACGACAGCATGAAGAATAGTCGCGCCGACCAGATGAGGCTCAATGCCGCGGCGGCTGGTCTCTACCTCAGGTAATTCAGGCATGGTTCCTCCTTTGAGATGCAGAATGCAAAAAACCCCGCAGTTGCGGGGTTTTTCAATACAAGGAGACTAAAATTATTTGATTTTAGCTTCTTTGTACAGTACGTGCTGGCGTACAACTGGATCGAATTTTTTCAGTTCCAGTTTTTCCGGCTTAGTACGTTTGTTCTTCGTGGTGGTGTAGAAGTGACCTGTACCAGCAGAAGAAACCAGCTTGATTTTCTCGCGAATACCTTTAGCCATGATTTATTTCCTCTTTAAGTACTTAGTACTTTTCGCCACGGGCACGCAGTTCGGACAGAACTGTATCGATGCCTTTCTTATCGATTACACGCATACCTTTAGCAGATACGCGCAGGGTGACAAAACGCTTCTCGCTCTCAACCCAGAAACGGTGAGAGTGCAGGTTCGGCAGGAAACGGCGTTTAGTCGCGTTCAGTGCGTGGGAACGGTTGTTACCGGTCACCGGACGCTTGCCAGTAACTTGGCAGACTCGGGACATGTCTATTCTCCAAAAATCAAATTAGCTCGAGCTTCGTATGGGGTATCGGCGCCTCGTCAGGCTTTACAGCCCGGTCATCGCATAGTTCTATTGAACTCTCGATTGCCAGGCCCAAATGCCAAACCCGAGATTCTCAAAGGTGGCGTAGTATACGCTGACTCGGCGGTGTGCTCAAGTCCCGAACAGACAAAGATCCCGATGGATCGCGAGAAAAGGCCTAAATCCAGCCACGTTCGGCAAAAGAAATGTACTCTCCGCGGCCAATTATCAGATGGTCCAGCACACGAATGTCCATGAATTGACAGCATTTGATAATACGTTCGGTAATTGCTTTGTCAGCTCTGCTTGGTTCTGCACAGCCAGAGGGGTGATTATGCGCGAGGATCACGCCGGCTGCATTCACTTTTATCGCTTCCCGCACAATTTCACGCGGATGCACCTCAACATGGCTCAATGTTCCCGAAAAAAGGCGGGTATGTTTCAGCACCCGGTTTTTGTTGTCGAGAAAGATCACCATAAAGATCTCCCGCTCCAGGTCGGAGAGCTGGCTTTGCAGAAATTCGCGGGTCATGTCGGGGGTCAGGATCGGGTCTTCTTCCTCCATACGCACGTTGTAAAATCGTCGGGCCAGCTCCGCAATGCCCCGCAACTGGGCATATTTCGCCACGCCAATCCCCTCAACGTGCGTAAACGCCTCCAGTTCGGCGGTCAGCAATCCATACAGTGAACCAAAATGGTCTATCAGCTCTTTCGCCAGCGTAAATACCGTTTTCCCCGGCGTTCCTGTGCGTAAAAAGAGCGCCAGCAGCTCGTCATCTTTTAACAATGTGACGCCATGACGCAGCATTTTTTCACGCGGTAACAGCAGTTCAGTCTCTTCCATGCCCGGCCTCCTTCTGTTTGCCATTATGCTGCCACAGGCAAATTCGAGGCTCGACGCTAACGTTTCGTTCTTGCGTAACGCCTCGCAAAGTGAATAAAGGACATCATCACCCCGTTTTAGGGATTGTGATAAAATGCCCGCTCTCTGGTGAAACCCAACAGGAAAGAATCATGATGAGCCTGGCCGGTAAAAAAATCGTTCTTGGCGTCAGCGGCGGTATTGCTGCCTATAAAACGCCAGACCTGGTGCGCCGTTTGCGCGAGCGCGGGGCCGACGTACGGGTCGCGATCACCGAAGGCGGCAAAGCCTTTATCACCCCGCTGAGCCTGCAAGCCGTCTCGGGATACCCGGTATCCGACAGCCTTCTCGACCCGGCAGCCGAAGCCGCAATGGGCCACATTGAGCTGGGGAAATGGGCCGATCTGGTTATCCTTGCCCCCGCCACGGCAGATTTAATTGCCCGCGTGGCGGCCGGTATGGCGAACGATCTGGTTACGACCATTTGCCTCGCCACGCCAGCCCCCGTCGCGGTTGTGCCCGCCATGAACCAGCAGATGTACCGCAACGCCGCCACCCAGCATAATCTGGACACCCTGGCCTCGCGCGGCCTGCTGATTTGGGGCCCGGACAGCGGCAGCCAGGCCTGCGGCGACGTGGGGCCGGGTCGTATGCTCGATCCACTGACGATTGTTGATATGGCCGCCACCCATTTCTCGCCTGTCAACGATCTGCAACATCTCAACATCATGATTACCGCGGGCCCCACGCGCGAGCCGCTGGATCCGGTGCGTTACATCACCAACCACAGCTCCGGCAAAATGGGCTTTGCGATTGCTGCCGCGGCAGCCAAACGCGGCGCAAACGTCACGCTGGTGAGCGGCCCGGTGTCACTTACCACACCTGCGTTTGTGCAGCGTATTAATGTGACTACCGCGCTGGAGATGGAAGCCGCCGTACAGGCGCATGCTCAACAGCAGCATATTTTTATCGGCTGTGCGGCCGTCGCTGATTACCGTGCTGAAACCATTGCTGACGCCAAAATTAAAAAGCAAGGTGATGAATTAACAATAAAAATGGTGAAGAACCCGGATATCGTTGCCGGTGTCGCCGCGTTGAAAACTCATCGTCCTTACGTTGTTGGGTTTGCCGCAGAAACGAATAATGTGGAAGAATATGCCCGGCAAAAACGTACCCGCAAAAACCTCGATTTGATTTGCGCGAACGACGTATCGCTGTCCACGCAAGGATTTAACAGCGACAGCAACGCATTGCACCTTTTCTGGCAGGATGGAGATAAAGTCTTACCGCTTGAGCGCAAAGAACTCCTGGGCCAACAATTACTGGACGAGATCGTTACCCGTTATGATGAAAAAAATCGACGTTAAGATTCTGGACCCGCGCGTTGGCGAGCAATTTCCGCTGCCAACGTATGCCACCTCCGGCTCTGCCGGTCTTGACCTGCGCGCCTGTCTCGATGACGCCGTAGAACTGGCGCCGGGTGCAACGACCCTGATCCCGACAGGGCTGGCGATTCACATTGCTGACCCGTCACTGGCCGCGGTGATCCTGCCGCGCTCTGGCCTGGGCCATAAGCATGGCGTCGTGCTGGGTAACCTGGTCGGCCTGATTGACTCTGACTATCAGGGTCAGCTGATGGTATCCGTCTGGAACCGTGGTCAGGACAGCTTCACCATTGAACCGGGTGAGCGTATCGCGCAGATGGTGTTTGTACCGGTGGTGCAGGCAGAATTTAACCTGGTGGCAGACTTCGACGCTACCGACCGTGGCGAAGGCGGCTTCGGCCATTCCGGGCGCAAATAACCGCCCGACAAACACGCACCTCACAGCGCCATAATGCAATAACAAACCGCAAACGTCAGTTTGCGGGTCGTTGTGTGGTTGCCAGCCTGGCAAGTGCTTATTTTTCAGGGGTATTTTGTAACATGGCAGAAAAACAAACCGCGAAAAGGAATCGTCGCGAAGAAATACTTCAATCTCTGGCTCTGATGCTTGAATCCAGCGACGGCAGTCAACGCATCACCACCGCAAAACTGGCGGCCTCTGTGGGCGTGTCAGAGGCGGCGTTGTATCGTCATTTTCCGAGCAAAACCCGGATGTTTGACAGCCTGATCGAGTTTATTGAAGACAGCCTGATCACGCGCATCAACCTGATCCTGAAGGATGAAAAAGACACCAGCGCGCGTCTGCGTTTGATTGTGCTGCTGATTCTGGGTTTTGGCGAACGTAACCCGGGTCTGACCCGTATTCTGACCGGCCACGCGCTGATGTTTGAACAGGATCGTCTGCAAGGCCGTATAAACCAGCTTTTTGAGCGTATCGAAGCCCAGCTGCGTCAGGTTCTGCGTGAGAAGAAAATGCGGGAAGGCGAGGGATATGACACTGATGAGACGCTGCTGGCAGGCCAGATCCTGGCATTTTGCGAAGGGATGCTCTCCCGGTTTGTGCGCAGCGAATTTAAATATCGACCAACGGACGATTTCGACGCTCGCTGGCCGTTAGTGGCTGCTCAGTTACAGTAACGCCATCGCCGGATGGCGGCTTCGCCTTATCCGGCCTACGACTGGTAGGCCCGGTAAGCGTAGCGCCACCAGGCAATGTCATTAAACCCCGAACGCTTCGCGATACGCTTTTACCGCCGCCAGATGATCCGCCATCTCAGGCTTCTCTTCCAGATACACAATCAGGTCTTTCAGCGTGATAATCGATGTGACTTTGCAGCCATAATCACGTTCCACTTCCTGAATAGCAGAGATGTCGCCGCGCCCACGCTCCTGACGATCAAGCGAAATCAGCACACCCGCAAGCGTCGCTCCGTTAGCCTGGATAATCTCCATCGATTCACGGATCGCGGTGCCTGCGGTGATCACGTCATCCACCAGCATCACGCGGCCCTGCAAGGCGCTCCCTACCAGATTGCCGCCTTCACCGTGGGTTTTGGCCTCTTTACGGTTAAAGCAGTACGGCACGTCGCGATCATGGTGCTCCGCCAGCGCCACCGCCGTGGTGGTTGCAATCGGAATGCCTTTGTACGCGGGGCCGAACAGCAGGTCGAAATCAATCCCGGAATCCACCAGCGCTTCGGCATAGAAGCGGCCTAACAGTGCCAGGTCACGCCCGGTATTAAACAGCCCGGCGTTGAAGAAATACGGGCTTTTACGCCCGGATTTCAGCGTGAACTCGCCAAACTTAAGTACCTGCTTGTTAAGCGCAAACTCAATAAACTGGCGCTGATACGATTTCATGGATTTGCTCCTTTGTTTTTTCTGTCTTACAGGCAAAAAAAAGGCGACTCATTGGTCGCCTTTAAAATCAATTTTCTAACGCCGCTTTCTGCGTCGTGACAATAGATTCGATACCCCCTCGGGCCAACGCCAACAGGGAGAGAAGTTCTTCATGGGTGAACGGCTCGCCTTCTGCCGTCCCCTGCACTTCAATGATGCGACCATCTTCAGTCATCACCACGTTCATGTCGGTTTCTGCGGCAGAATCTTCAACGTATTCCAGATCGCAAAGCGCTTCGCCGTTAACGATACCAACGGAAACAGCGGCAACCATCCCTTTCATTGGGTTGGTTTTCAGCTTACCGGCGGCAACCAGCTTGTTCAGCGCATCGGCCAGCGCTACGCAGGCACCGGTAATGGACGCGGTACGCGTGCCACCATCGGCCTGAATGACGTCGCAATCGAGAGTGATGGTGAACTCACCCAGCGTTTTCAGGTCAACCGCAGCGCGCAGCGCACGTGCGATCAGGCGCTGGATCTCCATGGTACGGCCGCCCTGCTTACCTTTTGCCGCTTCACGGGCATTACGGGTATGGGTTGCACGCGGCAACATACCGTATTCGGCGGTGATCCACCCCTGGCCCTGACCTTTCAGGAAGCGAGGCACGCCCTCTTCGATGGAGGCAGTGCAAAGCACTTTGGTGTCACCAAACTCAACCAGCACGGAGCCTTCAGCGTGTTTTGTATAGTTACGGGTCAGGGTGACGGGACGCACCTGATTGGCGCTACGACCTGATGGACGCATGATGGATTCTCCGGCTTGAAACGAATGTGGCTGCGCATTATACGGATAAAGGACGCTTATTCCTATCCTGAGAAGCCCCTGAAAGCTATAATCCCCCCATCTCTCCTTTAAAAACGGGAATGTCTATGATCCGCAGTATGACCGCCTACGCCCGGCGTGAAATCAAGGGTAGCTGGGGTAGCGCTACCTGGGAAATGCGCTCGGTAAACCAGCGCTATCTGGAAACGTATTTCCGTATGCCGGAACAGTTCCGCAGCCTGGAGCCTGTGGTGCGTGAGCGTATCCGTACGCGTCTGACCCGTGGCAAAGTGGAATGCAACCTGCGTTTTGAACCCGATGCCAGTGCACAGGGCGAGCTGATCCTTAACGAAAAGCTGGCAAAACAGCTAGTTAATGCGGCGAACTGGGTCAAAATGCAGAGTGATGAAGGCGAAATCAACCCGGTTGATATTCTGCGCTGGCCTGGCGTGATGGCCGCCGGAGAGCAGGATCTGGACGCGATTACCGCCGAAATCCTGGCTGCACTCGATGGCACGCTGGATGACTTTATCGTTGCCCGTGAAACCGAAGGTCAGGCGCTGAAAGCGATGATTGAGCAGCGCCTTGAAGGCGTGAGCGCCGAAGTCGCTAAAGTGCGCGCTCATATGCCAGAAGTGCTGCAATGGCAGCGTGAGCGTCTTGTCGCCAAACTGGAAGAGGCGGAAGTCCAGCTGGAAAACAACCGTCTGGAACAAGAGCTGGTGCTGATGGCGCAGCGCGTGGACGTGGCTGAAGAGCTGGATCGTCTGGAAGCGCACGTTAAAGAGACCTACAACATTCTGAAGAAGAAAGAAGCGGTAGGCCGCCGTCTCGATTTTATGATGCAGGAGTTCAACCGCGAGTCGAACACGCTGGCGTCTAAGTCTATCAATGCAGAGGTAACCAATTCAGCGATTGAACTGAAGGTCCTGATTGAGCAGATGCGCGAGCAGATCCAGAATATAGAGTAATTCCTTTCAGGGTGGTGTTGCCTCGAACACCACCCATTACTTTTTCTAATCCTTATTTAGCCTGACTTTCTTTCTCTCCCGCCTGATAACAAGCCTGCCGGGCATGCGTTGATAAATGTCTGTAGGGCAAACCGCCTCGCCTTAGAAAATCTCAATCGTGATCTTCCGCACAAATCGCTAATCTCCTCCTCTTCATTCCGGAGGTTTTATGCTGCTTCACATTCTCTATCTTATTGGCATTACCGCAGAAGCCATGACCGGCGCGCTCGCCGCCGGGCGTCGCAGGATGGACACCTTCGGCGTGATCATTATTGCCACAGCCACTGCACTCGGCGGCGGGTCCGTGCGCGATATCCTGCTTGGCCATTATCCGCTCGGCTGGGTCAAAAACCCTGAGTACGTCATTATCGTGGCAACGGCAGCCGTGCTAACGACGATTGTGGCCCCGGTGATGCCCCATCTGCGTCGCTTATTCCTGGTACTGGATGCGCTTGGCCTGATAGTTTTTTCCATCATTGGCGCACAAATCGCACTCGATATGGGTGAAGGCCCGGTTATCGCCACCATTGCAGCGGTGATCACGGGCGTGTTTGGCGGGGTGTTGCGAGATATGTTTTGCAAACGTATCCCGCTGGTTTTCCAGAAGGAACTGTATGCCGGCATCTCTTTTGCCGCGGCAGTGCTTTACGTCGCCTTGCAGCATTATGTCACCAGCCACGATGTGGTGGTTATCTCCACGCTGCTGTTTGGTTTCACCGCGCGTATGCTGGCATTGCGCCTGAAGCTGGGCCTGCCCGTTTTCCATTACAAACACAATGCGCATTAATGTCAGAACGGGCAGAAGCCGGATAATCAGTTACTCGAATAGTTGTAACCGTAATGATGGTAGCCGTAGCCGTAAGCGTTGCTTGCCCGCTTAACGACGCCGTTGAGAATCACCCCTTTAGTGTTGACGCCACTCTGCTCCAGACGCTGTACACAGACCAGCATCTCCTTCACGCTGTTCATTCCGAAGCGGGCGACCAGCAGCGTGGTGCCTGCGCGACGGCCAACAACCGCCGCGTCGGTGACCGCCAGGATCGGCGGCGTATCGATAATCACCAGATCATAGCGTTCGTTCGCCCAGTCCAGCAGCTTCCGGAAGCGCGTATGCATCAGAAGCTCCGCCGGATTAGGGGGGATCTGACCGCGCACGATGGTATCGAATCCGCCTTTATCGAAGGTCTGAACGCCCTGCGCATACTCCGCCTTACCGGACAATATCTCCGACAAGCCGCAGGTATTGTCGAGCTTAAACAGATCATGGGCATACCCGCGACGCATATCCGCATCAATATAGAGCACTGTCTGGCCCGCCTGCGCCACGACTGCCGCCAGGGTACTGCTGACAAACGTTTTTCCGCTGTCCGGCGTGGCGCCAGAGATCATCAGTATATTGTTCGCTGACTCCATCATCGCGAAATGCAGGCTGGTGCGCAGGCCGCGAATCGCCTCCACGGAGAGATCGACAGGGTTATCCGCCGCCAGGAAGGGGATATGTTTTGTCTTATGGCTCAGGCCCCGGGACAAAAAGTCTTTTTTGCGCAATCGCATCTTTTTAGCCAGCCATTCCGACAGCGGCACGGTGGCATAGACGTTAATCCCGTGCTCCTCCAGCTGCTCCGGCGTTTCAATGCCCATACGTAGCATACTGCGCGCCAGGATCCAGCCTGCGGAGACGAACAGACCCAGGAGAACCCCCAGAACAACGACCAGCGCTTTTTTCGGCTTAACTGGCTGCGGCCGGGTCACGGCCGGATCGATAATGCGGACGTTGCCAATCGCGCTCGACCGGGCGATGCTCAGCTCCTGTTCGCGGTTAAGCAGCTGCTGATAGATAACGCGTCCCGACTCCACATCGCGGCTCAGGCGCAACACCTCCTGCTGGGTTGACGGCATGGACGATACCCGTTTATTCAGGCGGTTTTTTTCCTGCTCCAGCGTCTGGCGTTTCTCAATCAGCGCCCGGTAAGTAGGGTGATCTTTTTTGTAGAGCTGCGAAATTTCCGCTTCCCGGAAGGTCAGTTCATTGAGCTGATTGTCTGCATTCACAATCTGCTCCAGCACCGCTTTTGCCTCCAGGTTCAGGTCAACGGAGTCGTTTTGCTGACGATAACGGTTGAGCTTCTCCTCGGCCTGGTCCAGTTCGCTGCGCACCTGCGGAAGCTGCTGCTTCAAAAATTGCAGGCTTTTCGCATCCTGCGCCGCCTGGCGAGCCACGTTCTGTTGTAAATAGTTGTCGGCGATGCAGTTAAGCACGCGGGCCATCTCGTCGGGATCCTCCCCCGTGATGGTCAGGCCAAGCATCCCGCTATCCTTGCTGCGCTCGCTCACGGAAAAACGCAGCTGTAGCGCGTCAATGGCCTCCAGCTCGCTCAGCTGTGAAATCGTAAATTGCGTACCCGGCTTCGCCTGGATATCGGCAATGTTAATGGCGATATTCGCCGCGCTCAGGGGATGTCCCACAACGCCCTGTAACGTCACGTTATCCCCCTCCAGCTGGTAGTGGCCCTTCTCGCCGACGGTCAGCGTCAGCTTTTGCGCCTGGCCTGCGACAGGAGGGAGATTGAGCATGCTGATATCGACGATGCCCGGCTGCTGGCCGGTGAGCCGCGCCCAGCCGCGTCCGACAAGGGGAAAATAGTTTTCACTGACCTGTGTGCGCATGTTCAGGTCATCAATCGTTTTACCGAGGATCATGCGCGACTGGAAAAGCTGAAGCTCCGGCGCCGACTCCGGCGAGGAGTCAGGGATGAACTCGCTAAGGTTACTGAGTAGCGCGTTGCCCTGCTTCTGCTCCACCTGTATCAGCGCATCGGCCTGATAAACCGGCGTGGCAAAGAACGCATAAAGCAGGGCCGCCAGCGTGAACAGCGCGGTAAGGATGAGAATAAATTTTCGGTGGTCGAGCAGCTCACCCAACAGGCGCACCAGATCGATCTCGTTATTCGCGGCAGACGCATCATGGGCGTGAAGGTTATTTGTTGACATAAAACGTAACTATCCCGTGTGATTAACTGAGCCGTTTTGCCCATTCCAGACTGGCCTGCTCCAGCAGCCCATAAACATATTCAAATGCGTCCCGGTTTTTACGGTAGGGGTCCGGGATCTCTTTTCTGCCCGTCCAGTGACCAAAGAGCATCATTTTGCCGCGCGCCTCCGGTGCGATAGCCGTGACCTGCTCGATATGTTCTAGCTCCATCGCCAGAATCAGATCGTAGTCGCGTACCATGGCGGAGGTGAGCCTGCGCGCTACGTGGCCCTCAAGCAGGGTGCCGTGTTCGGCGGCGATCTCTGCCGCCTGTGAATCGGCTGTGCGCCCTTCCAGGCCACAAATACCCGCTGAATCGACCCGGGCGGCGGGAAGCAGCTGGCGCAGCAGCCGTTCCCCAATGGGGGAGCGGCAGATATTGCCGGTACAGATCACCAGGATGGCGTTAACCGTTAATTTGGCCATGTTCTGATATATCTCCCTGTTTCAGTCAGGTCATGTACACCCGTAATGGTCGGTACAAGCTGAGAGATCACGCGGTTCCAGCGCACCAGCGGCGCGGTGGTGACATAGACGATGTCGTAAGGCTCCAGCTGGAATTCGGTGCTCAGAACCATTGCGGTGGCATCCCGGGCGTTAAGCTGGTAGACGTTGGCGATTTTGCCGTTCTGCTTGCCCTGCAACGGACGAATCACAAAGATCCCCGTGGCGTCGGCCATATCCTGATTCACACCCTGGGCATTACCCAGCGCTTCCGCCAGCGTCATCCCGCTACGATCCATCTTCAGGGTGCTCTGTTTACCCACCTCGCCCATGACAAACACTTTCAGGTCGTCATTACGCGGAATGAAGAGAATATCGCCCGGATAGAGGAGTTTGTTCTGGGTGAGATCGCCGCGCTGCATCAGCGCGTAGAGAGAAATGTGCGTGTCCTTGCCGTTGTGGGTCAGCACCACGTGGCGCCAGTCCGCCTCCGCCGTCAGGCCGCCTGCCGCATTGATCGCATCCATTATCGTCAGCGGAATATTGGTGATGGGCTGCTGGCCCGACTTAGCCACTTCGCCCGTCACGTAGGCTTTTTGTGAGCGGAACGCCGCCACGCTGACATCCACCTGCGGGCTTTCAATCACCGAGTCCAGCCGGGCGGCGATCTCATCGCGCACCTGGGCCAGCGTTTTGCCGACGACGTGGATTTTGCCGATATAGGGATAGAAGATCGTGCCATCGGCGTTCACCCAGTTGCCCGTATCGCTGGCGCTACGGTACTGGCCTGCGGGGGTAGTCAGCTCCGGGTGGTCCCAGACGGTAACCATCAGTACGTCGCCGACGCCGATGCGGTATTGATAATTCTGGAGCTGGCGATCCAGTTCAGGATTGGCGCGGGAGTCAACTTTGCCAGGCAGCAATTGCTCGACCAGCCCCGGCGTGAGCGGATAGACGTTGACCATCTTCTCCAGATCGTAATTGCTGTCAGGCAAATCAATAATATCTTTGCCCTGGGTGCTGAGTCCCTGGCCCGGTACGATAGTACAACCGCTTAACGCCATCATAGCCAACGCAAGCACGGAAAATTTAACGTTTTTCATTCAGGAAAATCATCTGGTTAAGTAATGCTTAATTCATCCGGTACTACTGCCCTACCGGGGTTTCGCGTTCTGACGTCATGTCATAGAGCTGGTATTTACGGCCTAACATCTGGCCGCCATCACGCGTAAGAGGCGTCCACGAGACCACCGCCCGGTTGCGGTTTGGGCCGATCGTCATCAGATCAAGCGGGATCGAGATGTAGAAGCCTTTGCTAAAGCCGCCTTCGCCATAATCCTCTTTCGAGACGTTCGTCAGCG
Source organism: Enterobacter cloacae complex sp. IR5418 (assembly GCF_049238105.1). Lineage (NCBI taxonomy): Bacteria > Pseudomonadati > Pseudomonadota > Gammaproteobacteria > Enterobacterales > Enterobacteriaceae > Enterobacter > Enterobacter cloacae complex sp. IR5418. The sequence goes on along the minus strand of NZ_JBMKHS010000009.1, from coordinate 21,467 downwards.
CCGCCCAGACGCCTACCGTCACGCCGCTGTCGAATCGCTTCGCGACGTCGAGGGTGGCGCCTTTATCCTTCGCCAGGTACTGCCCGACGCTCAGCTTCATCAGCACACTGTTGAGCTTCGCCGGGTTCCAGTAAGCGGTGATAAATCCGGTTGGCACGCTGTAATCGGTAAAGCGCATCATGTCGTCCCAGTCGCGCTGTTTGACGTAGTTCGCATCCACGCCCAGCGCCCAGTCGTTATCCAGCGGACGCCAGAGCGCCTCTGCACCCACACCGCCGTACATGGTTTCGAGGTAGCCGCCATAAATCTGGGCATAGAAGCCGTGCCCCAGCGCATCGACATAGTTGGCCTGTAAGTTGTTGATGTAGATGTCATTGCTGACATAATCGCGAATATGGGTTCTGACGCGCGGCAGGCTGGAATCGGCGGGGAGTAGCGAGGATTTGAACTTGTCGTAGTTGTTATAGAGGTTGGCGAACACGCCGCCGTCGAGCAGCAGACGGTCGGTCAGCCAGTAGTTGGCGCTGGCCATCACGCCCACCTGGAACATATAGAAATCTTCCGGACCGCCCAGCGACTGCGCCAGCGTCGGTTTGACGCTGTAGCTGAAGCGATCGGCGCGAATACGGTAGCCGCGCCCGAACGCTGTGGTATCCACAGGCTCGACGCGCTGCTGCTTCAGCGTCTCCTCCTGACCGAGCGGTTGCCCGATCAGCTGTTTACGCAGGCTGGCGACATCGGTTTGCGTCGTGACCAGCGGCAGATGGTCACGCTGCTGGGTGATAGCGATCGTGTCGACCCCATCAGGCAGGTTATTGATCAGAATACGGTTGGCGCGATCCACCGCTTCGCGCGGATCGCGATAGCGATACTGTTCGCCGGTCATGTATAAGGTATTGCCGTGCTGAAGGATCTCCGGCGCATCGAAGCCTGCGTTGTACTTAAGCGCGGTGAGCTGGTTTGCCGCCGAGGTATAGTCCAGCGTCTCGCCTGTCGGTGCCGGTTGCCAGGCCGGTTTCGGGTTATCACGCAGCGCGGGGCGCAGGTCGTTGAAGTTGGTCCGCAGGGTAAAGCCAAACATCAGCGTATTGCCGCGCTCATAGCTGAGATTGAGATCGGCCCAGTCGGCAACTCGATAGACCGCCCCCACGTTGATATGGCTCGACTGCTTAAGGGAGCCGGCAAAATCATCGGCATAGTTGTTGCCGTCATACTCGAGCTTCAGGCGCAGGGGCTGCCAGGGCGTCTGATACTGTAGGCCGCCAAACAGCGACGCCGGACCACGAAACATATCGCTAAAGCTGATATCCCCGGCATCATGCGACTCGGCGCGGGTGCAATACTTATTGTTGTCGTGGCAAAGCGGGTTGCCCACGTTGTCGCTATTACCGGGATATCCCCAGCCTATTCCAAAGGTAAAATCGACCGGTCCGGCCATTTTGCTGGCAACCAGATATTCACCGTCGAACAGGCCAGTGCCTGCAATATCACGCTTGCCGAGCGCCACCTGCGGCAGGCTGTAGTCCTCTTCCCACAGACGAACCTTAAAGTCGAACGACTTATCCTTGTAGCTTTGATCGCCGCTGAAATCCTCGTCGCTGCTGTATTTGCGTGTGCGGACGTCGGTATAACGGATCGTCCCTTCCAGCCACGGGAAGAGTACGACCGAAGAGGAGTAAAAACGGTACTGGTCGTTATCGCGGTAATTGACGCTGAATTCCCCCTCCCGGCCAAAGCGCGCGTCGGGCATTTGCATCAGGCCGGTGCCGCCAAAGTCGGACTGCGAAGGTCCAGTCGGATCGGGCCAGGTACGCAGCTCCGCGTGGCAGGCAGAAGAGATCGCCAGAGCAAGGCCGCTCAGTAAAAAAAGTTTGTTCATTAGTCTGGTATCCGCCGCGTCAGGAGCGCAACGATTTGCTCATTCAGCCCGGTAAAATCGTCCGGCACCGCCCGGGGATCAAACCCCATCCACAAAACAGCGCCCGGCTCTGCTTCTATATGGCGTGCGTTCCAGTACGCCACCGGCGCAACAACCGTACTGCCGTCAGGATCGATCACGGTCACGTTATTCCTGTCAGCACCGGCCAGCCGCGGCTTCCCCTGTAAGTAATCCCGAATGCTTGCGCCCGGTCGCCAGGCCCGTTTTCCCGGCGTTGCGACCGCCCCCATCAGCGTGACGGTGCGGGGTGCAGGCGAGAGCCACAGATCGTAACGGCCTTCCAGGGGACGATCGCCGCGGGCATCGGTACGCACGGCGTCTGGATCGAGGCTGACAAACTGCCGTCCGACGATCCGCAGGGATTGGATTTGTGCAGCGACAGCGCGCACGGTCGCGGCCCGCTCGTCATCGGCGCGATTCTGCCAGGCTGTAAGCAGCGCCAGTACCTGCTGTTGCGTCTGTTGTGCGCGCCGCGTGGCGGAAGGGGTTGCGATCGCTGCCCCCTGCCACCAGACGTTGTTAAACTGCGGCTGGGTGACCAGCCGGGAGAGCGTATCGGCCTGTTCAGCAGACCACGTTTTTCCCGGCTGATGCACGGTAACCACGCTTACACCTAAGGCGGACAGGCTGAAGAGAGATAGCCCTACGCCTGGTAACCATTTTTTGAGTCTGTTCATGGGGCGGGCTTCAACATCGTCATGGCGACAGGAAATACGCCAGCGCCGAGCATCTGTTCACTCTGCCGTACCTGGCCGGTGGCGGAATCAATCCAGAAGGTGTTATGCCAGCGACGATCGAGGCCGTCGGCCTGCACCGTCTCCTGCCAGACCTGACAACGTAGCGTGTTTCCGGCAATGGTCAGGTTTTCTGTCCCACTCAAAGAGAAGTTCGAGGTCAGGTGTGCGGAGCGATGCCGCCCCTCCTCTTGCCAGCGCACATCGCGCGACCACTGGCTGCCGTTGTGGAGCTGCGGCGTGTGGCGCAGCGGATCGTGCTCAAGGTTTGTTACCTCAAGCAGGTTATAAGGGAGCTTGAGCGTGCGGATAAGGCGACCGTTATGCGTGACGATCATCGCATTATCCTGCGATAACCATTTACTGTTTCCCTGTTCGATATATCCGAGAACCACCAGGATCCTCGGGCCATCATCCAGACGCAGGTACATGGTTGAGTAAGGGAGCGCCTGAATCTGCCCGTCCGTTACCGTCACATCCTGGCGCCCGTCCAGGCTGGCGTTAAAGGTCTCAATTATGCTCTGCTGGCTCGGCGTACATCCCTGGATCAGCAGAATCATGATGAGCAGAATAAACAGTCTCACCAGGAATCCTTTATTAAATAACATTGAAATCAATTAAATACCCGGCTTTGATATCGCCACCGGGTCAAGTCGTTGCGCTGTTCAGCACAAGGCTGCATCGCCTTGCGCACCAGCCTTAGCGGGTTACTGTCGTCGTGGAAGTACCATTGCCTGAGTCATCGCCACTGTCGCTTGCTGCGACAACGGCTAACGTCGCTACACCGGCAATCGCAGCGGTGGTGACTACAGCGGTTGTTCCTATCGCGCCTGCTGCCAACCCCCCCGTGGTGCCAGCAGTGGTTCCCACCGTTGCTCCGGTTGTTGTTCCGGTCGTTGCTGCACTGGTGCTACCTGCTTCGGTGGTAGCGCCCATAGCAGGCAGAGCAGTCGCCAGCGTGAGTGCCGTCAGCACTGTACAAAGCGTCCTTTTCATTTTTTGGTCCTCATTCAAATGAAGGAAAAGATGAGCACCTGGAAACCAGGTCCCGGTTAATGGGCATAAAGCCCGGGGCTGAATCCCGACCCGACAGGGACGGAAAATCATCCATGTAAAAGCCCTGGGCTCTGAACACCAGCGCATATAAACCGCCAGGATATATTTCGATACCCTTAATGGCTTCAATTGGAGTTCAGATAGTTAACTCCCTCACGGGGCGCAAAAAGAAAGGAAAACGCAGAAGTGATGCATATGGCACCCCAGCGGTAACTACCTTAAAAATTTTGGATAAGATAATTCTTATAATAATTTGACGCAATGATTTCAGCCAGAATAAATATGACCAAGTGTTAACCAGGGAAAAACGCAATACGCTATTAACAGCTTAGTTAACACAATGAAATAACAGAAAATATCATGAGTCACTTTCAGGCTGCATCGCCAATAACACCTTCATTGCTGGCTACTGTTCTCGATTAATAGTGATTGAGATCAATTAAGCCAGTCGTCTAAAAAAAATAAAAACCAAAACAGAACAAATTCTGAAATCAGGTTCAGGGATAATATTCTCTCAAAATATATTTACCATGAATGTTTTATTTATATTCATAATTACTGCGTATATAAACTGCGTGTCATAAAGACGCTTTTTCACGGCTGCGGAATTGTGCGCCCCTCGCCAGACTGTCCAGAAGCGCACGCAAATTAAAATCCACCAATGTGCTCTGCGGCCAGCCACTTCGCCAGCGCATCAATCTGGGGCTGATGCAGCCAGTTGACGATCTGGCGGGCCTTCTCCTGTCCGACACCCGGCAGCCTCCGCCACTCCGCTTCGCTTCGCTGAATCAGCGCCTGCCAGGTGCGATCCCCTGCCGCCTTGAGCGTCGACCGGGCCAGCGGTATTCCCATCGCGGCGATCCAGCGAATAAAAGGACGCTCCCGCGCCAGGTTAAACTGATGCCATAGCGCAGCGCCATGCGTTACTGATATCCCCGGCGTCGCGGTGAGTTGCTCCTGCGTGAGCTGTAACCAGGAGAAGAGGTGCTCAAACCGATGCGCCTGATAGAGGGTCCGCCATCCTGATTCACCTATTCCTTCGATATCTAACGCCTGTCTGGAGCTTAACCACGTCAGCCGGGCAAAGAATTGCTCCATGCATTCCGGGGAGGCGTAGAAGCAGGTTAAGCCGTTATAGCGCGTTGAGGGCGGCTGCGGTTTACGGCGATCGACATTCCGCCACACCACGTTATCCAGCCGGGGAATACCTTGTCCCGCCAGGCTTACCAGCACCTGATCACCGGGGGCAATATCCAGCCTCTGCCAGCGGTTAACCGACCCCAGGCTGACGCGCTGTACGCGTTTGTCGTCGAGCATCAGCGGCTCAAGCTGCGCAATCGCGGTGATCCGCCCGGTACGTCCCACGGTAAAGTGGATTGCTTTGACTTCCGTCACCTGGGCCACAGGAAGGTATTTCCATGCGACGACCCAGCCCCCTTCACCCGGCAGCCACTGCTCGCCCGGCGGCTCTGCGGAAGCGCGGACCACGATGCCATCCGTGGCAAACGGTAGCGAAGCCTTAAACCAGGCCGCCCGCTGCGCCTCCACGTCAGCCGCGTTTTTCACCGGTAGGGTATAGCGCGCCGTCAGGGTAAAACCTGCCTCCGCCAGCGCGGAAAGGCGTGTCTTCATCGTTTTTGGGCCGTTCGGCCAGGCCCAGATAAAAATGCCTGTCTGCTTCAGCGCTGCGCGATCGGTGGCGCGCATCATCGCTCCTGCCACCTTCGCACGCGCGTTCATACCGCCCATCCGCTGCTGGATATGCCCCTCGCGCAGCAGAAAAAGTTCACCCTGCAACACGCTGTTGGCAAGCGGCCCGGTCAGCGTTTGCGGGATAGCGGGGATCATTCGCGCCTGTGCCGTCCACTCTTCCCCCTGTAAACCGTCGCCCCGGCTAATCGCCTGCACCAGCTTGCCGTTTTTGTAAACCAGAGTGACTGCTACGCCATCCACCTTTGGCTGGACCCAGAGATCCTGCTGCGTCGCCATCCAGCGGCTAAGCGCCTGCTGGCTTTCTACTTTATGCACGCCAGTATGGGCGAAGGGGTGCCTCACCGTCCCGCTGGCGGCAGGGAGATCGTCGTGCAGCGGCTCATCGTGAAAACAGCGCTGCCACTGTTTTAAGCGGGCGTTAAGCCTGTCGTAAACGTCGTCGCTTACCTCGCTGCTGCCCTGCTTCCAGTAATCATCATTCCAGCGGGTCAGCTGGGCCTTCAGGGCCGCGATCTCCTGCCCGGCTTTAGCCGGTGACCAGACCGGGCAGATTGCCATCGCCCCGCTGCTTAAGAAGATCATCAGTATGCTTATCCATCTCACCATCATTATCCCTCCCTGTTTTGCGAAGGGTATACCCTGCCCGCCCGCCGCAGACCAGCTGCAAAAATGCATTTTACGAGCGCGCTTCAGCGCATTGTTTTTGTTGCAGCAAAAGGAAGGGAAAAGCTGAAAACGGCACGCAAAATTTAATCATCCACGGGAAAAAGTGTGACAAAGGCTACGTCACACAGCGGCGACGTGTATAATAAGCCCGTATGTAGGACTTCTTCGTTAACACATACAAAAGACTCTCATGGCTCAAGGCACGCTTTATATTGTTTCTGCCCCTAGTGGCGCGGGTAAATCCAGCCTTATTCAGGCACTGTTAAAAACCCAACCGTTGTACGATACGCAGGTTTCTGTTTCTCACACCACGCGAGCGCCGCGTCCGGGTGAAGTGCACGGTGAACACTATTTCTTTGTGAATCACGACGAATTCAGAGCGATGATTGGCAGAGATGCGTTTCTTGAACACGCAGAAGTATTCGGTAACTACTACGGTACCTCGCGTGAAACCATTGAGCAGGTTCTGGCGACCGGCGTGAACGTGTTCCTGGATATCGACTGGCAGGGCGCGCAGCAAATTCGTAAGAAAATGCCTGATTCGCGCAGTATCTTTATTTTACCGCCATCGAAAGATGAACTGGATCGCCGCCTGCGTGGTCGCGGCCAGGATAGCGAAGAAGTTATCGCGAAGCGTATGGCGCAGGCTGTTGCAGAAATGAGCCATTACGCGGAATATGATTACCTTATTGTGAATGATGATTTTGATGCCGCGCTGAGCGATCTCAAAACTATCCTTCGCGCAGAACGTCTGCGTATGAGCCGCCAGAAGCAGCGACATGACGCATTAATCACCAAACTGTTGGCAGACTGAACCCACTTTCAGTATCATGCCCAGTCATTTCTTCACCTGTGGAGCATTTTAAGTATGGCACGCGTAACTGTTCAGGACGCTGTAGAGAAAATTGGTAACCGTTTTGACCTGGTGCTGGTCGCCGCGCGTCGCGCTCGTCAGATGCAGGTAGGCGGTAAAGATCCGCTGGTACCGGAAGAAAACGATAAAACCACCGTTATTGCACTTCGCGAAATCGAAGAAGGTCTGATCAACAATCAGATCCTCGACGTGCGTGAGCGCCAGGAGCAGCAAGAGCAGGAAGCCGCTGAATTACAAGCTGTTACCGCTATTGCTGAAGGTCGTCGTTAATTAAACCTGCGGGTCGCCCTTGTATCTGTTTGAAAGCCTGAATCAACTGATTCAAACCTACCTGCCTGAAGACCAGATTAAGCGTCTTCAGCAGGCGTATCTCGTTGCACGTGACGCTCACGAGGGCCAGACACGTTCAAGCGGTGAACCCTACATCACGCACCCGGTAGCGGTGGCCTGTATTCTGGCCGAGATGAAACTCGACTACGAAACGCTGATGGCCGCCCTGCTGCATGACGTGATCGAAGATACCCCTGCCACCTACCAGGACATGGAACAGCTGTTTGGCAAAAGCGTTGCCGAGCTGGTGGAAGGGGTCTCTAAGCTTGATAAGCTGAAATTCCGCGACAAGAAAGAGGCGCAAGCCGAAAACTTTCGCAAGATGATCATGGCGATGGTGCAGGATATCCGCGTCATTCTCATCAAACTTGCTGACCGCACCCATAACATGCGCACGCTGGGCTCACTTCGCCCGGATAAGCGTCGCCGCATCGCCCGTGAAACCCTCGAAATCTACAGTCCGCTGGCACACCGTTTAGGTATTCATCACATTAAAACCGAGCTGGAAGAGCTGGGTTTTGAAGCGTTGTACCCAAACCGCTACCGCGTGATTAAAGAGGTGGTTAAAGCCGCTCGCGGTAACCGTAAAGAGATGATTCAAAAAATCCTCTCTGAAATCGAAGGGCGTTTGCAGGAAGCCGGTATTCCATGCCGCGTGAGCGGTCGTGAAAAGCATTTGTACTCTATCTACTGCAAAATGGTGCTCAAAGAGCAGCGTTTTCACTCGATCATGGATATTTACGCGTTCCGCGTCATCGTCCATGACTCTGATACCTGCTACCGCGTGCTGGGGCAGATGCACAGCCTGTACAAGCCACGTCCGGGGCGCGTCAAAGATTACATCGCTATTCCAAAAGCGAACGGATATCAATCTTTGCACACCTCCATGATTGGCCCGCACGGCGTCCCTGTTGAGGTGCAGATTCGTACCGAAGATATGGATCAGATGGCGGAGATGGGTGTCGCGGCGCACTGGGCTTATAAAGAGCACGGTGGCGAAAGCAGCACCACTGCGCAAATCCGTGCCCAGCGCTGGATGCAGAGCCTGCTGGAGCTGCAACAGAGTGCAGGTAGCTCGTTTGAATTTATCGAGAGCGTTAAATCCGATCTCTTCCCGGATGAGATTTACGTTTTCACGCCGGAAGGGCGCATTGTCGAACTGCCTGCGGGCGCGACGCCGGTCGACTTTGCTTACGCCGTGCATACCGATATCGGCCATGCCTGCGTAGGTGCCCGCGTCGACAGGCAGCCTTATCCGCTGTCTCAGCCGCTCTTTAGCGGGCAGACGGTGGAGATCATTACCGCGCCGGGCGCACGTCCTAACGCCGCCTGGCTGAACTTTGTTGTAAGTTCAAAAGCGCGCGCAAAAATTCGCCAGTTGTTGAAAAACCTCAAGCGCGATGATTCCGTCAGCCTGGGGCGTCGTCTGCTCAATCACGCGCTGGGTGGCAGCCGCAAACTGGCCGAGATCCCGCCTGAGAACATTCAGCATGAGCTGGAGCGTATGAAGCTCGCCTCGCTGGATGACCTGCTGGCAGAGATTGGCCTCGGCAACGCCATGAGCGTGGTTGTGGCGAAGAACCTGCAACAAGGCGAAACGACAGCCGTTCCAGCCAACACGCAAAATCATGGTCACCTGCCGATCAAAGGCGCTGACGGGGTGCTCATCACCTTCGCCAAATGCTGCCGTCCTATCCCGGGCGACCCGATTATTGCGCACGTCAGCCCGGGTAAAGGGCTGGTGATCCACCACGAATCCTGCCGTAACATCCGTGGCTACCAGAAAGAGCCTGAGAAGTTCATGGCGGTCGAGTGGGATAAAGAGACGGCGCAGGAATTTATCACTGAAATCAAGGTGGATATGTTCAACCACCAGGGTGCACTGGCGAACCTGACGGCAGCGATCAACACGGCCTCCTCCAACATTCAGAGCCTGAATACGGAAGAAAAAGATGGTCGAGTTTACAGCGCCTTTATTCGCCTGACCGCCCGTGACCGCGTGCATCTGGCCAATATTATGCGCAAGATCCGCGTGATGCCGGATGTCATTAAAGTCACCCGTAATAGAAACTAGCATCATGAATTCAAAACGTTACGAGCGAATCTGCGAAATGCTCGCCAGGCGTCAGCCTGATCTGACGGTCTGCATGGAGCAGGTCCATAAACCTCATAACGTCTCTGCTATCGTCCGCACCGCAGATGCCGTCGGCGTGCATGAAGTCCACGCCGTCTGGCCCGGTGCACGTATGCGCACCATGGCCTCCACCGCCGCAGGCAGCAACAGCTGGGTATCCGTGAAAACTCACCAGACCATTGGTGAAGCGGTCTCACACCTGAAAGGGCGTGGTATGCAGGTTCTGGCAACCCACCTCTCAGAGAAAGCCGTGGATTTCCGTGAGATCGACTATACCCGTCCGACCTGCATTTTGATGGGACAGGAGAAAACGGGGATCACCCAGGAAGCACTGGATTTAGCCGATCGGGATATCATCATCCCGATGATCGGCATGGTCCAGTCACTGAACGTGTCGGTCGCCTCTGCGCTGATCCTGTATGAAGCGCAGCGCCAGCGTCAGAACGCCGGAATGTACGAGCGCAGCAACAGCATGCTGCCGGAAGATGAGCAGCAGCGCCTGCTGTTTGAAGGTGGCTATCCGGTGCTGGCTCGCGTTGCGAAGCAGAAGAAATTGCCTTACCCCCACGTCAACGCGCAGGGCGAAATTGAAGCCGATGCCGAGTGGTGGTCCACCATGCAGTACGCAGGGTAAACCATGAAAGGCCGCCTGCTGGACGCCATACCGCTCAACAGCCTGACGGGTGTGGGCGCGGCACAAAGCAGTAAACTGGCGAAGATTGGCCTGCATACCGTGCAGGATCTCCTGCTCCACCTCCCCCTGCGTTACGAAGACCGCACCCAGCTTTATAAGATTGGCGATCTGCTGCCTGCCATTTATGCCACCGTTGAAGGGGAAGTGCTGAACTGCAACATCACCTTTGGCGGACGCAGGATGATGACCTGCCAGATCAGCGACGGCACCGGCATTCTCACCATGCGCTTTTTCAACTTCAATGCGGCGATGAAAAACAGCCTTGCCACCGGGCGACGTGTGCTCGCGTACGGCGAAGCCAAACGTGGCAAATACGGCGCGGAGATGATCCACCCGGAATACCGCGTGCAGGGCGATCTCAGCTCACCGGAGCTACAGGAGACGCTCACGCCGGTCTATCCAACCACCGAAGGCATTAAGCAGGCCACGTTGCGTAAGCTCACCGACCAGGCGCTGGAGCTGCTCGATACCTGCGCCATTAACGAGCTGCTGCCACCGGAACTGGCGCAGGGCATGATGAGCCTGCCGGAGGCGTTGCGCACCCTGCACCGTCCACCGCCAACGCTTCAGCTTGTTGATTTAGAAAGCGGTAAACACCCCGCCCAACGGCGTCTTATCCTTGAGGAATTACTGGCTCACAACCTGAGCATGCTGGCCCTGCGCGCAGGTGCGCAGCGTTTCCACGCGCAGCCATTAAGCCAGCGTGATGAGCTCAAAGATAAGCTGCTTGCCTCACTGCCGTTTAAACCCACCGGCGCCCAGGCACGGGTGACTGCCGAAATCGAACGCGATATGGCGCTGGATGTGCCAATGATGCGCCTGGTGCAGGGCGACGTGGGTTCCGGGAAAACGCTGGTCGCCGCGCTGGCTGCTTTACGCGCCATCGCCCATGGCAAGCAGGTGGCGCTGATGGCGCCGACGGAACTGCTGGCCGAGCAGCACGCCAACAATTTCCGTAACTGGTTCGCCCCGCTGGGAATCGAAGTGGGCTGGCTGGCCGGGAAGCAGAAGGGCAAAGCACGCCTTGCGCAGCAGGAAGCCATTGCCAGCGGGCAGGTGCAGATGATTGTCGGCACGCACGCCATTTTCCAGGAACAGGTGCAGTTTAACGGCCTGGCGCTGGTCATTATCGACGAACAGCACCGCTTTGGTGTTCATCAGCGTCTGGCGCTGTGGGAGAAAGGTCTGCAACAGGGCTTCCACCCGCATCAGCTGATCATGACCGCCACGCCTATTCCGCGCACCCTGGCGATGACGGCCTATGCCGATCTGGATACCTCCACCATCGACGAGCTGCCGCCTGGCCGTACGCCGGTGACGACGGTCGCCATTCCGGACACGCGCCGCAGCGACATCATTGACCGCGTGCGCAACGCCTGTACGCAGGAAGGGCGTCAGGCGTACTGGGTCTGCACCCTGATTGAAGAGTCGGAGTTGCTGGAAGCGCAGGCCGCCGAAGCCACGTGGGAAGAGTTAAAGCTCGCCCTGCCGGAGCTGAACGTCGGTCTGGTTCACGGGCGTATGAAGCCTGCCGAGAAGCAGGCGGTGATGCAGTCGTTCAAACAGGGCGAGCTGCATTTACTCGTTGCGACCACGGTCATCGAAGTGGGCGTGGACGTGCCAAACTCCAGCCTGATGATTATTGAGAACCCGGAGCGTCTGGGCCTGGCACAGCTCCACCAGCTGCGAGGCCGCGTGGGTCGTGGCGCAATCGCCTCTCACTGCGTACTGCTGTATAAAGCCCCGCTGTCGAAAACCGCGCAGATGCGTTTGCAGGTATTACGCGACAGCAATGACGGCTTCGTTATTGCGCAAAAAGACCTGGAGATCCGCGGCCCGGGCGAACTGCTTGGCACGCGTCAGACGGGTAACGCCGAATTTAAAGTGGCGGATTTGCTGCGCGATCAGGCCATGATCCCCGAAGTACAACGCCTTGCGCGTCATATTCATGAACGCTACCCCGAACAGGCGGCAGCGTTAATTGAACGCTGGATGCCGGAAACCGAGCGGTATTCCAACGCCTGACGGTCAGCCAAACATCGGCAGCATCAGGTAAAGCTTAATGACCAGCGCGTTGACGATATCAATGAAGAATGCGCCCACCATCGGCACCACCAGAAACGCCATGTGCGACGGGCCGAACCGTTCGGTGATCGCCTGCATATTCGCGATGGCCGTTGGTGTCGCTCCCAGACCAAATCCACAGTGACCCGCAGCCAGTACCGCCGCATCATAGTTTTTGCCCATCATGCGCCAGGTAACAAAGATGGCATACAGCGCCATGAACACGGCCTGCACCGCCAGGATCGCCACCATCGGCAGCGCCAGCGAGGCCAGTTCCCACAGCTTGAGGCTCATCAGCGCCATCGCCAGGAACAGCGACAGGCTGACGTTCCCGAGCACGGACACCGCGCGCTCAAAGACGCGGTAGAAGCCCATCTGCGCCAGACCGTTGCTCAGGATCACCCCGATAAACAGCACGCAGACAAAGGTTGGCAGTTCGAAAGCCGTTCCCGCCAGCCATTGCGCAACAATTTTGCCCACGGTGAGGCAGATGGCAATCATGGCGATGGTTTCAATCATTACCAGCGAGGTGATGCTGCGGCCAACGTCCGGTTTTTCGAAGGCGGTCGGCACCATTTCATCGTCTGGTCGGCCTTCCGGCGTGGTGGAGTGTTTAACCAGATAGCGCGCCACCGGGCCGCCAATCAGCCCGCCGAGCACCAGGCCAAAGGTCGCGCAGGCCATCGCCACTTCCGTTGCGTTTTCAAAGCCATAGCGTTCGATGAACAGCTTGCTCCACGCCGCGCCCGTTCCGTGGCCGCCTGACAGGGTAATCGACCCCGCCAGCAGACCCATCAGCGGATCCAGTCCCAGCAATGACGCCATACCGATACCGATGGCGTTTTGCATCAGCAGCAGGCCCACCACGACAATCAGAAACACGCCCAGCACCTTGCCGCCCGAACGAAGGCTTGCGAGGTTGGCGTTCAGGCCGATTGTGGCAAAGAAGGCCAGCATCAACGGATCTTTCAGGGACATATCAAAATCGATTTCCCAGCCCATGCTTTTTTTCAGTACCAGCAGGGCCAGCGCCACCAGCAATCCACCGGCGACAGGTTCAGGAATGGTGTACTTTTTCAGAAAGGAAACACTGTGTACCAGCTTGCGACCAAGCAGAAGAACCAGCGTTGCAGCAACAAGGGTCGATAACGTATCGAGATGAATCATAGAGGCTCCTGTTATGCGCGTGTTCCATACACACGCGGCGTTATCCTGGGCCGGGTTACACTCGTCATGAGCCACCGGCGCGAAAAGTGTAATTTTTTTTTCCTCTTCGTTGTAGAAAACCTGCTCACATCGGCAGATTTTCTCTCTTTTTTTTGCTGGCAATCGTTTGCTTTTACCAGGTGGTCAGATAAAATGCCCGCTTTTCCACCGTGGGATTGCCGCCGATGTCTGTTAACACTCTGGAGTCTTCTGATGCGCAACCGATTGCGCAGAAGCAAAACAGCGAACTGATTTACCGCCTTGAAGATCGTCCCCCGTTGCCTCAGACCCTCTTTGCCGCCTGCCAGCACCTGCTGGCGATGTTCGTTGCGGTCATTACGCCGGCGCTGTTGATTTGCCAGGCGCTGGGGTTACCGGCACAGGATACCCAACATATCATCAGTATGTCGCTGTTCGCTTCCGGCGTGGCCTCCATTATTCAAATTAAAGCGTGGGGTCCGGTGGGTTCGGGGTTACTGTCGATTCAGGGCACCAGCTTTAACTTCGTGGCGCCGCTGATCATGGGCGGTACGGCACTGAAAACCGGCGGCGCAGATGTCCCGACCATGATGGCGGCGCTTTTCGGCACCCTGATGCTGGCAAGCTGCACAGAGATGATCATCTCCCGCGTTCTGCACCTGGCGCGCCGCGTGATCACCCCGCTGGTCTCCGGCGTGGTGGTGATGATTATCGGCCTGTCGCTGATTCAGGTGGGTCTGACCTCCATCGGTGGCGGCTACGCGGCAATGAACGACCACACCTTCGGCGCGCCAAAAAACCTGCTGCTGGCAGGCGTAGTGCTGGCGATCATTATTCTGCTTAACCGCCAGCGTAACCCGTACCTGCGAGTGGCATCGCTGGTGATCGCCATGGCGGCCGGTTACCTGCTGGCGTGGGCGATGGGTATGCTGCCGGAAAACACCGCGCCGACCAACAGCGCGTTGATTACCGTGCCAACGCCGCTTTACTACGGTCTGGGCATTGACTGGAGCCTGCTGCTGCCGCTGATGCTGGTCTTTATGATCACCTCGCTGGAAACCATTGGCGATATCACTGCCACCTCCGACGTATCCGAGCAGCCGGTCTCTGGCCCGCTGTATATGAAGCGTCTGAAGGGCGGCGTGCTGGCGAACGGTCTGAACTCGTTTGTCTCGGCGGTGTTCAACACCTTCCCGAACTCCTGCTTCGGCCAGAACAACGGCGTGATCCAGCTGACCGGCGTGGCCAGCCGCTACGTGGGCTTCGTGGTGGCGCTGATGCTGGTGGTCCTCGGCCTGTTCCCGGCGGTGAGCGGCTTTGTCCAGCACATTCCCGAGCCGGTACTGGGTGGCGCGACGCTGGTCATGTTTGGCACCATTGCCGCCTCCGGCGTGCGTATTGTTTCACGCGAGCCGCTGAACCGCCGCGCTATCATGATTATCGCGCTGTCTCTCGCCGTAGGGCTTGGCGTCTCCCAGCAGCCGTTGATTTTGCAATTTGCTCCGGACTGGGTGAAAAACCTGCTCTCTTCCGGCATTGCCGCGGGCGGTATTACCGCTATCGTGCTGAATCTCATTTTCCCGCCTGAAAAGAACTGATCCCCCACACGGCAGGCTGTCAATGCCTGCCGTGACATCTCTTTACACCATTCCCGCCTTGAGCATTGCGCATAAATCGTGCATAACACCCTTATGTGCGTTTCGCGGGAAGGAAGACCATGAAATTTATTGGAAAGCTGCTTATCTCTCTTCTGGTAGCTCTGCTCATTGTAGTGCTCGCCTTCTATTTTCTGCTCCAGACCCGCTGGGGCGCATCGCAGGTCAGCAGCTGGATCACGGTAAATACCGATTACGAGCTTAACTTTGACCTGATGGATCACCGCTTTTCATCCCCTTCTCACATCCTTCTGGAAAATGTCACCTTCGGGCGAGATGGCAAACCGGCCACGCTGGTCGCTAAAAAAGTGGATATTGGCTTAAGCAGCCGCCAGATCACCGACCTGCTGCATATGGACGCCATCACCCTGTTCGATGGCACGCTGAATTTATCACCGCAGACGGCGCCGCTGCCGTTCCAGGCCGACCGTCTGCAACTCAATAACATGGCCTTTAACAGCCCGAACACGGCGTGGGATCTCAGTGCGCAAAAGGTGACCGGCGGCGTCAGCCCGTGGCAGCCCGAGGCGGGGAACGTGCTGGGGAAAAATGCGCAAATCCAGATGAGCGCCGGGTCGCTCACGCTCAACGGCATACCGGCCAACAACGTGCTGATTCAGGGACAACTCAACGGCAAAGAGGTGGTGCTGAACACCATCGGTGCCGATATGGCGCGCGGCTCGCTTACGGGTTCGGCCCTGCGTAATGCCGACGGTGGCTGGGTTATCGACACCCTGCGGCTGAATGAAATCCGCCTGCAAACCGACAAATCGCTGCTGGATTTCTTCGCCCCTCTCTCCACCCTGCCTTCGTTACAGATTGGGCGGCTGGAAGTGACCGATGCCCGTCTACAGGGGCCAGACTGGGCGGTAACCGACCTCGATTTCAGCCTGCGTAACCTCACCCTGAGTAAAGGTGACTGGCAAAGCCAGGAGGGACGGTTATCCATGAACGCCAGCGAGTTTATCTACGGCTCGCTGCATCTGTTTGACCCTATCCTGAATGCGGAATTCTCCCCGCAGGGCATTGCGCTGCGTCAGTTCACCTCCCGCTGGGAAGGGGGCATGGTGCGCACCTCCGGCAACTGGCTGCGCGAGGGTCAGGCACTGGTGCTGGACGACGTTGCCATTGCCGGGCTGGAATATACGCTTCCGGAAAACTGGAAAACGCTGTGGATGGATCCGCTCCCGGCATGGCTGAACAGTGTGACGCTGAAAAAATTCGGCCTGAGCCGCAACCTGGTGATCGACATCGATCCTGCTTTCCCGTGGCAGATCACCTCCCTCGACGGTTATGGCGCTAATCTGCGGCTGGCGCAAGACCACAAGTGGGGCGTGTGGGGCGGTAACGCAACCCTGAACGGGGCGGCAGCAACCTTTAACCGCGTCGACGTGCGACGCCCGTCGCTGGCGCTGAATGCCAACGCCGCGACGGTAAATATTACCGATCTGAGCGCCTTTACCGAGAAAGGGATCCTGGAAGCGACCGCCACCGTTTCGCAACTGCCACAGCGACAAACCACCGTGAGCCTGAACGGGCGCGGCGTACCGCTCAACGTCTTGCAGCAGTGGGGCTGGCCAGCGCTGCCGATTGCGGGCGACGGCAATATTCAGCTCACCGCCAGCGGCAGCGTACAGGCGAATACGCCGCTGAAGCCGACGGTGAACGGGAAGCTGAACGCAGTGAATATGGATAAACAGCAGGTACAGCAGACCATGACGGGCGGAGTGGTGTCGACGATGGCTCCGGCACAGTAAACAGCCGGGTGGCGGCTATGCCTTACCCGGCCTACGATCCCCTGTAGGCCCGGTAAGCGAAGCGCCACCGGGCATTTTTCCAGCTCAGAGGTGAACCACCACCTCACCCCCCTGCGCTTTCACCACCACGCCCCACTCACTGCCCGTATGTGAACCGCCTTTCACGCCGCTCACCTTCTGCACGTTGCGCAAGCAGACGGACCAGTTACGTGCTTCCCCGTCGCCGGTAAGGGTCACGATGTCGCCCTGACGTGACGCTTTCAGCGTAAACACAACGGAACCGTCCGCCGCAGGCACTTCGCTCACCGCCGTTGCGCCGTCGTCCAGGTTGAACAGCTGGAAGGCTGTCCCCTCGTGCCACGCGTAGTCCGGCTTCTGGTTGTTGTTGCCCAACGCCAGCAGGGTGTTGTCGCGCACGTAGACCGGCAGGCTCATGAAATCGTGCTGCTGCTTATGCCAGCGGCTGCCCTCAATTTCGTCGTTGTGCCACAGATGCGTCCAGCGCCCTTCCGGCAGGTAGAACTGCACGTCACCCGCCTCGGAGAACACCGGGGCCACCATCATTGAATCCCCGAGCATGTACTGGCGGTCGAGATAATCGCACGCCGGATCGTCCGGGAACTCCAGCATCATCGCGCGCAGCATCGGCGTACCGAACTCGCGGGCCAGCGCCGCCTGACGATACAGGTACGGCATCAGCTGACATTTCAACTGAGTAAAGTGGCGCACCACGTCGCAGGACTCATCATCGTACGCCCACGGCACGCGGTAGGATTTGCTGCCGTGCAGGCGGCTGTGGCTGGAGAACAGCCCGAACGCGCACCAGCGCTTGTAGACGTGCGCCGGGGCGGTGTTTTCGAACCCGCCGATATCGTGGCTCCAGAATCCGAAGCCGGACAGCCCAATCGACAGCCCACCGCGCAGGCTTTCGGCCATCGACTCATAGTTGGCGTAGCAGTCGCCGCCCCAGTGCACCGGGAACTGTTGCGCCCCGACGGAGGCAGAACGGGCAAACAGCACCGCCTCTTCTTCCCCCACCGTCTCTTTGAGCACGTTCCACACCAGCTCGTTATAGATGTATGCATAGTGGTTATGCATCTTCTGCGGATCGGACCCGTCGAACCACTGAACGTCGGTCGGGATACGCTCGCCAAAGTCAGTCTTGAAGCAGTCCACCCCGATCTCCACCAGGCCTTTCAGCTTGTCGGCATACCACCGACACGCGTCCGGATTGGTGAAGTCGTAGATCGCCAGCCCCGGCTGCCATTTGTCCCACTGCCACAGGGCGCCGTCCGGGCGTTTGAGCAGGTAGCCCTTCTCTTTCAGCTCCCGGAATACCGGGGATTTCTGGCCGATGTACGGGTTGATCCACACGCAGACCTTCAGCCCTTTCTCTTTCAGGCGGCGGATCATCCCCTCAGGGTCCGGGAAGGTCACCGGGTCCCACTCAAAATCGCACCACTGGAAGGCCTTCATCCAGAAGCAGTCGAAGTGGAAGACGTGCAGCGGCAGGTCGCGCTCGGCCATGCCGTCGATAAAGCTGTTGACCGTGGCTTCGTCGTAGTTGGTAGTGAACGAGGTGGTCAGCCACAGACCGAACGACCACGCAGGTGGCAGCGCCGGACGCCCGGTAAACTGCGTATAGCGGTTCAGCACGTCTTTCGGCGTCGGGCCGTCGATCACAAAGTACTCGAGATATTCCCCTTCCACGCTGAACTGCACTTTGGAGACTTTCTCGGAACCCACTTCAAACGAGACGTTCTCGGGGTGATTCACCAGCACGCCGTAGCCGCGGTTGGTCAGGTAGAACGGGATGTTTTTGTAGGACTGCTCGGTGCTGGTGCCCCCGTCGCGGTTCCAGGTTTCGACCGTCTGGCCGTTACGCACCAGCGCGGTAAAGCGCTCGCCCAGACCGTAGACCGTTTCCCCCACGCCCAGATCCAGACGTTCAAACACATAGTTGCGATCGGTGTTGCTGTCCTGCACATAGCCGTTGTTTTTCAGCTGGCTGCCGGTAATGCGCTGGCCGTTGCGCAGGAAATCCAGCGCCCAGAACTCGCCTTTGGTGACACGCACGCTGACGCTGCCGCTTTTCAGCTCGGCAAATTCGGCGTTGTTTTCAATCTCTACCTTCACGTCTTTCAGAACGTTCAGCGGATAGTGCGGGCCGTTATTCAGCGCGCCCTGGAAGTGCTCAATGCGCACCCCGATAATCCCCTCCTGCGGAGCAAACAGGCGCACCGTGAACATCAACGTGTCGAGTTGCCAGGTGCGTTCGCGCACGTCACGCGGCGCGACGTACACCACCAGGTCATTGCCCTGCTGCTCCACGTCGAACACCTGCACCGGATACGTCACGTTAAGGCCCGGTTGGATAAGCCAGTTTCCATCACTGATTTTCATGCTTACGTCCTCTTAGTTCTGCAATTCTTTGCTGACCGGCAGGTTTTCAAATTCCTGCTGATTGCGGCGTGCGCCCTGCGCCAGCTCGCCCAGGATTTTGGTCAGGAAGGGGGTTTTCAGCGTGTAGTAGCGTTTGGCGATGATGGCGCTCAGTACGTAGCAGATCGCCGGTGCCAGGGTAAACAGGCCGATAATGATGCTGATGGTCGCGCTGTTCTGGGTTTTGGCTGCCGCGTCGTAGCCGCCGCCTGCCAGCATCCAGCCGATCATCGCTCCGCCCAGCGCGAGGCCGAGTTTCAGCACGAACAGCGTGCCCGCGAAGCTGATGCCGGTCAGACGTTTGCCGTTGGTCCATTCACCGTAGTCGACGGTATCGGACATCATCACCCACTGAATCGGCGTCACCAGCTGGTGCAGCACGCCGATAACGAAGATGAAGCCGAACATCAGCACGGTGGCATGCATCGGCACGAAGAACATCGCCACGCTGACCACCGCCAGCGCGGCGTTGGTCCACCAGAAGATGCTGACCTTGCACTTCCAGTCGGTGAGCGGTTTCGCCAGCGCGGAGCCAATCAGGTTGCCGACGCAGTAGGTCGTCAGGAACGCGACGAACACCTCCGGCGAGCCCATGATCCAGGTGCAGTAGTACATCATCGCGCCGCCGCGCACGCAGACGGCGAGGATGTTGAGGATGGTCAGCACGCCGACGATGCGCCACTGGTCGTTTTGCCAGATGTCGCGCAGATCTTCACGCATGGAGGTGGTGCTCGGTGGCACCTGGATGCGCTCTTTGGTGGTGAAGAAGCAGAACGCCAGCATCAGGAACGCGACCACCGACAGCACGGCGATCCCGCCCTGGAAGCCGAACGCCTTATCGTCGCCGCCAATCAGGTTCACCAGCGGCATCATCAGCACCGTGGAGAGCATGCCGCCCGCCGTCGCAAGCACAAAGCGCCAGGACTGAAGAGAGATACGCTGCGTCGGGTCGTTGGTGATCACGCCGCCCAGCGCGCAGTACGGGATGTTGACCACGGTATAGAGCAGCGTCAGCAGGGTGTAGGTGATGGCGGCGTAAACCATTTTTCCGTTAAGGCTGAGGTCCGGCGTGGTATAGGCCAGCACGCAGACGATGCCGAACGGGATCGCGCCGAATAAAATCCACGGGCGGAACTTGCCCCAGCGGCTGCGGGTGCGGTCGGCAATCAGCCCCATGCACGGGTCGGAGATCGCATCCAGCGCGCGGGCCAGCAGGAACATGGTGCCGACAAACCCGGCGGGAATACCAAAAATATCGGTGTAGAAAAACATCATATAAAGCATGACGTTATCAAAAATGATGTGGCTGGCGGCGTCTCCCATGCCGTAGCCAATCTTCTCTTTTACTGACAGGACTTCGCTCATATTTTTATCCTTCACGCTGTAGGGGGCGCTGAGACCGGTTACCGTTTTTTAAACCATTGTTTCAGGAGCGGGTATTGCGTTTTCTGGTTAAGAGATTACGTTTCTTGTTTTTTGTGATCGGGATAAAAGTTGGTGAGCACGAAATGCTAACCTGAGGATTTTCTTAAGAATTAACTGAAACAGGGGGATTCAGGTCAAAAGAGAGGTGAAAAAAGTGGTGTGGGGTATGTGGTAAATGCCTGAAAGTAGCTATAATGCGCCCCGCCTCCATGTAGCAATGCAGGCGCGGAAGATCGTCATCTCCGGTGAGGTGGCTGGACTTCAAATCCAGTTGGGGGCGCCAGCGTTCCCGGGCAGGTTCGACTCCTGTGATCTTCCGCCAAAAATTTCTACTCAGATTATTTTATCCTTTATTCACAAACTTTATATCATAAACTTCGCCTTGTTATTCAGGTAGATACCACGAAATCTTATCTTGTATGTCAATAGGGATATTTTCTAATTTGTTAAAAATAATATCATCCTCACTGATATATTTAATATGTTCTTGAACTAAATCAATATCTTCAGGAGAAAATCCATATCTAAGCAATAAAGTATGAATAGGATTTAATGTTCCATATTTAAGCAACCCCATCATTTTCATGGCGTTATTATCTTTAGTCCTTTCATAATAAACACGGAATGCTCCCATAAACGCATCCGTGAGTGAAAAAGAGATTACAGTATCTAAATAGTCATACGTGTCGAATACAATTCTATCATAACTTACATTCTTAGCTTTAATATTGTAGAACATTGAATGACTTTGTTGAATAAATCGAACTTTTGCTGAGTTGAAGGATCAGATCACGCATCT
>NZ_JBMKHS010000008.1:0-164155 GCF_049238105.1 Enterobacter cloacae complex sp. IR5418 | reverse complement strand
AAAACACAACCCGCTACGGGGGAGACTTACCCGAAATCTGATTTATTCAACAAAGCCCTACGCTTTCTAAAAAAAGTCTGATTAGATTTTTAAACATTCAAATCCCTTTGTAGAAAGTCGGCTAAATCATCCAGGCTTGAAAAAGCATTTGATTTCATTTTTTCAAATAATTTTGAAAGGATTGGCTCGCAAAAATAATAGAGCATCTCCAGTTTTGCCTGGTACAGAATCCAGTAATAATCGGGGTTAATAGCTTTCAAATGGCGGGCAGCGAGAGCGCATTTCTGTTGAATGCCATAGAACTGGAGAGCAAATACCCCTTGTGGTAATTTTGTCGTGAGACGTTCAACAACAACTTTCGAAATAAGGCTGGAGTGAGAAAGCGCGACCGAGGCCGCAGTAGCAAACGCATAGCGTGTTGCTCCCGCTACGTTCATATGAGCGCTAAGTTCTGCAATTCTTTTTGTGAGTTTACGGGCTGAACCTTCTGCATTACCATCCTCTATGTCATCACATATCGTTTTCAGGTACAGATAAAATATGTGTGCAATGACGTCGGCGTGTTTGAAAATCGACTCTATTGAGTAGAGCGTTCTGATTTCTTCAGCTTTTAACTCCTGACAGACATCATTATACTGGGGTATAAAACATGATGAATACCAACTAACTCGTTCAATACCAGAATATATATCGGATGCAACCCCTTTTGCAGATCGTAAAATGCCACCTGTTGCGTACTGCACAGTGAGAGCCAAATGGCGGTCACTCTGAAATTTTGTCCTTAAATAATCAGAAGCCTTCATGACGTGACATCCTTAATGCGTTTTATAATTTACCTTATTATTGCTACCACATAACTAATATCCTCTTTTTTAAAGACAGCTGGTAAGCATTAAATGTTATACGAAATCAATATATTTCAATGGTTTCTGATTGATGTTATCAATCCAGCGCCTTCACCATTTTCCCGCTCGCCACAAACGTGCCCGCTCCCAGATGATGCAGCGTATTCAGCTTATCCCCGTCAAACTGCCAGCGCCCGGCGACAAATGCGCGTGCATCCGCCGCGGCGGAAACCACTTCGCCAAACAGGGTGTCATATTTCTCTGCCGCAGAGGTTACAGGCAATAACCGGCACTCCATCCACGCCAGGCATTTCTCTTCAATCACCGGCAGGCCAAGCTCAGGCCCGTTCACGACCGGGATCCCGTAGCAGTTAAATTTATCTTCGTCGCGCCCGCTGACGCTGCCGACCGCGTATGTCCAGTTGGCTGCCGCCACCCCGGGGATCACAATGCCGAATTTCCCGCTGCGCTCGATCAGCTCCCGTGACCAGGCGCTTTTGTCGACCACAATCGCGATGCGCGGCGGTTCAAACTCGACCGGCATAGACCATGCGGCGGCCATGACGTTGCGACGATCGATGGTCTCATCCCGGCTGGTGATGAGCACGGTGGGTCCGTGATTCAGAAGACGGCTGGCATGACGTAATTCAACAGGGCGAAAGTGGCTCATAGGATCTCCTCGTGTACACGATGAGTATGACGAAAAAGCACTTTTGCGCATATGCATAAGGGAAAATAGTTTATAAACAGGGAATATCCCATTCTGGAGCCAAACATGTCCCCATTTCTGAGTGCTTATTTCGCCCGCACGGGCTGGCAGCAGCCCGTACAGGTTGATATCGATACCCTGCGGGGGCTGCATTTACACCATAACTGCGCCATCCCTTTCGAAAATATCGACGTTGTATTGCCGCGGGAAATTCATCTGGACGACGGGTGTCTGGTGGACAAACTGGTCACCGCACGTCGCGGGGGATATTGCTTCGAGCAAAACGGTCTGTTCGAGCGGGTATTACGCGAAGTTGGGTTTACCGTGCGCAGCGTGCTGGGGCGGGTTGTGCTGGCTAATCCGTCGCAGATGCCTCCGCGCACGCACCGGCTACTGCTGGTGGAGCTTAACGGCGAACGCTGGATCGCCGATGTGGGATTTGGCGGACAAACGCTGACGGCGCCGATTCGTTTGATCGCCAACGAGGAGCAGGAAACCCCGCACGGGATTTATCGTTTGCTGAGCGAGGGTAACGACTGGGTACTGCAATTCCGCCATCACGAGCACTGGCAGTCGATGTACCATTTTGACCTGGCGACCCAGTACTTCAACGATTACGTGATGGGAAATTTCTGGTCGGCGCACTGGCCGCAGTCCCATTTTCGTCATCACCTGCTGATGTGCCGCCATCTGCCGGACGGCGGCAAGCTGACGCTGACCAACTTTAATTTTACCCACTGGCAGAATGGTCATGTGGAGGAGCAGATCCATTTGCCGGATGCGGAGGCGCTGTATAAGCTCATGCAGGAGCGGTTCGGACTGGGCGTTGATGACCCGAAGCACGGCTTTACCCTGGCAGAACTAACGGCAGTGATGGCGGGGTTTGATACGCATCCCCAGGCGGGTAAATAGCCCGGTGGCGGCTACGCCTGACCGGGCCTGCGGGAGCATGAACGCAGGTCGGGAAAGGCGAAGCCGCCACCCGACAAAATCAACGGCGCGATCTCACTACCTGATACCGACGGGTGAAGTACTCAAACGGCGCGCTCCACACGTGCACCAGACGGGTGAACGGGAAGATAAGGAAGATCGTCATCCCCAGCACCAGATGCACGCGGAAGATCGGCGCGACGCCGCTTAACATCTCCGACGAGCCACCCCTGAACGTCACGATCCCCTGCGCCCAGCCGACCAGCTTCATCATCTCGCTTCCGTCAGGATACTGGGCGGAGAACGGAATGGTCGACAGCCCAAGAATGCACTGAAGCAGCAGGATACTCATGATGATGATATCCGGCGTGGTGGACGTGGCGCGTACCCGCTGGTTGAACAGGCGGCGGTAAAGCAGCATTGACCCGCCAATCAGCGTCAGCACCCCGCAAATCCCGCCCGCGATCATGGCTAACTGCTGTTTAACCGCGACGGGTAAAAACCAGGCGTACATCCAGTGGGGGGTTAACATGCCGAACAGGTGCCCGAAGAAGATCCCCAGGATCCCGATATGAAACAGGTTCGAGGCCCAGCTCATCCCGCGTTTGCTGAGCATCTGGCTCGACGAGGCGCGCCAGGTGTACTGCCCGTAGTCGTAGCGCAACCAGCTACCGAGGAAAAAAACGGTGGCGCAGATATACGGATAAATGTCATAGAAAAACACGTTCAGGTAATGTGTCATTTTGGGCCTCCGGCGCTGACGTCCACGTACTGCGGCGCGACGTCCTGGCTAAAGCGTCGTTGATATTGCTGCATCGGCGAGCTGTCGCACGATGTGGCGTTGTCTTCGATAAACTTCACCTGTTCCTCTTCCCACACCGCGTCCAGCGCCTGACGGGTATCATCCCGTTTTTCACCGGACACCTGTTTCGCCACGCTGTCGCTGGAAAGCCGCGTTTCCGCCAGCGTCAGCAGGGCGTCAAACAGCTGGTAATGCGCCACGCCGCGCTGTTTCAGGCGGCCACCAATCAGCGCCAGGATCGGCGCGACGTTTTGCAGCCCTTCGCGCGCTTCGTCGTCGGTAACGATGCTAAGGTATTCCAGATAGAGCGGCAGATAGTCCGGCAGCTCGCGGCAGTCCAGCTGAAGGCCCGCTTTCTCATACTGACTCATGAGATCGACCATCGCCTGACCGCGATCGCGAGACTCGGCGTGAACATGCTCGAACAGCAGTAGCGAGGTTGCGCGACCACGTTCAAACACTTCACACCATTCAGCCTGCTTATCCAGCAGCGGGGCGCTCAGGTGCTGCTGCGCAAACGGCAGCAGCATGGGCGCGTCCTGTTCAACCAGGGAAAGCGCTTCGTCGCGGTTTTCCCACAGCAGTTCATCGGGATACTCTATCAGCAGCGCGATGATTTTGAGGATTTGCATTACTCTCCCTCCCCGTGATCGCGCACCTCGGTGATGTTAATCGCATCGATGCGGCTGCTGTTGAAGAGGTTGAATTTGGTGTCAGAGCCGTGGCAGCCGTCGCCAAAGGTGAAGCCGCAGCCGTTTTTCTCCGGGAAGGCATCGCGCGCCATTTCACGGTGGCTGGTCGGGATCACGAAGCGGTCTTCGTAATTAGCAATCGCCAGGTAGCGATACATCTCCTCAACCTGCGCTTCGGTCAGGCCGACCTCTTCAATGGCGCGGGTATCGGTCACGCCTTCCACGGTCTGGGAGCGTTTGTAGTGACGCATCGCCATCATGCGTTTCAGGGCGCGCAGCACCGGCCCGGTATCGCCAGCGCTCAGCATGTTTGCCAGGTACTGCACCGGGATGCGCAGGCTTTCAACCGCAGGCAGGACGCCGTCGCTCTGCGGCAGACCGCCCGCATCCGCGTAGGACTGGATCGGCGACAGCGGCGGCACATACCAGACCATCGGCAGGGTGCGGTATTCCGGGTGTAGCGGCAGGGCGAGCTTCCAGTCCATCGCCATTTTGTAAACCGGCGAACGCTGGGCGGCGTCGATCACGTTCTGCGGAATACCCTGCTTCAGCGCCTCCTCAATCACCGCCGGATCGTTCGGGTTGAGGAACACGTCGCACTGACGCTCGTACAGATCGGTTTCATGCTCGGTGCTTGCCGCCTCTTCAATACGGTCCGCGTCGTACAGCAGCACGCCGAGATAGCGGATGCGCCCGACGCAGGTTTCCGAGCAGACGGTCGGCTGGCCGGACTCGATGCGCGGGTAGCAGAAGATGCATTTTTCTGATTTGCCGCTCTTCCAGTTGAAGTAAATTTTCTTGTACGGGCAGCCGCTGATGCACTGACGCCAGCCGCGGCATTTGTCCTGGTCGATCAGCACGATGCCGTCCTCTTCGCGCTTATAAATGGCGCCGCTCGGGCACGTGGCGACGCAGCTCGGGTTGAGGCAGTGCTCGCACAGGCGCGGCAGGTACATCATGAAGGTGTTTTCAAACTGACCGTACATCTCCTTCTGGATCTTCTGGAAGTTGCGGTCGCGGGCGCGCTTTTCAAACTCGCCACCCAGCAGCTCCTCCCAGTTGGGTCCCCAGACGATTTTGTCCATCCGCTTGCCGTCGATCAGCGAACGTGGGCGGGCGGTAGGGAGGTGATCCCCCTCCGGCGCGCGGTGCAGATCCTGATAGTCAAAGGTGAAGGGTTCATAGTAATCGTCAATCTGCGGCAACACGGGGTTGGCGAAAATCTTCGACAGTACGCCCATTTTGCCCCCGAGGCGCGGGGTCAGCTTACCGTGGATCCCGCATATCCAGCCGCCTTGCCACTCATCCTGATCTTCCCAGTTTTTCGGATAACCAATCCCCGGTTTGGTCTCCACGTTGTTAAACCACGCATACTCCATCCCTTCGCGCCCGGTCCAGACGTTCTTACAGGTGACCGAGCAGGTGTGGCAGCCAATGCATTTATCGAGATTCAGTACCATGCCAACCTGTGAGCGTATTTTCATTTTTTCGCCTCCTGTACCTGATCCCGACCTTCGCCGTCCAGCCAGTTAATGTTTTTCATTTTGCGGATCATGATGAACTCGTCGCGGTTCGAGCCGACGGTGCCGTAATAGTTGAAGCTGTAGGCCAGCTGCGCGTAGCCGCCAATCATGTGGGTCGGTTTCGGGCAGACGCGGGTGACGGAGTTGTGGATCCCGCCGCGCCGTCCGGTCACTTCTGACCCCGGAATGTTCAGGATGCGCTCCTGGGCGTGGTACATCATGGTCATGCCCGGCGGTACGCGCTGGCTGACCACTGCGCGTGCGGTGAGAGCGCCGTTGGCGTTGAAGGCTTCGATCCAGTCGTTGTCCTCAATGCCCAGCTCGCGCGCGTCGGTTTCGCTGATCCAGACAATCGGCCCACCGCGCGACAGGGTCTGCATCAGCAGGTTTTCGCTGTAGGTGGAGTGAATGCCCCATTTCTGGTGCGGCGTCAGGAAGTTGAGCGCTTTTTCCGGGAAGCCGTTCGGCGGGATCTCGCGCATATGGGTGACGCTGCGGGTATCAATCGGCGGACGATAGGCCACCAGACTCTCCCCGAAGGCGCGCATCCAGACGTGATCCTGATACAGCTGCTGGCGGCCTGAAATCGTGCGCCACGGGATCAGCTCGTGAACGTTGGTATAGCCTGCGTTATAGGAGACGTGCTCGCTCTCAAGGCCGGACCACGTCGGGCTGGAGATGATTTTGCGCGGCTGCGCCTGAATATCGCGGAAGCGGATTTTCTCGTCTTCTTTGTTCAGCGCCAGATGGGTGTGATCGCGCCCGGTCAGTTCCCCGAGGGCTTCCCAGGCTTTGACCGCGACCTGACCATTGGTTTCCGGCGCGAGGGCGAGGATCACCTCTGAAGCGTCAATGGCGGTCTCGATGCGCGGGCGACCTTTCGCCGGGCCGTCGAGCTTGACGTAGTTGAGCTTGCCGAGGAAATCGACCTCGTTCTGGGTGTTCCACGATATGCCTTTTCCGCCGTTGCCGAGCTTGTCCAGCAGCGGCCCAAGGGCCGTAAAGCGCTCGTAGGTTTCCGGGTAGTTGCGCTCGACCACGGCGATGTTCGGTGCCGTTTTGCCGGGGATCAGATCGCATTCGCCTTTGCGCCAGTCCAGAATATCAAACGGCTGCGACAGTTCCCCCGGTGAATCATGCTGTAGCGGCTGTAGCACCACGTCAGTTTCGGTGCCGAGATGCCCGACGCACACTTCAGAGAACACTTTGGCGATGCCCTTGTAGATCTCCCAGTCGCTGCGGGATTCCCACGCCGGGTCAACGGCGGCGGAAAGCGGGTGAATAAACGGATGCATGTCCGAGGTATTCATGTCGTCTTTTTCATACCAGGTGGCGGTGGGCAGGACGATATCCGAGAACAGGCAGGTGCTGGACATGCGGAAATCGAGCGTCACCAGCAGATCCAGCTTGCCCTCAATGGCGGCGGTTTGCCACTCCACCTCTTCAGGCTTCACGTCGTCCGTTGAGCCTAAATCCTCACCCTGAATACCGCTTTCGGTGCCAAGCAGGTATTTCAGCATGTACTCATGGCCTTTCCCGGACGAGCCGAGCAGGTTCGAGCGCCAGACGAACAGGTTGCGCGGGTGGTTCTTGCCGTTGTCCGGCTGTTCACAGGCGAAGCGAATATCACCCGATTTTAACGCCTGCACGGTATAGTCCTGCGGCGACATCCCGGCGGCGTCGGCGCGGGCTTTCACATGCAGCGGATTAAGGTTGAGCTGAGGGGCCGACGGCAGCCAGCCCATGCGCTCGGCGCGCACGTTGAAATCGATCAGGTGTCCGGTGAATTTCGTCGCGTCTGCAAGGGGAGAAAGCAACTCCTGGGCGGTCAGCTTCTCATAGCGCCACTGGCTGGCGTGGTTGTAGAAGTAGGAGGTGCTGTTCATCTGGCGCGGCGGGCGGTTCCAGTCCAGCGCGAAGGCCAGCGGCAGCCAGCCGGTTTGCGGGCGCAGCTTCTCCTGGCCCACATAGTGAGACCAGCCGCCGCCGCTCTGCCCGACGCAGCCGCAGAAGACCAGCATGTTGATCATCCCGCGGTAATTCATGTCCATGTGATACCAGTGGTTTACACCAGCACCGAGGATGATCATCGAACGGCCATGGGTTTTATGCGCCGTGTCGGCAAATTCGCGGGCGATTTTTTCAATCAGATACGCGGGCACGCCGGTAATTTGTTCGCCCCAGGCCGGGGTGTAGGCTTTTATCTCGGCGTAGTTTAACGCGGCGTTACTGTCTTCCAGACCGCGATCGAGGCCGTAGTTCGCCAGCACCAGATCGTACACGCTGACCACCCGTCGCTGGCTGCCGTCGGCCAGCGTCAGGTTTTTACTCGGTACGCGGCGCGTCAGCACCGGCTCCTGCTTCACGCTGCGGAAGTGTGGGTTTTCGTTACCGCCGAAGTACGGGAAGGCGACGTCCGCCACGCTGTCGTGGGTGATGAGCAGGGATAGCGTCAGCTCGGTTTCCTGACCCGCCGCCAGCGACTCCAGGTTCCATTTGCCTTTTTCACCCCAGCGGAAGCCGATGGATCCGTTCGGCGCCACCAGATTCCCGGCCACGTCAAAGGCGATGGTTTTCCACTCCGGATTATTGGTTTCGCCCAGCCCGTCGGCCAGATCCGACGCGCGCAGCATGCGGCCCGGCACCACGCGACCGTCTGCCTGCTCATCCAGCAGGACCAGCATCGGCATGTCGGTGTAGCGACGGCAATAGTTGAGGAAATACTCGCTCGGGTTATCAAGGTGGAACTCTTTAAGAATCACATGGCCCATCGCCATGGCGAGGGCGCTGTCGGTACCCTGTTTGGGAGCCAGCCACTGGTCGCTGAGCTTCGCCACCTCCGAGAAGTCCGGCGTAATGGCGACGGTCTTGGTCCCTTTGTAGCGCACTTCGGTGAAGAAGTGGGCGTCCGGGGTACGCGTCTGCGGCACGTTCGAGCCCCAGGCGATGATATAGCTGGAGTTGTACCAGTCGGCGGATTCCGGCACGTCGGTCTGCTCGCCCCAGGTCATCGGCGATGCGGGCGGCAGGTCGCAGTACCAGTCGTAAAAGCTCAGGCAGGTGCCACCCAGCAGGGAGAGATAGCGCGTTCCGGCGGCGTAAGAGACCATCGACATCGCCGGAATAGGGGAGAAACCGGCCACGCGATCCGGGCCGTAATGTTTGATGGTCCAGACGTTGGCGGCGGCAATAAGCTGGTTGAGTTCTTTCCAGTTTGAGCGGATAAACCCGCCTTTACCGCGCGCCTTTCTGTAGCTCTGCGCTTTTTGCGGATCGTTCTGTATGGCGTCCCAGGCCAGCACCGGATCGGTATGCTGCGCCAGCGCCTCGCGCCAGAGTTCAATCAGCCTGCGGCGCACCAGCGGGTATTTAAGACGGTTGGCGCTGTAGAGATACCACGAGTAGCTCGCGCCACGCGGGCAGCCGCGCGGTTCGTGGTTGGGCAGGTCAGGGCGGGTGCGCGGGTAGTCGGTCTGCTGGGTTTCCCAGGTCACCAGGCCATTTTTGACATAAATCTTCCAGCTACAGGAGCCGGTACAGTTAACGCCGTGGGTGGATCGTACAATTTTGTCGAACTGCCAGCGCTGACGGTAGCTGTCCTCCCAGTCGCGGTTGGTGTGATACACCTGCCCGTGTCCCTCGGCGAAACTGTCGCCTTTTGTTTTGAAGTAACGGAAGCGGTCCAACAGTTTGCTCATGACATTTCTCCTGCTTCGATAGCATGGCCGGAGGGTGAGGCATCACACTCCGGCGAAGATATAGTTATTATTTTTGTGAGGATTTGCGGCCATACACCAGCCAGGTGACGAGCACGCAGACGATGTAAAAAACGAGAAAGACTTTCATGGCGCCTACCGGAGAACCGGTCATCGCCAGTGACGTACCAAAGGCTTTGGGAATAAAGAACCCGCCCACCGCACCGATGGCAGAGATAAAGCCCAGCGCGGCAGCCGTTTCGGTCACAGCTTCATGCTGCGCCTGTTCGTCGCTCCCGCCCTGTTTTTTCACGCGGTCGAGGGTGATTTGACGGAAGATAACCGCGATCATCTGGAAGGTCGATCCGCTGCCCAGGCCTGCGGTCAGAAACAGGCCCATAAAGACCAGATAGAAGGCCATAAAACTGCCGGAACCTGATCCGGGAAGCGTCAGGAAAATCAGGGCGCTAAAGATGGCCATAAAAACAAAGTTGATCAGCGTAACGCGCACGCCGCCCAGCCGGTCAGAAATCATCCCGCCAGCCGAACGCGCCAGGGCGCCAATCAGCGGACCGAAGAAGGCGAGGTGCAGGATGTTCACGTCCGGGAACTGGGTTTTCGACAGCATGGCAAAGCCCGCCGAGAAGCCGATAAACGAGCCGAAAGTCGCCAGGTAGAGCAGGCTCAGCAGCCAGAGGTGAAAGCGCTTCAGCACCGGAAGCTGGCTGGCAATGGACGCTTTCGAACTGGCGATGTCATTCATGCCAAAAAACGCCGCAATGGTGGCCAGAATCAGCAGCGGCGCCCAGATCCAGGCCGCGTTCGCCAGCCACATCGTCGAGCCATCCTCCTGCGGTACGCCGTGCACGCCGAGGAAGGTGAACATCGGCAGGAAGATGACCAGCGGCGCAACCAGCTGCATCACGCTGACGCCCAGGTTTCCCAGCCCGCCGTTAATACCCAGCGCGCTGCCCTGTCTGGCTTTCGGGAAGAAGAAGCTGATGTTTCCCATGCTGGAAGCAAAGTTGGCGCCAGCAAAACCGCACAGCAGCGCGATGATGATGAAGACCCAATAGGGCGTAGCGGTATTCTGGATGGCGATCCCAAGCCAGACACAGGGCACCACCAGGATCACGGTGCTTAACACGGTCCAGTAACGTCCGCCAAATATCGGTACCATAAAAGAGTAGGGGACGCGCAATATCGCGCCGGAGAGAGAAGGTAATGCTGTTAGCATAAAAAGCTGATCGGTGCTGAAATTAAATCCGACCTTATTAAGATTCACCGCAATAGCGCTAAACAACATCCATACACAAAACGCCAGAAGCAAACACGCGACGGAAATCCACAGGTTTCTGCGTGCGATATGTTTCCCTTTATTCTCCCAAAATTGCGCGTTTTCCGGTTTCCAGTTACTCAACAGATGCTGATTACTCTTCTCACTTTGATGTGACATATCACCCTCTTGCTTACCAAATGAAGAGAAAAAAGAAGTGAAAACAGAAAGATAGTTGTCGATGGTTTGTAGAAATTATTGGATGTTATGGGATACATCTGAAAGGATAGATAAAAAAGCGAATCCCTGAGTTTGGAATGGGAATCAGGGTTCGCTTTATGTGTTACTAATTGTAACTTTTTGCAGAAATTAATACCCCGATGGGAGTATTAAAACAATTCGAGGGAGATAAGTTTATCCAGATGCTTATTAAATGCCGCATCGTCCATTTCAGGCATATTTAATACGTATATGCCGTCCAGTCCGCATACCAGGCCGATTAATCGCCAGGCAATATTTTCTGGCTGGTCAGCAAGCGTAAAGGCGTTGGCCTCTGCGCCGGCACGGATAATCGCGACCGTCTCCTGGTGCCACATCTCCATGGTCAGAACGTAAGCGCCTTTAATGTCGCTATCCCGGCTGGCAAGAATTTGCGCCTCCCGCCACAGTCGAATATAAGGCTCAAACCCGCCGTCATCGCTGCCGAGCATAGCATGCAGGCGCTCGCGCCACCCGGCGTTATCGCCTACGATTTCAGCGTCCAGTAAATCGCGGATCAGCCGCACAAACGCCAGCGATTTAAGTTCGCCCGCCGAGGCAAAGTGGTGATGAACCTGCCCGGTTGCAACGCCCGCTTCGGCGGCGATGCGGCGAACGGTCATCGCAGCTAACCCTTCAGTCAGCGCCACGCGCATCGCGGCCTGAAGGATCTCTTCCCGCCGTTCGTCCTTGCTCAGATAACGCATATTTTCTCACTCTTAATGGCAACGAAACGAGTGTAACAAAGAGCTGGACAAGTGTTCAACTTTACGTAGGATCGCAATCTGGACATGTGTCCAGTTTTTAAGTGATAAGGAAATTTATGTTTCGTCAGTGGTTAGCGTTAGTGATTATCGTGCTGGTGTATATCCCGGTGGCGATTGACGCGACGGTGCTGCACGTGGCGGCGCCAACATTGAGCATGACGTTAGGTGCCAGCGGCAACGAATTGCTGTGGATTATTGATATTTACTCGCTGGTGATGGCGGGGATGGTGCTGCCTATGGGCGCGCTGGGGGATCGCATTGGCTTCAAGCGCCTGCTGATGATCGGCAGCGTGCTGTTTGGCCTGTCTTCGTTAGCGGCGGCTTTTGCGCCGTCCGCGGGCTGGCTGATTGCCGCCCGCGCGTCGCTGGCGATAGGGGCGGCGATGATCATCCCGGCAACGCTTGCAGGGATCCGCACCCTGTTTACTGACGCGCGGCACCGTAATATTGCTCTCGGCGTCTGGGCGGCCGTTGGTTCGGGCGGCGCGGCGTTTGGCCCGCTGATTGGCGGCATGTTGCTGGAGCACTTCTATTGGGGGTCAGTGTTCCTGATTAACGTGCCGATCGTGCTGATCGTGGTTTCGCTTGCTGCGCGCTTTGTGCCTGTTCAGCAGGGGCGTCCCGAACAGCCGCTCAATATCAGCCATGCCATTATGCTGATTGTCGCCATTTTACTGCTGGTCTATAGCGCCAAAACCGCCCTTAAAGGAGTGCTGTCGCCGTGGATGGTGGCCTGCACGCTGCTTACCGGGGCGGTGATGCTGTTTATTTTCGTCCGTATCCAGCTGCGCGCCCGCGTGCCGATGATCGACATGCGTCTGTTTTGCCATCGCATCATTTTAAGCGGCGTGGTTATGGCAATGACCGCCATGATTGCGCTGGTGGGATTTGAACTGCTGATGGCGCAGGAGTTGCAGTTCGTGCATGGTTTTACGCCGTTTGAAGCAGGGATATTTATGCTGCCGGTGATGGTGGCGAGCGGATTTAGCGGACCGATCGCGGGTGTGCTGGTCGGGCGTCTGGGGCTACGCATTGTCGCGGCCGGGGGTATGGGGTTAAGCGCAATCAGTTTTATCGGCCTGTCGACGCTTGATTTCAGCACCCAACAGTGGCAGGCATGGAGCCTGATGGTGCTGCTGGGCTTCAGTGCCGCCAGTGCACTGCTGGCATCGACGTCAGCGATCATGGCCGCCGCCCCGAAAGAAAAAGCGGCAGCCGCAGGCGCGATCGAAACGATGTCCTATGAGCTGGGGGCCGGTCTGGGGATCGCCATTTTCGGTCTGCTCCTGACCCGCAGCTTTTCGGCGTCTATTGAACTGCCGCAGGGGATGAGCGCGTCGCTTACCGATAAAGCCTCGTCCTCCATCGGTGAAGCGATGAAGGTTGCGCAGGAGCTGACGCCGTCGCTGGCCGAGCCGGTAATAATGGCGGCAAAAACCGCCTTCATTACCTCGCACAGCGTGGCCCTGAGCAGCGCGGGAGGCATGCTGCTGATACTTGCGGTGGGTATCTGGTTTAGTCTGGCGAAGGTCGGGCAACAGCAATAAAAAAGGCCAGCCGTTAAGGCTGGCCTGAGTGCACTAACACATCTTAGAACTGGTAGGTCAGACCCACTGCCACGATGTTGTCGGTAGCCACTTTGGCATCTTTGGTGAACTGGCTGTCGTCAACCAGGTTGATTTTGTAATCAACGTAGGTGGACATGTTTTTGTTGAAGTAGTAGCTCGCGCCAACGTCAACGTATTCAACCAGATCCTGATCGCCGTAAGAACCGATGTCCTTACCTTTGGATTTCAGGTAAGCGATGGACGGACGCAGGCCGAAGTCGAACTGGTACTGAGCCACAACTTCGAAGTTCTGCGCTTTGTTGGCAACGTGACCGTTACCGAACGCCGTCATGTTGCGGGTTTCAGAGTAGGTGGTTGCCAGGTAGATGTTGTTCGCATCGTACTTCAGGCCAGCAGCCCAGACTTCTGCGTTTTCGCCACCGGCGTTCAGGTTGCTTGCTGCACGAACCTGACGGTCAGTACGGTCAGATTTCGCGTAGGTCGCACCCACACCAAAGCCGTCGAATTCATAGGTAGAAGAGAGACCCCAGCCGTCACCGTTGGATTCGGTGATGTCGTCACGGTCGTTTTTACCCTGGTACTGTGCCGCCACGTTCAGACCGTCAACCAGACCGAAGAAGTCGGTATTACGGTAGGTTGCAACGCCAGTGGTACGGCCAGTCATGAAGCCGTCAGTCTGCGTCCAGGTATCGCCACCGAATTCTGGCAGAACGTCAGTCCATGCGCCGATGTCATAAGCCACACCGTAGTTACGACCGTAGTCGAAAGAACCAAACTCATCGAATTTCAGACCAGCAAATGCCAGACGGGTTTTGTTGCCGTCTGCACCCTGATTTTCAGAGCGGTTGCCCTTGAACTCATATTCCCACTGGCCGTAACCGGTCAGCTGATCGTTGATCTGGGTTTCACCTTTGAAACCAAGACGCACATACGTTTTGTCGCCGTCGCTACCAGCATCATCAGAAAAATAGTGCAGACCCGTAACTTTGCCGTACAGATCCAGTTTGTTACCGTCTTTGTTAAAAACTTCAGCCGCGTTAACAACGCCTGCTGCCAACATGGAAGTGACTGCCACTGCAACTAATTTAAGTTTCATCTTAAATAATCCTTATAATTTTATTTAGGTATTTCCTAAGCCATCTGAGCGATTTTTAAACGAGGCTTATCGTCAATGGCAGACTATTTTTAAAATTCCATAGACTGCTTTCAATAATAAGTTTCAAAATATTAAAGATAATTTCAATTAGTGTGATCCTGATCCGATAAATTGCTCTCATCTCGCCGAAATAGATTAATATATATACATAAATTGATTATTAACCGACCATGATAATATGGCTACACATAGTTTATGAAGGTTTTAGTTTTTAGATGAAACTAACGGATATTAGCGCAAAATAAAAAAATATAAGGCGTGTAAACTTCTTTTAGAACAGTTGATTATGAATTTTACGGCGAGCAGAAGCTTGTTTTTGAATAAACACATTCAGAAATATACTATTGCAATTCGTGCTATATAGCCCGGGAATATTGGTAGTGAATTAATTACCTGTGTTGTCAGTTTATGTCAATTAACACAACTGTCTGGCTTTACATTTGCACTCTATACAGAAATATAAACACACGCGAATGTTAAGAATTATATTCCCGAGTGTGATCACATATTAAAATATTGTTAATTTTTTTGCCGGGCATATTTCGTGCCCGGCAAAAATAAAAAGCTATTTGCGTGTGGCGTACCAGCATAGCAACGATCCGGCGCAGACCATTAATGCCCCTTGCCAGAATGAGAATGAAAGCGGGGAGCTGAGTAAAAATGCCGCCAGTGCGGCGGAAAGAACGGGCGTGAAATAGGAGACAGCCGCAAGCACCGTCACGTTACCGTGGAGAATACCGATATTCCATGCGGCGTAGCCAAAGCCAAGGGCAACACCGCACATCAACAGCTTCACCACCACCGGTACGCTGAACACCATTTCGGGCTGATCGCTGACGGCATATTTAACCCACAGGCTCAGGGCAGTCAGCAGGACGAACAGGGTAATGCCATTTTGTCCTTTGGCATACTTACTGGTGACGGTGCAGTAGGCGGCCCAGATAAAGGCGCCGGCAAATGCCAGCCCATAACTTAGCGGGCTGGAGACGACGTTTTGCATGATGTCATTCAGATGCAGGCCGTTTTCGCCGCCTAAAACCCAGCACACGCCCAACAGCGAGACGAGAAGCCCCGGGATCACCCAGAGGGTGGATTTTTGCCCGTTGAATAAAATCGCGAATGCTATCGTCAGGCTTGGCCACAGATAATTGACCATACCCACTTCAATCGCCTGCGAGCGTGTTGCGGCATATCCCAATGACAGGGCCAGGCACATCTCATAGCTGACAAACAAGATGCTGCCCGCAATGAGATAGCGCGTGGAAAAACGCCGAAGATCCGGAAAACCTACCGTCATCAGACATAACAGCCCGCTGACGGTGTAAATCATTGCCGCGCCGCCCACCGGGCCCAGTCCCTCGCTGACGCTGCGGATAAGACCCACCATGGTGCTCCACAGCAATATGGCCGCCAGACCAATCAGCGTTGCTCTTTTTCTGTCCATTACCCTGCCAGTCTTTTAAAAATCAAAGGGAAAACTTATAGCATCTATCCGCGGCAGCTGGCGAATTTTCTCAGAGCCTGTTAACCCGAAAGGATTAAAAAATCGTACCGGCAGTGACTATTAAGGGGGCTAAGACTGGCGACCTTGATTTGACGCAAAAAAAACAGGGGCTTTGCTGTTAGTTTGCGGCGCGAAGTCTTATCAGATAACGAGGACAGCAATGGACGTCAGTCGCAGACAATTTTTTAAAATCTGCGCGGGCGGTATGGCCGGAACAACAGCCGCAATGCTGGGATTTGCTCCCAAAATGGCGCTGGCTCAGGCACGCAACTATAAACTGCTGCGCGCGAAAGAGATCCGTAACACCTGCACATACTGCTCCGTGGGTTGTGGGTTATTAATGTATAGCCTGGGGGATGGCGCGAAGAACGCCAAAGAAGCGATTTATCATATTGAAGGGGACCCGGATCATCCGGTGAGCCGCGGGGCGCTTTGCCCGAAAGGGGCGGGCCTGCTGGATTATGTTCACAGTGAAAACCGTCTGCGCTACCCGGAATATCGAGCGCCGGGTTCAGACAAATGGCAGCGCATCTCCTGGGACGAGGCCTTCTCCCGAATTGCAAAACTGATGAAAGCGGATCGCGACGCCAACTTTATTGAAAAGAACGAGCAGGGCGTCACCGTAAACCGCTGGACCTCCACCGGGATGCTGTGTGCCTCTGCGGCAAGTAATGAAACCGGCATGCTGACGCAAAAATTTGTGCGCTCCCTTGGCATGCTGGCGGTTGATAACCAGGCGCGCGTCTGACACGGACCAACGGTAGCAAGTCTTGCTCCAACATTTGGTCGCGGTGCGATGACCAACCACTGGGTTGATATCAAAAACGCTAACGTCGTGGTAGTGATGGGCGGTAACGCCGCTGAAGCCCATCCGGTGGGATTCCGCTGGGCGATGGAAGCGAAAAACAACAACGATGCGACGCTCATCGTCGTCGATCCACGCTTTACGCGTACGGCATCGGTGGCCGATATTTATGCGCCGATCCGCTCCGGTACGGATATTACGTTCCTTTCCGGCGTGCTGTTGTACCTGATCGAAAACAATAAGATTAATGCGGAATACGTTAAGCATTACACCAATGCCGGTCTGCTGGTGCGGGAGGATTTCGCCTTCGAAGATGGCCTGTTCAGCGGCTATGACGCCGGGAAACGTCAGTACGACAAATCGTCCTGGAACTATCAGTTCGATGAAAACGGCTACGCGAAACGCGATGACACCCTGACCGATCCGCGCTGCGTGTGGAACTTGCTGAAACAGCACGTTTCCCGCTACACGCCGGACGTGGTGGAAAACATCTGCGGCACGCCGAAAGCGGACTTCCTGAAAGTGTGTGAAGTGCTGGCCTCCACCAGCGCCGCCGACAGAACCACCACGTTCCTTTACGCACTGGGCTGGACGCAGCATACCGTGGGCGCGCAGAACATTCGCACCATGGCGATGATCCAGCTGCTGCTCGGCAACATGGGGATGGCCGGTGGCGGCGTGAACGCCCTGCGCGGACACTCCAATATTCAGGGCTTAACCGACCTCGGCCTGCTGTCGACCAGCCTGCCGGGTTACCTGACCCTGCCGTCCGAGAAACAGACCGACTGGCAAAGCTGGCTTGACGCCAACACGCCAAAAGCGACGCGCCCGGACCAGGTGAACTACTGGAGTAACTATCCGAAGTTTGCCGTCAGTCTGATGAAATCGTTCTACGGCGATGCGGCGCAGAAAGAGAAC
The DNA here is from genome assembly GCF_049238105.1 of Enterobacter cloacae complex sp. IR5418. Lineage (NCBI taxonomy): Bacteria > Pseudomonadati > Pseudomonadota > Gammaproteobacteria > Enterobacterales > Enterobacteriaceae > Enterobacter > Enterobacter cloacae complex sp. IR5418. The sequence continues at coordinate 146,707 of NZ_JBMKHS010000008.1, read as the reverse complement.
GACTGGGGCTTTGAGTGGTTGCCGAAATGGGACCAGGCTTACGATGTCATCAAGTATTTCAACATGATGGATAAGGGCGCCGTCACGGGGTATATCTGCCAGGGCTTTAACCCGGTGGCGTCATTCCCGGATAAAAACAAAGTTGTTCGTAGCCTGAGCAAGCTGAAGTACATGGTGGTTATCGATCCGCTGGTCACCGAAACGTCTACCTTCTGGCAAAACCACGGTGAATCAAACGATGTCGATCCGACAGCGATCCAGACCGAGGTGTTCCGCCTGCCATCGACCTGCTTTGCGGAAGAGGACGGTTCTATTGCCAACTCTGGCCGCTGGCTACAGTGGCACTGGAAAGGTCAGGATGCGCCGGGCGAAGCGCGTAATGACGGCGAAATTCTGGCGGGCATTTACCATCGCCTGCGCGAGATGTATCGCACAGAAGGTGGCAAAGGCGCTGAGCCGCTGCTGAAGATGAGCTGGAACTACAAGCAACCGGATCATCCCGAGTCCGAAGAGGTGGCAAAAGAGAACAACGGCGTGGCGCTTGCCGACCTGTACGATGCCAACGGCAATCTGGTGGCGAAGAAAGGCCAACTGCTGAACAGCTTTGCGCTGTTGCGTGACGACGGCACCACGGCCTCTTCCTGCTGGATCTACACCGGCAGCTGGACGGAGCAGGGTAATCAGATGGCCAACCGCGATAACGCCGATCCATCAGGCCTGGGTAACACCCTGGGCTGGGCATGGGCGTGGCCGTTGAACCGCCGCGTACTGTACAACCGTGCCTCCGCAGACGTGAACGGCAAGCCGTGGGATCCGAAACGCATGCTGATTGAGTGGAACGGCTCGAAGTGGACGGGGAACGATATCCCGGACTTCAACACCGCCCCGCCGGGCAGCAACACCGGGCCGTTTATCATGCAGCCGGAAGGGCTGGGACGTCTGTTTGCCATCGACAAACTGGCGGAAGGGCCGTTCCCGGAACACTACGAGCCGATGGAAACGCCGCTGGGGACCAACCCGCTGCACCCGAACGTGGTGTCCAGCCCGGTGGTGCGCATCTATGAAGAGGACGTGCTGCGTTTAGGTAAAAAAGACAAATTCCCGTATGTGGGAACGACCTACCGCCTGACCGAGCATTTCCATACCTGGACCAAACACGCGCGGCTTAACGCCATCGCGCAGCCGGAACAGTTTGTGGAGATAAGCGAAACGCTGGCGAAGGCGAAGGGCATTGCCAATGGCGACCACGTGAAGGTCAGCAGCAAGCGCGGCTTTATTCGTGCGGTGGCGGTGGTCACCCGTCGTCTGCAAACGCTGAACGTGCACGGCCAGCAGGTGGAAACGGTGGGTATTCCGCTGCACTGGGGCTTTGAAGGGGTGGCGCAGAAAGGCTACATCGCTAATACCCTGACGCCAAACGTCGGCGATTCCAACTCGCAAACGCCGGAGTACAAAGCGTTTCTGGTCAACATCGAGAAAGCGTAAGGAGCGATTAAATGGCGATGGAAACACAAGACATTATTAAACGCTCCGCGACTAACCCGATCACTCCCGCGCCTCGCGCGCGGGACTACAAGGCAGAAGTCGCCAAGCTGATCGATGTCTCCTCCTGCGTGGGCTGTAAAGCCTGCCAGGTGGCCTGTTCGGAGTGGAACGATATCCGCGACGAGGTGGGGCACTGCGTTGGCGTTTACGATAATCCGGCTGATCTGAGCGCTAAATCCTGGACGGTGATGCGCTTTAGCGAAACCGACCAGAACGGCAAACTGGAGTGGTTGATCCGCAAAGACGGCTGTATGCACTGTGAAGATCCGGGCTGCCTGAAGGCATGCCCGTCTGCTGGCGCAATCATTCAGTACGCCAACGGGATTGTCGACTTCCAGCAGGATAACTGCATCGGCTGCGGGTACTGCATCGCAGGCTGTCCGTTTAATATCCCGCGTCTCAATAAAGAGGATAATCGGGTCTATAAATGCACGCTGTGTGTCGATCGCGTCAGCGTCGGCCAGGAGCCTGCCTGCGTAAAAACCTGTCCGACCGGGGCGATCCACTTCGGCAGCAAAAAAGAGATGCTGGAAGTGGCGCAGCAGCGGGTGGATAAGCTCAAAGCGCGCGGCTATGACAAGGCAGGGATTTATAACCCGCAAGGCGTGGGCGGTACGCACGTCATGTATGTTCTGCACCACAATGACCAGCCGGAGTTGTATCACAATCTGCCGAAAGATCCGGCGATCGATACCTCCATCAATCTCTGGAAAGGGGCGCTCAAACCGCTTTCAGCAGCGGGCTTTATCGCCACCTTTGCCGGGCTGATTTATCACTACATCGGTATCGGGCCGAATAAAGAGGTGGATGACGACGAGGAGGAGCATCATGAGTAAGTCGAAAATGATAGTGCGCACAAAATTTGTCGATCGCGCCTGTCACTGGACGGTGGTCATCTGCTTCTTCCTGGTGGCGGTATCCGGCATTTCGTTCTTCTTCCCGACGCTACAGTGGCTGACGGAAACCTTCGGGACACCGCAGATGGGGCGCATTTTGCATCCGTTCTTCGGCGTGCTGATTTTCGTGGTGCTGATGTTTATGTTCGTGCGTTTCGTTCATCACAACATCCCTGACAAGCAGGATATTCCGTGGCTGAAGGGAATTGTTGAGGTTCTGAAAGGCAACGAGCATAAAGTCGCGAAGGTGGGTAAATACAACGCCGGACAGAAGATGATGTTCTGGACCATCATGAGCATGATTTTCGTGCTGCTGGTGACCGGAGTGATCATCTGGCGTCCGTATTTTGCCCAATACTTCCCGATTCAGGTGGTGCGCTACGCGCTGCTGATCCACGCGACCTCGGCCATCATTCTGATCCACGCCATCCTGATCCATATGTATATGGCATTCTGGGTGAAGGGGTCGATTAAAGGCATGATTGAAGGGAAGGTGAGCCGCCGCTGGGCGCAAAAACACCATCCGCGCTGGTACCGGGACGTTGAGCGTCTTGAAGCGCAAAAAGAGAGTTCGGAAGGGTTGAAGTAAACCTGGCGCCGTCGGCATTGTCCGGCGGCGCTGCGCTTGCGCGGGCGGGGATAACGACCTGGCAGGCTGACGTCATGTGTTAGTTAATAAGCGATCAATTGCTGCTATAACATCCTGACGAGCGTTACGTAAATTACAAACAAAGTCTTTTGGATTAATTTTCTGGTTATTAAGATGAGTTATCATTGGTGAATAAATCAGAAACGTTTCAAATTCAATATTGACTCGTGGGGCCAGATGGCTCTGCCATAACGGTAGCCTGTTATTTTTCGCGAGCGGTACAATGACGCGTGTGGGGAGATCGTCATAACAATCATCCTGAATGAGCATATAATAAGGAAGCTGATCCCGGGTTGCCGCAGACGTATTACGATAAACATTAAATTGTCTCAGCATCAAAGCACCTTGAAAAAATCATCATCAGTTATAGTCCCATGTTTCTCCACAAACTCATTCATTGCTCGTATAAATGCGCGATCCGCGTCAGACGGATGATGCGAGGCAACAGAGTATGGCTTCGCATCGACTACAGGCTTTGTGGATGGGATACGTCTTGAAGGGTTAGACTCTGCTGTACGTTTCATTAATATCTCCTTTGTTGGTACGGCCATTATCAACCGCAGCCAACAAAAAACAATACTGTTCCCCCTGGTAATCTACATTATGCGAGCCATCTTCCAGTAATATCAAAACCGTTCCGCAATATAGCGGAAGGGATATTTTGTAGGTTTCACTTTACCGATCTTGCGTTTCGGTAAATCCACCTTGTCTACGTGAATTTCTTTATAGGGGATCTGGGAAAGCAGATGCGAAATAATATTCAGTCGCACCCGTTTTTTATCTTCTGAACGCGCCACAAACCACGGCGCCCAGGCGGTGTCGGTTGCTTTAAACATCGCGTCGCGGGCGAGGGTATATTCATCCCACAGATTGAAAGATTTAATGTCCATTGGAGACAGTTTCCAGATCTTGCGACCATCATTAATGCGATCGCGCAGGCGGCGCTCCTGCTCTTTTGGCGTTACCTCAAGCCAGTACTTCAACAGGATGATCCCGGCATCGACCATCGCTTTTTCCATCACTGGCGTTCCATCAAGAAATTTTTCGACCTGCTCTTCGGTACAGAACCCCATGACTTTTTCCACCCCAGCGCGGTTGTACCAGCTGCGGTCGAAAATGACGATTTCACCGGCAGAGGGCAGATGGGAAACGTAACGCTGAAAATAGAGCTGACTTTTCTCTTTATCGGTCGGGGCCGGTAGCGCAACCACGCGGAACACCCGAGGGCTGACGCGCTCGGTGATCGCTTTGATAGTACCGCCCTTACCGGCGCCGTCTCGCCCTTCAAAAACAATACAGACCTTTAACCCTTTGGCGACCACCCATTGCTGGAGCTTAACCAGTTCAACATGGAGGCGGCGAAGCTCTTGTTCGTACGCTTTGGTTTTGAGTGGCGCATTTTTTGCGACATCATCAACACGGGTTTTCTTCTTACTGACCATGGTGGGTCTCCCTTTGTGTCCGGTCGCGGGATCGAGGCCGTATTAAGAGTGTAATCGACCTGAATGAATGGATTAATGTGTCAGAAAGTTGATTTGAACTGGCTCACCATACAAGTTTAATCAATAATGCACGCTGCATATTTTTCAACAGTGGTCGCGGTATGAAAAAGACAATTTTTTCGTTAGCACTGGGTACCTTTGGCCTGGGGATGGCTGAGTTTGGCATCATGGGTGTGCTGACAGAGCTGGCTCACGATACGGGAATTTCGATTCCCTCCGCCGGAAATATGATTTCGTTTTACGCTTTTGGCGTGGTGATCGGCGCGCCGATTGTGGCGCTGTTCTCCAGCAAATTCTCGCTGAAAACAACCCTGCTTTTTCTGGTGGCGATGTGCGTTGTCGGAAACGCACTCTTTACCTTCTCTGACTCCTACGTGGGGCTGGCGGCGGGGCGCTTAATCTCTGGTTTCCCGCATGGCGCGATTTTCGGTGTGGGGGCGATAATCCTGTCAAAAATCGCACCGCCGGGTAAAGTGACGGTCGCTGTGGCCGGGATGATTGCCGGGATGACCGTTGCCAACCTGCTTGGCGTTCCGCTCGGAACATGGCTCGGACACGAATTTAACTGGCGTTATACCTTTTTCTTAATTGCGGTCTTTGATGCGCTGGTGATCCTCTCTGTTCTGCTGTGGGTGCCAGACATTCGCGACACGACAACCACCCGGCTGGCCGAACAATTTCACTTCCTGAAGAAACCGGAACCGTGGCTGATTTTTGCCGCTACGATGTTTGGCAATGCCGGGGTGTTTGCCTGGTTTAGCTTCGTGAAGCCGTTTATGGTCAACGTGTCAGGTTTCTCCGAGGGCGTCATGACCGCGATCATGATGCTGATGGGGCTGGGCATGGTGCTGGGTAATGTGTTCAGCGGCAAGCTTTCGTCGCGCTTTAGTCCACTGCGCATTGCTGCCACCACCGACCTGGTGATTGTGGCTTCCCTGCTGGCGTTGTTCGCATTTGGCGAGCTTAAAACAGCTTCACTGGTGATGGGATTCGTCTGCTGTGCCGGGCTGTTTGCGCTCTCTGCGCCGCTGCAAATTCTGCTGCTGCAAAATGCGAAAGGCGGCGAGATGCTGGGGGCCGCAGGCGGGCAAATGGCGTTTAACCTCGGCAGCGCAATTGGCGCTTATTTCGGTGGATTGATGATTACGCTCGGCTTTAGCTGGAGCTATGTCACGCTGCCGGCCGCGATTTTATCCTTCTCTGCGATGACCTCTCTGCTGATGTATGGTTATTTATGTGCCAAAAAGCGTCAGGCCAACGCGCGCGCGTTGGCCTGAAGTCGCCTTTTGGGTCTCCACACCCTTCACCGGGGAGACCCTCGCGGTTAAGAACGTAAATCAATCACCATACGGCCACGGATCTGGCCCTGTTCCATCTCTTTGAAGATGGCGTTGATATCTTCCAGTGGGCGCATTGTAACTTTCGGTTTCACCTTACCTTCAGCCGCAAACTGGAAGGCTTCGAGCAGATCCTGACGGGTACCCACCAGGGAACCCACTACCTGAATCCCATCCAGAACCAGACGTGGAATATCCAGGCTCATCGCTTCTGGCGGCAGGCCTACAGCCACCACGCGGCCACCGGCTCGCACCGCGTCAACGGCAGAGTTGAAGGCCGCTTTCGCTACCGCCGTCACCACCGCCGCATGTGCACCGCCGGTTTTCTCCTGAATCACTTTTGCCGCATCTTCACTGCGGGAGTTCACGGTTAAGTCTGCGCCCATGCTGGCAGCGAGCTTCAGCTGCTCGTCATTCACGTCAATGGCGATAACTTTCGCATTGAAGACATTTTTGGCGTATTGCAGCGCGAGGTTGCCCAGACCGCCCAGACCGTAGATCGCAATCCACTGGCCGGGTTTGATGTCAGAAACTTTTACCGCTTTGTAGGTGGTGACCCCGGCGCAGGTGATACTGCTGGCCGCCGCAGAGTCCAGCCCCTCCGGGACTTTCACCGCGTAGTCCGCGGTGACGATGCACTCTTCCGCCATGCCGCCGTCAACGGAGTAACCCGCGTTTTTCACGTCACGGCACAGGGTTTCGTTGCCGGTATTACAATATTCACAATGGCCACAGCCTTCGAAGAACCACGCCACGCTTGCACGATCGCCAACTTTTAGCGACGTGACGCCCGGACCAATCTCTTTGACGATACCAATCCCTTCGTGGCCGAGGATCACCCCGGTCTTGTCGCCAAAATCGCCGTTTTTAACATGGAGATCGGTATGGCACACGCCACAGCACTCCATCTTCAGCAGCGCTTCACCATGCTTGAGCGCGCGTAAGGTTTTTTCTGTGACGTTAACCTGATGATCCTGAGTGACAACAGCAGCCTTCATGTGTTTCTCCTTTCATGATGAGTATCTGCATAGCAGGTCTGATTACCCATTAAGGATTAATACTTTGGCGCTGTAATGCAAGGAAACGGCAACATAATGTCATTAATTAATGCATTTTCGGATTAAGAAAAGGGCGTACCACGCATAAATTGGGGTGAAAAACACTGGCCCGGCGATCTCACCGCCGGGCTCAGATTTACAGCTGCGCTTCTATCACCTCAATCTCTTTTCGCCATTGTGCCTGCAACTGCGGTTTTTGGTGTTTTGGCTTGCGCGCCAAATCCTCTTCCAGCAGCGTTTCGAGGGCAACCAGGCGTTCAAGCAGATCGTCAGACGCTGAAGAGGGTGGCGTTGATGCGGCCTTCGACGCCTCAGGTACAACCGGACCGGTGCCCTCACGCAGGCGTTCAAACACCGCCTCCGCATCGTGCCATTCGCTCAGCCTGCCGTCCTCAATCAGCCAGAAACGGTTGCAACTCTGGCGAATTAACTGACGATCGTGGCTCACCAGCAGCACGCCGCCTTCAAACTGTTGCAGCGTTTCTGCCAGCGCCTCTTTGCCTTCCATGTCGAGGTGGTTGGTCGGTTCATCGAGCATCAGCAGACTATAGCGGGCAAGCGTCAGGCCGACAAACAGCAGGCGCGAACGTTCCCCGCCGCTCAGCGTACTGACTTTTTGCCCGTGACGCGCCCATGGGAACCCGGCACTGATGAGCGCCATTTTGCGGGTCTGCGGATCTGGCGCGAAAGGCTCCAGCGCATCAAGCAGCGCCGCATCGTCCGGCAACTGGTGCAGGGTCTGATCGTAGTAGCCGGGCGAGACGCGCGGGTGACGCTTAAGCCGGTCGTCCACGATCTCGTCGCGAAAATAACGCCAGATAAGCCTCAGCAGCGACGATTTACCACAGCCGTTACGTCCCACAATCGCCACGCGATCGCCGCTTTTCAGCCGGGCGCTGTCGAGCGTCAACAGGTCTGGCAAACCCGGCGCAGGGGGTACGCCGAGGTGGGTCATTTCCAGCAGGCGGTCAGCCCGAAGCGCGTCCCCGCGCAGGGTTAAGGTCCACTGGCTTCCCGCCGTCAGTTCCGTCTGACTCTCTTTCAGCCGTTCAACCTGTTTTTCCATCTGCTTAGCCTTCCGGGAGAGATCTTCGTTGTCGTAGACCTTGCCCCAGGTCGCGAGACGTCTGGCGCTGGCCGTTACGCGGTCGATCTCTTTTTGCTCTGCCTTATGGCGTAGCGCATCGCTTTCGTCTTTCGCGTCGAGCGCCTTGCGGGCGGCAGTGCAGGGAAGGGCGAAGGCGTGCAGCGTCTTATCGCGCAGGAACCAGCTGCCGTTGGTTACCGCGTCCAGCAACTGCCTGTCGTGTGAGACCAGCACAAAGCTGCCGGACCAGTTTTGTAAAAACTGCTCCAGCCACAGCAGGGTCGGCAAATCGAGGTGGTTGCTCGGTTCGTCCAGCAGCAGCAGATCCGGATCGTTTATCAACGCTCGTGCCAGCAGCAAACGCGTATGCTGACCGCCGCTCAGCGTGGCGGACTGCAACAGGGTTTCCTGCACCGTAAAGCCCATCCCGGCCAGCAGCGTCTCGGCTTTCCAGCGCAGGCTGTCGCGCTCAGCTAAAGGCAGCTGCGCCAGCACCGCATCCAGCATAGTCAGGGGATAAAGGGTCTCCGGCAGATGTTGTTCCACGCGCGCCAGCAGGCAATGTCCCGCCAGCGAAACGGTTCCGGCGGCAGGGGACTGCGTCCCGTCGAGGATTTTCAGCAGCGTACTTTTTCCGCAGCCGTTATCACCCAGCAGGCCAATGCGATCGCCTTTTTTTAACGTAAAGGAGAGAGAGTCGAAGAGCGTGCCGAACGCCGTATCAACGCGTAAAGAATGTGCAGTGAGTAGAGTGCTCATTGTTGCTTACCCAGGAGCTACAGGCATGTTTATGCCTCGTCAAACATCGCTGACGATAACTCAGTAAGCCCGAGAGAAGGGATTTCAGGGGTAGGTGTCTTCGCTCAAGCGGAAGTTATCGCAGCACGATACCGATAACGCTTGAGCTGGTGCGATCACCAAATGTATGTGAAACATTGAAAATTTCACAGTACAGCATAATTGGCCTCCTTATATATTCAGTAGGTTAATGGATGAAGGGAGTGTAGCGGGGGAAAATGGGTTTGGCTAGTGGGTAGAGCCGTATATTCCCCCCTCACCCTAACCCTCTCCCCAAAGGGGCGAGGAGACTGTCCGGTGCGGTTTTCACCCTCTCCCCTTTGGGGAGAGGGCTGGGTGAGGGGCAATATTTAAATCGAAGTACGACGATAGCTACGGTATTCCGGCATCCAGAAATTATCGTCAATCGCCTGCTGCAACGCGTCGGCAGAGGTTTTCACCGCGACGCCTTGCTGCTGCGCCATTTTGCCAACTGCAAAGGCAATAGCGCGGGACACTTTGTGAATGTCCTTCAGCTCAGGCAGTACCAGCCCTTCACCGTTGTTCACCAGCGGTGAGTGACCCGCCAGCGTTTCGCTCGCGGACATCAGCATTTCGTCGGTGATGCGTGACGCGCCGGAGGCGATAACCCCCAGACCAATACCCGGGAAAATATAGGAGTTATTACACTGTGCGATGGGGTAGAGTTTGTCCTTCCACAGCACCGGATCAAACGGACTGCCGGTCGCGACCAGCGCCTTACCTTCGGTCCAGGCGATGATATCCTGCGGCGTTGCCTCCACGCGTGAAGTCGGGTTAGACAGCGGCATCACGATTGGACGTTCGCAGTGTTTATGCATCTCGCGAATAATCTCCTCCGTGAAGAGACCGGTCTGCCCGGACACGCCGATCAGTATGTCCGGCTTCACGTTGCGCACCACGTCAAGAAGCGAGAGCACTTCGTTGTCGGTATCCCAGTTTTTCAGGTTCTCGCGCTTCTGCACCAGTTTGGTCTGGAACGGGAGCAGGTTCGGCATACCGTCGGTCAGCAGGCCAAAACGATCCACCATAAAGACGCGGGAGCGGGCCAGCTCTTCGCTTAAGCCTTCGCGCTGGGTCTGGGCAATAATTTGCTCGGCGATGCCGCAGCCCGCGGAGCCTGCGCCCAGGAAGACAATTTTCTGATAGCTGAGCTGGCTGCCTGCCGCACGGCTCGCAGCAATCAGCGTTCCCACGGTGACCGCCGCGGTGCCCTGAATGTCATCGTTGAACGAGCAGATCTCATCGCGGTAGCGGTTCAGCAGTGGCATGGCGTTTTTCTGCGCGAAGTCTTCGAACTGCAACAGCACGTCCGGCCAGCGGTGCTTCACGGCCTGGATGAAATCATCAACAAACTGATAGTACTCGTCGTCGGTAATGCGCGGGTGACGCCAGCCCATGTACAGCGGATCGTTCAACAGCTGTTGGTTGTTGGTCCCCACGTCCAGCACCACCGGCAGGGTGTAGGCCGGACTGATCCCGCCGCAGGCGGTATACAGTGAAAGCTTACCGATGGGGATCCCCATCCCGCCAATGCCCTGGTCGCCGAGGCCCAGAATACGTTCGCCATCGGTCACCACGATCACTTTGATGTTGTGGTTAGGCACGTTTTGCAGAATATCGTCCATGTTGTGACGGTTCTGGTAGGAGATGAACACACCGCGGGAACGGCGGTAGATCTCTGAGAAGCGTTCACACGCCGCGCCGACGGTTGGGGTGTAAATGACGGGCATCATCTCTTCGAGATGGTTCTGCACCAGGCGGTAGAAGAGGGTTTCGTTGGTGTCCTGGATATTACGCAGGTAGATGTGTTTATCGATTTCGGTTTTAAAGCCCTGATACTGGATCCAGGCACGTTCTGCCTGTTCTTCAATGGTTTCGACCACTTCAGGCAGCAGGCCCAGCAGGTTAAAGCTGCTGCGCTCTTCCATGCTGAAGGCGCTGCCTTTGTTCAGAAGGGGGAATTCCAGTAAAACCGGACCGGCGTAAGGAATATAAAGGGAACGATGTTTTTTCAGTTTGTTGTCCATGTCACTCACTCTTTTTAAGAAGATCCGTCCCTGACACTGCTGTTTGTCATCTTTCTGGCCTGTGCTACGGGGTGCGGTCGGGCGGTATTATAAAGGAGCTGAATATTAATTACCGCAACACATAAACAAAAACACCACCGGGGAAACCGATGGTGTTGTGAATTTCGTACTGGAACTTACTTGTCTGCCTGACGTTTCCTGCCCGTGGCGTGGGTCACTTGCTTTTCGCTCCCCTCTTCAATAACCACTTTACGCTGGTTAGAGAGCTTGTAGTTCAGTCCCAGAATATGGCGTGCCTGACGGTTCGATTTCATATTAACTCCTCAATCCTGTTGATAGTTTTAAGGACAAGTTTGCTTACGCAAACGAAATGTAACCCCTTAGGTTGCAGATCCAGCTTAGCAGGTTTTTACAAAGGTGCATTTTGCCCGCTGACGACGTAGTTAATGGTCTGCTGGTAGATGTCACTGAGAATGTCATTATCCGTGGATTCCACCCATTTGGTCAGTTCCATCAAAATGTCATCTTCAGTAACAACACCGTGCTCCGCCTGAAGACCCTGTGCAATCGCGTTAACGAGTTCGGGTTGTGCTGCTGTGGTATGTGCCGGGTAATAAGTAAACATGCTGCCTCCGTGTCGTTGTCTGTTTAATGTTACGGCGTGCAAAATCGTAATTCGTATTCAGATTGGCAAATATTTTTGCCGTTGTGGCTCAGATTCGTCCTGGAAATAAAAATATCATATCCCGTAGCACAGAAATAAAATTTAGGGTTTCCAGCGACGTAAATTTGTCGTTTTTTCATAAGGCATGGGCGTCGGCCAGGAGATCAATTCCACAATGCTCCCCCAGGGGGTTTGTCCGTAGCAGAAAGCATTATCTTCACCTTGCTCATCCGGAAACGTGAGCGGCTTTGGCTCGGTAAACATCTCGCCGCCGGCTGCGGTGAACGCAGCTATCGCCTTGTCAAAATCGTCAACATAAACAGCAAAATGCTGTAGGCCAAAGTCGCTGGCGCGGGCAGGCATACCCTGTTCAGGGCCATGCATTTCGAAAAGTTCTATGCCGGGTCCGTGAGGCATGGCGAGCATGCGGATGGCGTGAATTTTAGTGCCGGGAAATAATTTTAAGGTGTGTTGCTGGGCGGTCTGGTCAATATTATCGGTTTCAGCATCGACAGAATGATATAAAACCTGTGCGCCGAAAGCGCGTTCAAAAAATAGGGTGACTTTTTCAATGTCGGGCACCGTAATACCAATATGGTCAATGCCCCTTACTGACGATTGCATATTAATCTCCTGCTATAAAAAATGTAAATATAGCAGGAGATAATCAGGTGATTACCACTTCATTTCGCCGGTATTCACTTTCGCACTCAGTTCCAGCGAACTGACTTCCGCCAGGTTCGGCCACTGTTTTTTCATCGTGTTGATTACGTCGGTTGACGCTTTATGCGACGTGAGGGCCAGTTCAAACTGCTGAAGATAGCGACGGGTAAAGTCGATAGCGCCGGTACCCGCTGGCGGTGTCCCCAGGTAGTGGCCCGGAATAACGCGTTCGGGATGATGGGCTGCCATGCTATCCAGCGTCTGCTGCCACTGTTTGCGGCTTTCCGGCGTTTGGGTATCCGCCGTCCAGACGTGAATGCCCCACGAGACGCCCGTGCCGCCGAGGATGGTTTTTGCGGATGGGATCCAGACATACGCCGCATAGCTCTCAGGCTCTTCAATATTCACTCTCTCACCGTCAATCATAAAGGTGGTTGAGGCAAGCACTTGCGGCACGTAGAGCTGTGTCGGCGCGCCGTCTTTCATCTGCGGCCCCCAGAAGGCGAGCTTCGCGTCTTTTGTGGCCCTGATATGGTCCACCACCTGTTGCGTGGCGACAACTTTGGCGTTGGGGAAGGCTTTCACCAGCGGTTGCAGGCCGAAATAGAAATCCGGATCGCCGGAGGTGATCACAATTTTGTTCAGCGTTTTACCGCTGTGGCGGATTTTTTCTACCAGCGCTTCGCCATCTTTGACGCTGAACTGCGCGTCAAACAGCACCGCTTCTTTCGGGCCAGACACCAGGGTGGAAGAAACGGCAAAAATGCCTTTTTCCTGCGGGTTGTACGTATCAATGGTTAACGGCGCGGCAAAGACGGCCGGAGTGAAAAGGGTGGTCAGCAAAGCAAGGCGGGCGATTGTCATGGTTATGTCTCTGTTCTTCAGGAAAGTCTCTATTGTACGGATCTCTGCATTTGCCAGAATTCCTGAAACAGGAGATGCTTAGTTTCATAAATCGAGCAAATGGAGGTCAGAATGGATCGCGTTATTGCCGCTCAGGTGTACAACCGCATCTGTGAGCTGGGGAGTTTAAGCGCGGCGGCGCGGGCGCTGGGGATCTCCCGTCCGATGGTGAGCCGTTATCTGGAACAGATGGAGAAGTGGGCCGGTGCGCGGCTGGTAAACCGTTCCACCCGCAAGCTGACGCTGACGGCGGCGGGGGAGAAAGTCCTGCAAAAGACACGCACGCTCTCGCAAATTTCTCAGGAAATCGAAGATCAGTCCGTGAAGGAATCCCCCTCAGGCACCCTGCGTGTCGCCTGCGCGCATTTTACCGCGATGCAGATTATCGCTCCGGTGCTGCCGGATCTGTTGCAGCGTTACCCGCAGCTGCGCATTGAGCTGGATGTGAATAACCATCCGGTGAGCCTGGTTGGGGAGCGAATTGACGTGGCGATCCGTATCACCGATAACCCCGAGCCGGGCATGATCGCCCGCCGACTGGGAGAGTGTCGGTCCGTGCTTTGCGCTTCGCCGCTCTACCTCGCCAGCCGGGGTGTTCCAGAGCAACTAGAGGATTTAGCCCGGCACAACTGCCTGCATTACAGCTTTTTTGCCGGTCAGTCGTGGCGTTTTTTATCGCCCGAAGGGGAGCCGGTTACGACGGCGGTCAGCGGCAATCTCAGCGCCAGCATTTCGTCTCTGCTGATGGAGGCGGCGATAAACCACTGTGGTATTGCCATGCTGCCCGAGCGCGAGGCCGACACGGCGCTAAGGCAGGGTAGCCTGGTGCCGGTGCTCAGCGACTTTACGCCAAAACCGATTGGTATTTTTGGCATTTATCAGTCGCGTGACTACCAACCTGCGGCGCAGCGTGTGTTCCTTGACGCGCTGGCAAACCACCTTGCCACGCGCTCGGACTAATCTGTCTTCCACGCAAAATGGATTATGCGTCCTATACTTATCCCTTTGTAAGCCAAAAGGAGAGCAAGAATGACGATTCATAAGCACGGTTCAGCACACTGGTCTGGCGACATCAAACGCGGGAAAGGGACGGTTTCAACAGAGAGTGGCGTCCTTAACCAGCAACCTTACGGCTTTAACACCCGCTTTGAGGGCGAAAAAGGAACCAACCCGGAAGAGCTGATTGGTGCAGCGCACGCGGCCTGTTTCTCTATGGCCCTGTCGCTGATGCTGGGTGAAGCGGGCTACACCGCTGATTCCATCGATACCACGGCGGATGTCTCGCTGGATAAAACCGACAGCGGTTTTGCCATCAGCAAAGTGGCGCTGCAAAGCAAGGTGACGGTCCCGGGTATTGATCCACAGCAGTTCGACGGCATTATTCAGAAAGCGAAGGCGGGTTGTCCGGTGTCGCAGCTGTTGAAAGCGGAAATTACGCTGGATTACAAACTGAACTGATATCAGGCCGGGCAAATGCCCGGCTAACCTTTTACCGCCGCAGGGAAGACCTCGGCAAGCCACGCAATAAACACTCTCAGGCGATGCGTTAAATGCCGACTCTGTGGATAGACCACGTGAAAAGGATACGCCTTAGGACGCCAGTCGCTCAGGATCTCTACCAGCGCACCCGTTTTCAGATGCGCTCTCGCAGCATAGCCAAACGTCTGAATAATCCCTAAACCCGCCAGCGCCGCGGCCAGGTGTGCGTTGCTTTCATTGACTCCAAGATGGTGCGGAACGCTGATCTCCAGCGGTTCACTCCGCTCGAGGAACCGAAACGGGAATGCGCGTCCGGTAACGGGGGAAAGGTAGCTTATCAGCTTATGGCCGTTGCGCAGCTCCTGCGGATAGGCAGGGATGCCGTGAGTCTTAAGATAGCCCGGCGTCGCGCAGGCGATCATCCGGGCGTCACCGATATGCCGGGCGATAAGCGAAGAGTCATCCAGCGGGCCGCCGCGGATCACGCAGTCTACGTTTCCACTGATTAAATCTACCGGACGATCGGCTACCCCCAGGCTGATGCGCAGGTCCGGGTAGCGCTGAAAAAAATCCGGCAGCAGGGGTATCAACACGTCCCGGGCGGTTGAGCCTCCCACGTCGATACGCAAATGGCCTTTAGGCGTGCAGCACGATGCGCGAAAGGCGGTATCAATGTCCTCTATATCAATTAATACCCGCAGCACTTTCTCGTAATATTCCATGCCTTCTGCCGTCGTGACCACCCGGCGCGTAGTGCGATGCAGCAGCCGTGTTTCCAGGTGCGCTTCAAGTGATTTTACCAGCTTGCTCAGCGTGGCTATCGGCATGTTCAGGGAGTCTGCCGCTCGGGTAAAGCTTCCGGATTCAACCACCCGCGTAAAGGCGCGCATTGCCATTAGCTGATCCACACAGATCTCCTCTGATTATTTCCTGCTGTGAAAATTCATTTTCATTTTTGCCCGTTTATCGCTAATCCCGCAAGGACTAAAGTCTGCCTGACGCGGGCAAACGCTCCTCTTTTACATCACAACAGAAGGTTATGAGTATGAATACAACGCTTGCAGGAAAAATCGCTCTGGTGACCGGCGGCAGCACCGGTATTGGTCTCGCAACGGCACAGGAGCTGGCGGCGCAGGGAGCGAAGGTCTATATCACCGGACGTCGTCAGGCCGAACTGGATGCTGCCCGGGCAGACATTGGCGCCGCGGCGGTAGCTATCCGCGCGGACGTCTCCAGAATGGCCGATCTGGATGCGGTTTACGCGCAGATTGCTAAAAAAGAAGGACGACTCGATATTCTGTTCGCCAACGCCGGGGGCGGCGACATGCTGCCGCTGGGCGCCATCACCGAAGAGCAGTTTGACCGGATTTTTGCCACCAACGTGCGCGGCGTGCTGTTCACCGTCCAGAAAGCGCTGCCGCTGCTCTCCTCTGGTTCATCCATTATCCTCACCGGATCGACGGTTTCGATTAAGGGAACGGCGAATTTCAGCGTCTACAGCGCCAGTAAAGCCGCCGTGCGTAACTTTGCCCGCTCCTGGGCGCTGGACTTACAGGGCCGCGGGATACGCGTCAACGTCGTCAGCCCTGGCCCCGTGAAAACGCCCGGTCTTGGCGATCTGGTTCCCGAAGAACAGCGTCAGGGATTATACGATGCGCTGGCGGCCCAGGTGCCGCTGGGTCGCCTGGGCGCGCCGGGTGAAGTCGGGAAAGCCGTGGCGTTTCTGGCATCCGATGCCGCCAGCTTTATTAACGCCACGGAGCTGTTTGTCGATGGCGGGATGGCGCAAATCTAGCGGTTACGCCAGCAGCGTACGCTTCGGCCTCCCTCTGCGGGCTGAAGCAGCTGCGGCCGTTCGCACCCCTCTGTTGCCAGCGGGCAGCGGTCGCGAAAATAGCACCCATCGGGCAGGTGGCGATTACCCGGGAGATCGGTTTTGCGTAATGCCAGGTCTTCGTCCAGCGGTTCTCCGGTACGGGGAACGGAGTCAAGCAGCAGCTGCGTATACGGATGCCGCGGCTGTCCCAGCACCTGGTCCGCCGGACCCAGCTCCACAATCTGCCCCAGATACATCACCGCCACCCGGTCGCTCATGTGCCGGACCACCGAGACGGTGTGCGAGATCAGCACGTAGGTCAGATTGCGCTGCTGTTGCAGGGCAACCAGCAAATTGAGGATCTGCGCCTGGACGGAAATATCCAGCGCGCTGGTGGGTTCATCCAGCACGATGATGTCCGGATCCGAGGAGAGCGCCCGAGCAATGGCGATGCGCTGACGCTGGCCGCCGGAAAACGCATGCGGCAGACGGTCAAGATATTCCGCTCGAATGCCCACCTGCTGCGCCAGCGTCTCAGCCAGCTGGCGACGCTCCCGTTCGCTGCGGCGTTGCTGGATCCACACCGGCTCGGTGATGATGCGCCAGACGGGTAAACGTGGATCGAGAGACGAGAGCGGGTCCTGAAATACCATCTGCATACCGCCTGCCGCATTCGCGCGCTGACACGCACCGGTACTCGGTTGGAGCATGCCCATAAGCAGCTGAGCCAGCGTGCTTTTCCCACAGCCGGATTCCCCTACCACGCCCAGCGTTTCCCCGCGATGGATCCGGAGATCCATGCCGTTCAGAGCGTGCACCTGCTCCGTCACGCGCCCGAGCCAGTTTTTGCGTGCAGGAAAATTCACATGCACGCTGTCCAGTTCCAGCAGTACCTCAGACATGGCGTGTCTCCTGTTGTGGGTACCAGCAGGCTGCCTGCTGGCCTTCTGCGCCCGTGGAAATTAAGCGCGGCGTTTCACCGCATTTCGCTCCGGCCGCAAAACAGCGTTCGCGAAAGGCACATCCGCGTGGCAGGTGGCTGAGGTTAGGCACCGTGCCGGGAATAGCCGGGAGGATCTCGCGCGGTTCACCATTTTCCGGGGCACACCGCAGCAGGCCAATGGAATAGGGGTGTACAGGATGGTGAATTAAGGTCTGCGTGCTGCCGCTTTCGATCACGCTGCCTGCGTACATGACGTACATCCGGTCACAAAGCTGCGAGACGACCGCCATATCGTGGCTGATAAACAGCACCGACGTCCCGCTGGCGCGCGCTTTATGTTTCAACAGCCGTAGCACCTGGCGCTGAACGGTCACATCCAGCGCGGTGGTCGGTTCATCGGCAATGATCAGCTCCGGCTCGCAGGAGAAGGCGAGGGCGATCATCACCCGCTGGCGCATACCGCCGGAAAGCTCAAACGGATAGCGGTCCATCACCTGCGCCGCGTCCGGAATTTGCATCTCGCCCAGCAGGGCGACCGCCTTCTGCTGCGCGTCGCGGCGTGAAAGCGGCTGATGCTGGCGGATCACCTCCACCATCTGCCTGCCAATCCGGCGCGTGGGGTTGAGCGCCGTCATCGGCTCCTGAAAAATCATCGCCACCCTGGCGCCGCGCCACTGGCGAAGCTGTTTTTCTGATGCGTTCAGCACATCTTCCCCGAGCAGCGTCACCCGGCCATGGTGAACATGGTAACTGCCTTCCGGCAGCAGGCGCATCGCCAGCATCGCGGTGACCGATTTTCCCGAACCCGACTCGCCCACCACGCCGACAATTTCACCCCGGCCAATCTCCAGCGAAACGTGGTTCAGCGCATGTACATCGCCGCGAAAAATGGGGAAGCTCAGGTGCAAATCTTCAATCGATAATACGGAATCACTCATGACTGCTTCCCTCCTGATTTGGGATCCAGCAGGTCGCGAAGACCATCGCCAAACAGATTAAACCCGACCGCCGTGATCAAAATTGCCGCCCCCGGAAACGCGCAATACCACCACTGGTCTAGCACGTAGTTACGCCCGACGGCCACCATCGCGCCCCATTCGGCGGTGGGCTGCTGCGCGCCTAATCCGATAAAGCCCAGCGTGGCGGCCATCAGAATGGCGCTGCCGATATCCAGCGACGCCTGCACGATCAGCGGCGGCAGGGCGTTACGCAGGATATGCCAGCTGATCAGGTGCCAGCGCGATGCACCAAAAGTGCGGGCGGCCTGCACGTAGGTGAACTGACGCACGACCAGCGTCTGGCCACGCGCCAGCCGCACGTAAAACGGAATGCGCACGATCGCAATCGCCAGCATCGCGTTAAACAGGCTTGGGCCGAGCGCGGCGGCCAGCGCCATGGTCAGCACCAGCGAGGGGATGGAGAGCATAATGTCCATGATGCGCATGATGATGGCGTCGCCGCGTCCGCCGAGTACGCCGGACAAACAGCCGAGCAGCGAACCGATGCCGCCCGCAATCACCACCACCGCCAGCCCCGCCGTGATGGACTGCTGGCTGCCCACCAGCACGCGGCTGAACAGATCCCGTCCCACCTCATCGGTACCAAACCAGTGCTGGGACGAAGGCGCCTGCAAGCGGGCGGTCAGATCCAGCGCGTTCGGATCGTGCGGGACGATCCACGGCGAGACCACCATCATCAGCAGCATCACGATCATAATGACTCCGCCGATCAGCGTGAGCGGGCTTTTGCGCAACATCCAGAACAGCTTTGCCCAGTTGATGCGCTGTTTAGCGGTGCTGACGGGGACGGGCGTTTCCTGAGTTAACATCATTCGGCACCTCCGCGCCCGATTCGCGGGTCAATCCACAGATACAGCAGATCGACCACCAGATTAACGAAGACATAGGCCAGCGACACCACGACCGCAAAGCCCATGACGGCAGGGAAATCCAGCGCCTGAATGGAGGTCACCACCCAGGCGCCCATCCCTGGCCAGGCAAACACGGTTTCGGTGAGGACTGCCCCGTACAGCAGATCGCCCAGCGCCAGCCCGAGCACGGTAATGGAGGGGATCATGGCGTTGGGTAAGGCATAGCGCAGCACGATGTACCAGCCCGGCAACCCGCTTGCGCGGGCGGTACGAATGTAATCCTCGCTCAGCTGCTCCAGCATCGCGGAACGTACCTGACGCGCTACGATCCCCAGATGGACAAAAGCAAGCGTCAGGGAGGGTAAAATCAGGTGCTGTAGGGCGTTAAAAAACACTTCGCCGTTGCCTTCCAGCAGGGCGTCCAGCAGATAAAACCCGGTAACGTGGGCGGGGGGATCGAGCCAGTCGTCCAGCCTGCCGCCGCCGGGCAGAATTTGCAGCTGCCCGTAGAACAGAACGATAACCCCCAGTCCCAGCCAGAAGGCAGGCGTCGAAATGCCCGTCATCGCCATCAGCCGCACCAGGTGATCCAGCCAGCGGTTACGGTACACCGCCGATAAAATGCCCAGCGGCACGCCAATCACCAGCGCCAGCAGCAAAGAGCAGAAGGCCAATTCCAGCGTGGCGGGGAAAAAGGCTTTCAAATCTTCCGCAACGGGGCGACCGGTGCGAATGGATGTGCCCAGATCGCCGTGCGCCAGCGCCTCTACATAGCGGCCAAACTGAATGTAGAGCGGTTGATCCAGCCCCAGCTGCTGGCGGATGCCTTGCACGATGTCATCGCTGGCGCGGTCACCCGCCAGCAGGCGGGCCGGATCGCCGGGGATCAGGTGTGAAATAATAAAAGTAATAATACAGACACCGGCCACCACCAGGATTAACCCCCAGCAGCGCTGGCGCACAATGCTCCAGAACGTCATACACTTCCCCCCCGGCGTGGGCCGTTACTTACTCATGGTGGCGATGTTAAAGACCTGCTCAAGCATCGGGTTAAAGGTGAAGCCTTTGACCTCTTTGTTCATCGCCAGCTGGTAGTTCTTCTGGAACAGATAAACGTAAGCCGCTTCGTCAATCACCACTTTCTGCGCCTGCTGGTAATCTTTGGTGCGTTCCGCCTGATCGGTAGTTTTCAGTGCCGCCTGCAACAAGGCGTCGACCTCTTTGTTCTCATAGAATGAGCGGTTGCCCGGCAGCCCTTTTTTGTCCGATTCGAACCAGTAGTTCATGAACATATACGGGTCAGCGAAGTCCGGACTCCAGTTACCAATCGCAATGTCATAATCACCTTTGCCGACGCGGTCGCGCATGGTGGCGTTCGCCAGTTTCTCCAGCTTGACGTTGATTCCGAGCTTGCTCAGACTCGCCTGCGTGGAGAGGGCGATAGGCTCCCAGTTCGGGTCGTTATCGGAGTAGAGGAACGTCAGGCTGGCGGGTTTATCGTTGACCTTCTCCAGCGCTGCTTTGGCTTTCGCCTCGTCAAAGCTGTACTGCATGGCGTTCGCATCAAAGCCCCACATGCCTTCCGGGATCGGGCCGCGCATCTGCTTGCCGTTCCCGCTGAGAATGCCTTTCACCATTCCCTGATAGTCGGTGGCCCAGGAGACCGCGCGGCGCAAATCCACCTGATTCATCGGAGGCTTACTGTTGTTCAGATAGAGGTAGGTCACCCGCAGGGACGGGTATTCCGCCACGGCCACTTTGCCTTCCTGCTTCAGGGCGGCGAGCTGATCCACCGGCAGGGCGTCGGCGATATCCAGATCGCCACGGGAAAGTTGCAGGCGACGCGAGGCGCTTTCACCGATAATCTTCACCGAGACGCGCTTAAAGTGCGGTTTTTCGCCCGGCCAGTGTGGGTTGGGCACCATCACCAGCTGTTGACCTTTCCGCCAGCTTTTCAGCATAAACGGGCCGGAACCCGCGGTGTTTTGCGCCAGGAAACCGCGCGCATCGTCGGCGGCATTGGCTTTCAGCACCGCCGGGTTGACGATCGACGCGCCGTCATTGGCCAGTGTGTAGAGGAACGGGGCAAACGGCTGGCTGAGGGTGAATTTCACCGTATGCGCATCCACCGCGTCCACTTTCAAATCTTTCGGAAACGCTTCGGACGGCCCCTGGTTGATTTTCAGCAGACGTTCAAACGACAGCTTGACCGCTTCGGCGCTCACCGGCGTGCCGTCGGAAAATTTTGCATTATCCGCGAGGGTGAACGTCCACTCCTTCTGGTCGTCTGACGCCTTCCAGCCCGTCGACAAATCGCCTTCCACCTCCGTGGTGCCAGGCTTGTATTTCACCAGACGCTGGTACGAAGGGTAGGTCACCGTCCAGTCGTTGTTATCGATAGTGACCGCCGGATCCAGCGTTTGCGGATCGGCAGCTTTCCCAATTACCAGCATATCTTTTGGCACCGCCGCCAGCGCGAGTGGGGCGCTCAGGGCGAGCGTAGCGGCAATCAGGGTAGTAAGCAGCGTTGTTTTCATGGCCGGGCTCCAGAATTACAGTGAGTGTGTGGTCGGATAACAGGCGAACTGGTCATCTAACAGCGGATAGCTGGCGGCATTCGGCAGTTCGAAATGCCACCACTCGCTGCTGATGCCCACAAAACCGCCGCCGTACATCACGGCGTTCAGGAGCAGACGATTACGCTGCGCCTCGGGCGGAACGGAAGGGTGCCAGGCATGAGACCGGTCGTGCATTTCGTCAAACCCGGCCCCCATATCCAGCACATTGTCGTGTTCATCCATCAGCGTGACGTCAATGGCGGTGCCCCGGCTGTGGTTAGAGCCAATGGCGACATCCACCACGTATTCCGGATTGGGGCAGGCATCCCAGAGTTGCGCCTGCGCCTGCTGAGGGCGGTAGGCGTCGTAAACCACCAGTTTCAGACCCGCGAGCGCTGCGATGCTGATCGATTTCGCCAGCGCGGTGGCGGCATCCGTATGCAGCAGGCACGCGGCCTGCTGGTAGATCGGGCGGCCGGTAATGTTATCGGCGGTCGCGTATTTCAGATCGATATGCAGCGTGGGAAAGGTTTTCGCCACATCAATCAATTGACTCTCTTCAGGCATAGCTCCGCTCCTTTAGCGTTCAAATTGACCAAACTCTTGTTGTAGTTGTCGGTTGATTGCCAGACGCTCCGGCAGCGCATCTCCCAGCGCCTCCACAACGCCCGACAGCAGCAGGTTGAACAGACAGCTCACCGGCGCCAGCGAATCCCAGAAATGGCCGGTATCGGTCTTCACCTGGAGTAAATCAATCGGGTAATCCCGCGCCCACGGGCACCAGATATCGGTGATCAGCGCCATCGACAGGCCTTTTTCACTCGCCACGCGGCAGTACTGACGGGCAATGGCGGAGTAGGCGCGGGTATCCGTCAGCACGATATACGGGTTTGCAAAGCCGGAGTTAAGCGACTCCACCCAGCTGCCGGAGAGCCCCTCGGAATAGCTCACCCGCGGGCGCAGATACTCCAGATGGCTGAAGAATGCATTGGCGATCCCGCGCGTGGACTGGATCCCCAGCACGAAGACGGCATCGGCATGGGTAAGGTGCTGGACCACCTGCCTGAACGTTTCGCTTTGCGCCAGCTGGTAGACATGGGCAATGGCGTCCACCTCCAGCGACAGGGAGTGCTGAAGGCGATCTGACAGCGGCTGTTGCTGTTTCCAGGAGTCAAGACGCTCGTTAATGCCCCAGGGCTGGTGGGGATCGCGCAGGCTTTTTTTGGCATCATCCAGGTTGCGATAGCCCAGCTTGCGCAGAAAGCGTCCGACGGTGATCCCGCTGGTGGACGTGGCCAGCGCCACGCTCTCTGCCGTTTCAAAGGGGATCTGCCCGACGTGCGCCAGCATCCAGCTTGCCACCCGCTTTTCGCTCGGGGTGAGCTGGCTGAAAGTTGCTTCGATACGGCTCAACACCTCAGGTTTGGTCGTCATACCGCCTCGCTGTTAACTGGCTGTCAAAGGCCGGGTTTCTGTTACCGGATTAACAATGCAGGACGCGTGCCATGTTCACATTGCGGCGAAAACGCGCTGTGCAGCAAAGTTAATGCAATATTTGTTTAACAGATGATCAACATTTGTGCAGCGTAGTTCACTTTTGGTGCAGTGTCCGGGTTGAGGGGTATCTATTTGGTGAATACGTCAGTCTCTTCACATTTTTTGGTAAGATGCATGCTCTGGGAATAAGAGAGGGAGCCTCACATGGCGAATTTGCCCTGGCGGGTCAGCGTGCGCCTGATGGCTCTCGCAAAAAAAATAGCGATGGTCATCGGGATCATTGTGCTCGTTCTGCTGGCGGTGCGGGTTTATCTTTCGCAGCAGGGACCAGCCCTGCATCACTGGCACACCTGGCGGGCGGACGAAATGTCCGTGCAGGAGATAGATAACGCGAGCTTCGCGGCTTACGTCGCGCGGGAAAACGCCATCTTCACCGCTCTTGACGCGGAGGTGACGGCGAAAGTCACCCCCGCAGAGCGCACGCCGCTGAACCGCTATTACCGTCAAAGCCTGGTGTGGCCAGGACACTTTTCCCCGGATGTGAACCGGTCGTTTGTGCTGATGCCTGCCGGAAAACCGCGCGGAGCGGTTGTGTTGCTGCACGGTCTGACGGATTCCCCCTACAGCGTCAGGCATCTGGCCCTGAATTATCAAAAGCACGGCTTTGTGGCCGTTGTGCCGCGGTTACCCGGACACGGCACGGCACCGGGCGCGCTGACAAATGTTGAGTGGGAGGCATGGCTGGCGGCAACGCGCCTTGCGGTTCGTGAAGCGACGCGCCTGACGGGGAACGATCTCCCCCTGCATCTGGTGGGCTACTCCAACGGCGGGGCGCTGGCGATGAAATACGCCCTCGACGCCCTTGATGCGCCTGAACTGCGTAAACTTCAGCAGATTGTTTTGCTGTCACCGATGATTGGCGTCACGGCATTTGCGCGCTTTGCCGGATTCGCCGGGCTACCGGCCCTGTTACCGGCGTTTGCGAAAGCTGCATGGCTCAACATTTCGCCGGAATACAATCCCTATAAATACAATTCGTTCCCGGTGAATGCGGCACGTCAGTCGTGGCTGCTTACCCGGGCGCTGCATGAGCAGATAAATCGCGATGTTCATGACCACAAACTGACGCAGTTCCCGCCGGTACTTGCTTTCCAGTCGGTGATGGATTCAACGGTCAGTACCCGCGCCGTGGTGACCGGGCTGTTTGACCAGCTTCCGGCAAACGGCAGCGAACTGGTGGTATTTGATATCAACCAGGCCGGGAGTTTCCGCCCCTTGTTTAAGCCCGCATCCTGGACGGCGGTGGCTGACCTGCTGCCCGAGGCAAAAAGACGTTACAGTGTCACTATTGTCACCAACGCCAGCGCCGACAGGTTTGATATGGTGGCAAAAACAACGCCAGCGGGTAGCACCCAGCAATCGGTGGTGCCGCTGTCGGTCTCGTATCCGCAGGAGGTATATTCCCTGTCACATGTTGCCATTCCGTTCCCGCCTGATGACGATCTGTATGGCCGCCATCCTGACGTGAAAAACCGCTATGGAATTAGCCTCGGGACGATTGCCCTGTGGGGAGAAACATCGGTGCTGAGCGTCGGCAAAGATGCGCTGATGCGCGTGACGTCGAATCCGTTCTATGACTATATGCAGACGCGGATCGACAGCCGTATCAGGGAGCATTAAGCCCGGCGTGGAATAGATTAGGTCACACCGGGGAACTGTGTTAAACAGTACCGTTCAGGCGTATACACCATATCGGACCCGTTTTTGTGCTGACAACTCTTATTTATCGAAGCCAGTTGAGCTTAACCTGTACCTCAGCAGCGTTAAGCGCGCTGGTTGAACAGGCCAGGATCCGAAACACGGAGCAGGGCATTTCCGGCATTCTTCTCTCCCGCGGTCATGACGTTCTGCAAATTCTTGAAGGCACGGAACAGAGCGTGGTCGCGCTTTTTAACACCATCCGTGCGGATGACCGGCATACCGGCGTGGTGGAGCTGATGCGCGATTACGGTCCGCGCAGACGTTTTGATAACGTGGGAATGCTGCTGTTTGACCTGGATGTTGAGACCCCGAAAGCGGTTCTGGCGTCGGTTCTGCATTACAGCAAGCTGGAAAGCTATCTGACTTCTGAGGATCGGGTCTTCAAATTCATTCAGACCTTTATTACCGGCAAAGCCGCGGTTCCACCCGCATCGGATTATGAGCCTGATAAATGGACGCTTTCGCCTGAGCGCGCCCCGTTTGGCGAAGGGTTAGGCCTGCTGGCGGGTCAGCCCTGTCAGTTTGCGCTGCAACCGATTATCGAGCCGTCCGAAGGCAAAATTAGCTCCCTTGAAGCGCTCATACGCGGAAACGACGGCGGCAGCCCGGAGCATTTCTTCCGTAGTCTCGATCGCGAACAGATTTACCAGGTCGACCTGGAAACCAAAGCCTGGACCTTTGCGCTGGCACAAAAGCTGGGCATTGGCAGCCACAAACTGGCGGTTAACCTGCTGCCAATGTCGCTGGTCAACGTGCCGGGTGCGGTAGAGTTCCTGGTCACGCAGATCAAAAAGCACGGACTTCAGCCAGAGCAGGTGATCATTGAAGTCACTGAGAACGAGATGATCTCTGGCTTCAACCAGTTTAACAGCGCCATTAAACAGCTGCGTGCGGAAGGGGTTGGGCTGGCGATAGATGATTTTGGTTCTGGCTATGCCGGGCTGTCGCTGCTTACCCGGTTCCAGCCGGATAAGCTCAAAATCGACAGGGAGATCGTCAGCGATATCCACCTGAGCGGACCGAAGCAGGCGATTATGAAGTCGATAATCAGCTGCTGCACCGATCTGGAAATTACGCTGGTCGCAGAAGGCATAGAGAAGACAGAAGAGTGGTGCTGGCTTGAATCCGCCGGTATTCGCCGCTTCCAGGGCTTTTTGTTCGCCCGCCCGCTGCTCAACGGTGTGGGTGATATTCACTGGCCCCACCGGCTGCGTTAAGCAAATTTTCCCTCGCCATATTTCCCCGACACAATGCCTGTGCTTAAATAGCTAAATCGGTTTAACATGATTTAGCTAAGAAGGTGATATGGAGACGATCTGGGTACTTGGCGATGCAGTGGTGGATCTTCTGCCCGACGGAGAGGGCAAACTGCTGCGATGTCCGGGCGGCGCACCGGCCAACGTTGCAGTGGGGATTGCGCGTCTGGGCGGCAGAAGTGCATTTATCGGTCGGGTGGGCGACGATCCCTTCGGGCGCTTTATGCAAAAAACGCTTGAGAATGAGAAAGTGAATACAGAACGGTTGCGTCTGGATCCGCAGCATCGCACCTCTACGGTGGTGGTGGATCTTGATGATGACGGAGAACGTACCTTTACTTTTATGGTGCGCCCGAGCGCTGATCTTTTCCTCGATGCTGCCGACCTCCCGCCATTCCGCGCGGGGGAGTGGCTGCACGTCTGCTCTATCGCGCTCAGCGCCGAACCCAGCCGTTCCGCGACGTTTCATGCGATGTCCGCGATCAGACAGGCGGGGGGATTCGTCAGCTTTGACCCGAATATTCGCGCCGATCTCTGGCACTATGAAGTGGAGTTGCGCCACTGTCTTGAGCGGGCATTAACCTGTGCCGATGTGGTGAAAATCTCGGTGGAAGAGCTGGCGTTCATAACCGGGAATGCGCAGGTCCATGAGGGGCTGGCGGCGCTGATGCGCGCCTGTACGGCCAGGCTGGTGCTGGTGACGCAGGGCAAAGAGGGCGTAACCGCCTGGCAGGAAGGGGCGTTGACGCACTATCCTGCATCGCCCGTGGAATGCGTTGATACCACCGGCGCGGGGGATGCTTTCGTCGCCGGGCTGCTGTTCGGTCTGGCACATGATGGCGAAGCCCGTCTCTCAGAGGTCATCACGCTGGCGCAGCGCTGCGGGGCGCTGGCCACAACCGCAAAAGGGGCAATGACCGCGCTGCCTTACCATCACGAACTGTAATTCCTCTTTCAGGGCCGTCGGACGACGGCCTGAATTGTCGCCTCGATCACACTTACTAAAACGGTTTAGCAAAAAACGTTGCCGATCCAAAATTCGGCGGTTTAGTATCAGCAACCTAAACCGGTTTAGCAATTTAGCACTTTCACTGTAATTTTTAGGGATGCGACAAAATGTATAAAAAACGCAGACTTGCCGTGATGATAGGCATGCTGGCCGGCAGTACCTCTGTTTTTGCCCAGACGGATATGACACGTATTGAAGCGCGTCTGGCGGCGCTGGAGCAGCGTTTGCAGGAGGCGGAAACCCGCGCGCAGGTGGCTGAAAAGCGCGCCACGGCAGCGGAACAGAAAACGCAGCAGCTGGTGGCCGCGCAACAGAAAGCGCAAACCACCACGCAGGCGGTGGCGCAGCGTACCACGGCGCTGGAGGAGAAAGCCGATCGGACAGGCGGCTTTGAGTTTCACGGTTACGCCCGTTCCGGCCTGCTGATGAACGACGCGGCCTCCAGCAGCAAAAGCGGCCCTTATCTGACGCCCGCCGGAGAAACGGGCGGGGCCATCGGGCGTCTGGGGAACGAAGCGGATACCTACGTTGAGCTGAATGTTGAGCACAAACAGACGCTGGAGAGCGGTGCGACGACGCGCTTTAAGGCGATGCTGGCCGACGGCCAGAAAACCTATAACGACTGGTCGGCAGACAGCAGCGACCTGAACATTCGTCAGGCCTTTGCCGAACTGGGTAATCTGCCGGACTTTACCGGTGCGCTGAAGGGCAGCACCTTCTGGGCGGGTAAGCGTTTTGACCGCGACAACTTCGACATTCACTGGCTGGATTCCGACGTGGTGTTTCTCGCCGGGACCGGCGGTGGCGTCTACGACGTGAAGTGGAACGATACGCTGCACAGTAACTTCTCCCTTTATGGCCGTAACTTCGGCAGCGAAGAGGAGATCGACAACAACGTTCAGAACTACATCCTCAGCATGAACCACTTTGCCGGGCCGGTGCAGATGATGGTCAGCGGCTTACGGGCAAAAGATAATGACGATCGTAAGGACAGCAATGGCGATCCGATTAAAACCGACGCGGCGAATAACGGGGTACATGCCCTGGTGGGTCTGCATAACGAGAGTTTCTACGGCCTGCGGGAAGGTTCCGCCAAAACGGCGCTGCTTTACGGCCACGGTCTGGGTGCCGAGGTGAAAAGCATTGGTTCAGACGGCGCGCTGCTTTCAGAAGCCGATACCTGGCGCTTTGCAAGTTACGGTGTCACGCCGCTGGGCGGTGGCTGGCACATTGCGCCCGCCGTACTGGCGCAAAGCAGTAAGGATCGCTACGTGAAGGGCGACAGCTATGAGTGGGTCACGCTCAATACGCGGCTAATCAAAGAGGTGACCCAGAATTTCGCGCTGGCGTTCGAGGGCAGCTATCAGTACATGGATTTACACCCGGAAGGCTACAAGGATCGCAATGCGGTTAACGGCAGCTTCTACAAGCTGACCTTCGCCCCGACGTTAAAGGCGGGCAAGATTGGCGATTTCTTCAGCCGTCCGGAGCTGCGTCTGTTCGCCACCTGGATGGACTGGAGCAGCAAGCTGGATAACTACGCCAGCGATGACGCCTTTGGCAGCAGTGGCTTCAACGCGGGCGGGGAATGGAACTTTGGGGTGCAGATGGAAACCTGGTTTTAACCCTTCACGCTCCCGCACTGCGGGGGCGTTTCGAACATCATAAAAAGAGGTCAGGAAGAGGTATCTATGGATTTTAATCATATTGCGCGCGAGCTTATTCCGCTGCTCGGTGGCAAAGAGAACATTGCCAGCGCAGCACACTGCGCCACGCGCCTTCGTCTGGTGCTGGTCGACGATGCGCTCGCCGACCAGCAGGCCATCGGTCAGGTTGAAGGCGTGAAAGGCTGTTTCCGGAACGCCGGGCAGATGCAGGTGATCTTCGGCACCGGGGTGGTGAATAAGGTTTACGCGGCGTTTATTCAGGCGGCAGGAATTAGCGAGTCCAGTAAATCGGAAGCGGCGGATATTGCAGCCCGCAAGCTGAACCCGTTCCAGCGTATCGCGCGTTTGCTCTCCAACATCTTCGTGCCGATTATCCCGGCGATCGTGGCCTCGGGTCTGCTGATGGGGCTGCTCGGGATGGTAAAAACCTACGGCTGGGTTAATCCGGATAACGCGCTCTATATCATGCTGGATATGTGCAGCTCGGCGGCGTTTATCATTCTGCCGATCCTGATTGGCTTCACCGCCGCGCGGGAGTTTGGCGGCAACCCGTATCTGGGGGCAACGCTCGGCGGCATTCTGACGCACCCGGCGCTGACCAACGCCTGGGGCGTAGCGTCCGGCTTCCACACCATGAACTTCTTCGGTCTTGAAATCGCCATGATTGGCTATCAGGGAACCGTCTTCCCGGTGCTGCTGGCGGTGTGGTTTATGAGTATTGTGGAAAAACAGCTGCGCCGGGCGATACCGGATGCGTTAGACCTTATCCTGACGCCGTTCCTGACCGTCATTGTCTCCGGCTTCATCGCGTTGTTGATTATTGGCCCCGCGGGACGCGCGCTGGGCGACGGGATCTCCTTCATTCTCAGCACCCTGATTGCCCACGCAGGCTGGCTGGCCGGGCTGTTGTTTGGCGGGCTGTACTCGGTGATTGTCATTACCGGTATTCACCATAGCTTTCACGCCATCGAAGCCGGGCTGCTGGGTAACCCGTCGATAGGCGTTAACTTCCTGCTGCCGATCTGGGCGATGGCGAACGTAGCGCAGGGCGGGGCGTGTCTGGCGGTGTGGTTCAAAACCCGTGATGCCAAAATCAAAGCCATTACCTTACCGTCGGCGTTTTCCGCGATGCTGGGCATCACCGAAGCGGCGATTTTTGGTATCAACCTGCGTTTCGTGAAGCCGTTTATCGCGGCGCTGATTGGTGGTGCTGCGGGCGGTGCCTGGGTGGTGTCGGTGCATGTCTACATGACCGCCGTTGGGCTGACGGCGCTTCCCGGCATGGCGATCGTCCAGGCCAGCTCGCTGCTCAACTATATTATCGGCATGGTGATTGCCTTTGGCGTGGCGTTCACCGTCTCTCTGCTGCTGAAATATAAGACGGACTCTGAATAATGACGTTAACTTCCCGCTGGCCTGCCGTGTTGCAGGCCGTTATGCAAGGCCAGCCGCGTGCGCTGGCGGACAGCCATTATCCGCAGTGGCATCCCGCGCCGGTGACGGGGTTGATGAACGATCCGAACGGATTTATCTGGTTCGCCGGGCGCTACCACCTGTTTTATCAGTGGAACCCGCTGGGCTGCGACCATCGCTATAAGTGCTGGGGACACTGGAGCTCAGCAGATCTGGTGCACTGGCAGCACGAGCCAATGGCGCTGATGCCCGACGAAGAGTACGACCGCAACGGCTGTTACTCCGGCAGCGCCGTGGATAACAACGGCGTGCTGACCCTGTGCTATACCGGCAACGTTAAGTTTGACGATGTTGGCCGCACCGCCTGGCAGTGTCTGGCGGTGCAAAATGACGATGGCACGTTTGCCAAACTGGGGCCGGTATTGCCCCTGCCGAACGGGTACACCGGGCACGTCCGCGATCCGAAAGTATGGCGCCATGACGGGCGGTGGCACATGGTGCTTGGCGCGCAGGACCGGCAAAAGCGCGGCAAGGTGCTGCTGTTTACGTCAGCCGATTTGCACACCTGGACGTCCTGCGGTGAAATCGCCGGTCACGGCGTTAACGGACTCGCAGACGCAGGTTATATGTGGGAGTGCCCGGATCTGTTTGCGCTGGATGGCACACACGTCTTGATCTGCTGCCCACAGGGGCTGGCGCGCGAACCGCATCGCTATCTCAATACCTTTCCGGCAGTCTGGATGAGTGGGGCATTTGATTATCAAACGTCTGCATTTGCGCACGGCGAACTGCATGAGCTTGACGCCGGTTTCGAGTTTTATGCGCCGCAAACCACGGTGGCTGAAGATGGCCGCCGCATCCTCATCGGCTGGATGGGCGTGCCGGACGGCGAGGAGATGCTCCAGCCTACGCGGGCGCACGGCTGGATCCACCAGATGACCTGTCCACGGGAGCTGCGCTACCGCGACGCTAAGCTCTGGCAAACGCCGGTACGTGAGCTGGAAACGCTGCGCGAGAGTGAACATCACTGGCAGGGCCGCGCCGACGCTGCGCCGGTACTGGCGGGAGCGCGTCTTGAGTTCGAAGTGAGCGCATCGAGCGTGAATGTGGATTTTGCCGGTGCGTTGCGTCTGGTTGTGGATGACGAGGGGCTACGTCTGGAACGCGCCAGCCTGAAAACCGGAGAGACGTTGACCCGCTACTGGCGGGGCCATGTTCATCATTTACGCGTGTTGTGTGACCGTTCCAGCGTCGAAATTTTCATCAATCACGGTGAAGGCGTCATGAGCAGCCGCTATTTTCCTGACCATCCGGCTCAGGTGCGCTTCGAAGGTGCGTCCGACATCACATTACGCTACTGGTCGCTGCGCAGCTGCATGATAGAATAGTGGTTTTGGCAGCCGGAACTAAGTCGTTGTGAGAAAAACAAAACGCGTCACCATTAAAGATATCGCGGCGCTGGCGGGGGTATCAAAAGCCACCGCCAGTCTGGTTCTGAACGGTCGCAGCAAAGAGCTTCGGGTGGCGGAGGAGACGCGCGAGCGCGTGCTGGCGATTGCCAAAGAACATCATTATCAGCCCAGTATTCACGCCCGTTCGCTGCGGGATAACCGCAGCCACACCATTGGTCTGGTGGTGCCGGAAATCACCAACTACGGTTTTGCCGTTTTTTCCCATGAGCTGGAGACTCTCTGCCGCGAGGCGGGTGTTCAACTGCTGATCTCCTGTAGCGATGAAAATCCGGGCCAGGAGACGGTGGTGGTCAATAACATGGTGGCCCGTCAGGTGGACGGGCTGATTGTCGCCTCCAGCATGCTCAACGACGCGGACTATCAAAAGCTGAGCGAACAGTTACCCGTGGTGCTCTTTGACCGTCATATGAACGACAGCTCTCTGCCGCTGGTCCTTACCGATTCGATTACCCCAACCGCCACTCTGGTGGCCGACATCGCCCGCCAGCATCCGGATGAGTTCTACTTCCTCGGCGGGCAGCCGCGGCTTTCCCCGACGCGTGACCGTCTGGAAGGGTTTAAGCAGGGGCTGCGCGATGCCAACGTCGAGTTACGTCCGGAGTGGATCATTCATGGTAATTACCATCCCAGCTCCGGCTATGAAATGTTTGCCGAGCTTTGCGCGCGTCTGGGCCGTCCGCCAAAAGCTCTCTTTACCGCCGCCTGCGGTCTGCTGGAAGGGGTGTTGCGCTATATGGGGCAACATAATCTGCTGCAAAGCGATATACGTCTGGCCAGCTTCGACGATCACTATCTCTATGATTCTCTGACCATTCCTGTCGATACCGTTCGTCAGGATAACCGACAGCTCGCCTGGCACTGCTTTGATCTGATTGGCAAACTGATTGAAGGGGAAACGCCGGAGCCGATCCAGCGTAAACTGGACGCCACCCTGCAACGGCGATATAAGGCTGCCAAGTGACGGTGTAACGTTTCCTGGATGCATCAATAACTTTAATTAATTAAAGATCTGATTCAGCCGATAACCAAAGGGAAATTATATCCCTGAGGTGTGTTATGTCGTTGAAAAAATCATCCCTGATTATCCTGTTTTCCCTGCTTTTCTTCTTTGTGGCCAGCATCCTTACCAGCGTTGGGCTCATCATTAAAAGTAATAATTCGCTGGATAATGTGAACAAAGAAATTCAGGTAGTTCTGTCCATTATTGACCCCATTAACCACAGCCGTACCCTGCGCGTCAGGGTCATGGAGTATGTGAAGATGGTGGAAGCGGGGGACGCCACCGACTCGTCTGCAAAACTGGCTTCGGTTAAAGAGGCGCTGACCAAAGCCGATAGTGCATTTTCGGCGTTTATGGCCTCGCCGCGTTTGCCGGATGAAGCCCCGCTGGTCGCTGCCTACCAGGAGGCGTGGCAAAACTACCGTAATCAGGGACTCGCGCGCCTGATTGCCGCTGCCGCCGCCCATGATGTGTCGCGTTTCAACGCCCTTATTCCCGTGGTGTCTCAACTCGATCGCCAATATGAAATTGTGCTCGACCAGGTTCTCTCCGTGCACCAGAAATACGCCAAAACGCTGAACGAGGATGCGAGTCGGAATTTCGTTTCGGGTCTGGTCATCATCGCCTGCATTGCGGTGCTGTTTGTGGTGGTGATCCTCGCCGTCAGCCTGCTGATGAAACGCGTGGTGTTTGCGCCGGTGAACCTGGCGCGCGAGCACTGTCGCCAGATTGCGGACGGGAAGCTGGACGTACCGGTACCGGTCAAGCGTGATTCCGGGAATGAAATCGATCACCTGATGTCCTCGATGGAGCAGATGCGCCAGGCGCTGCTCTCCACCATTTCTCAGGTGCGCGATGCCAGCCAGACCGTGACGCATGCGGCGCAGGAAATTGCCTCCGGCAATATCGACCTGGCTTCCCGTACCGAGCAACAGGCTTCGGCCCTGACCCAGACGGCCGCCAGCATGGAAGAGCTGAGCGCGACGGTGGCGAATAACACCGACAACGTTTTCCAGGCCGGTAAGCTGGTGCAGGATGCTGTAAAAAATGCCCATACCGGCGAAGCGGTAACCCGCGAAGTTATCGAAACGATGAATACTATCGCGTCCAATTCGAAGCGCATTGAGGACATCACCAGCGTTATCAACAGCATTGCTTTCCAGACCAACATTCTGGCACTGAACGCGGCCGTTGAAGCGGCGCGTGCCGGTACCCAGGGGCGAGGATTTGCCGTGGTGGCGAGTGAAGTTCGCACTCTGGCACAGAAAAGCGCAGTGGCGGCGAAGGATATTGAAAGCCTTATTGCCCAGTCTGTTTCCAGCGTGAAAAACGGTGCGGAACTGGTGAATCGTTCGGGAGAGGTGATTGATTCTATTATCAGCTCTGTGAATAAAGTGAACACGCTGATGGAACAGATTTCCGTTGCCTCTGAAGAGCAGAGCCGCGGGATTGGTCAGGTTGGGCAGGCCGTAACGGAGATGGACGGCGTAACCCAGCAGAACGCGGCGCTGGTGCAGCAGTCCGCCGCTGCGGCCGCCTCGCTGGAGGAACAGGCGCAGCAGCTGTCGCAGAGTATTTCGAGTTTCAGTTTGCCTGCAACGGCGTGATGTTCAGAGAGGCTCCTGATGGAGCCTTTTTAATGTCTGCATGTAGCCGCTGCACAATCTCCTTCAGCCAATACTGTTAACCATACAAACCCGTCATCACATAAATTTTATCTTTCCCCGGCAATATTTCTATTCCTCAATCGTCTACCTCATCAGAGATCATATTCATTCAACGTAAACGAGGTACACATGAGAAATTTTGATATGCATGGAAAAGGTCACGGGCATGGTTTGGGCCGCCATCGTATGGGCAAGGGCATCGTGATTGGCGCAGTCCTGTTTGTGGTGCTTGGCCTGCTGGTCATGTCCCTGTGGAACGCGTTGCTCCCGGCCATCCTGGGGGTTAAAGCCATTGGCTTCTGGCAGGCTCTGGGGATCCTGCTGCTGAGCCGCATTCTTTTCGGTGGTCTGGGTTTCCGTCCGGGCATGTTCGGTGCACACCGCCGTATGCACGAACAATGGATGAATATGAGTCCCGAACAACGTGAGGCCTTCATTCAGCAGCGTCGGGCAGGATTTGGGCGCCACGGCCATTGCCGGTGGCACGACGGCCGGGATGAGAAGCGAGATGATAACGCTGCGAAAGCGCCGGAAGCTGAGTGAGCAATATGAAAGCCGGTGAGGCGGGGGAATCATTACTGATCTCGGCACTCAATGCCTGCCGCGCGCGGCTAAAAGCCTTCATTCGCGGACGGACTGCGGTTCGTGATGATGTCGATGATATTCTTCAGGAAGTGACCTGGCAGTTGATGAAAGTGGAACAGCCGGTCGAGAACGTCGCCGCCTGGCTGTTTCGCGCTGCACGAAATGAGATGATCGACCGGGCGCGAAAAAAGCACGAGGTTTCACTGCCGGGGTACCTGACAGCAGATGACGAGGACTTTCCGGAGCAGGAGATTGCAGAAACGTTATTTGGCGTACCGCAAACGCCGGAGGAGGAGTATCTCAACATGCTGCTATGGGAAGAGTTGGGGCAAGCCCTGTCGGAACTGCCGCCACTTCAGCGCGAGGTGTTTGAAAAAACGGAATTTGAGGGCTACAGCATGAAGGTGCTGGCAGAGGAAACAGGCGACAGTGTGCAGGCGTTATTATCCCGCAAACACAAAGCTGTGCGATTTTTGCGTAGTCGCCTCAAGGATATTTATGAAGCGTTGACAGGGCAATAAACTTCGACCACTCTGAAAAACAATAATTTAGAGAGGTCGTTATGCTTCAACGGTTAGCAAAGAAAAAGGTGCTGTTACTCTCTGCTCTGATGGCTTCAGGGCTGGTCAGGGCAGAGGAGATGCTTCCGGATGTGGTGAAGCACTTCAGTGAACAGCAGGACATCAAAATCATTAAGAAAATTGACGCCCCCGGTGGCGCGCCAGCGTGGCTGGGGCAATATCAGGACATGGGCGTGACGCTCTTTCTGACGCCTGACGGAAAGCATGTGGTGTCTGGTTATCTTTATGATGAGAAGGGAACCAACCTCAGTGAGGCCTTTTTCCAGAAAGAGATCTACGCCCCGATGGGCCGCGAGATGTGGAAAAAGCTGAATGCGGCGCATCCGCTGAAAGAGGGTGCAGAGACTGCCCCGCGCAAAGTCTTTGTCTTTGCCGACCCGTTCTGCCCGTACTGCAAGCAGTTCTGGGCTGAAGCGCAGCCGTGGGTGACGGCCGGAAAGGTCCAGCTTAATACGCTGCTGGTCGCGTTTCTCAACCCGAACAGCGGGCGTAACGCCTCCGCCATCCTGAATGCGAAAGATCCGGTGTCGGCCTGGAAAGCGTACGAGCTGTCCGGCGGCAAAAAGCTGCCAAAGCCTGAAGGCGCAGCATCCCGGGAAACCGTTGAGATCCTGCAAAATCACCAGACGCTTATGGACAGTCTCGGGGCGAATGCCACACCGGCTATTTATTACCTTAATGAGCAAAACGAACTGCAACAGGTCGTGGGCATGCCAGACGCAAAACAGCTTGAGGCGATGTTCGGGCCGAAGCCATAAGAGAAAGGCAGAAACAGGGTGTTTCTGCCTTTTCTTCATCAGCTCCCCCAGCGTCCACGCAGATAATTTACGGCCTCCTGCGTCTGGGGCTGATTAAGATAATCTTCGCGGAACAGGATGGTGCCTTTTACGTCTGGCAGGGAATCGTTGAGATCGAGCTGTTTTTTCAGCTCCGGTACGCCGCCGTTTACCGTCCAGTCCGGCTCATTTCTGGAAGGCGCGCCCACTTTGTAGAGCGCGATCCCGATATACAGGCGGGTATGGGTCGGTTTCACCACGTCAGCCCACCATTTTGTCAGCACATCGTAGCGCGCTGCGTCGCGGGCGAAGGGCCAGTAGATCTGCGGCGCAATATAATCCAGTAAGCCCTGCTGTACCCATTTGCGCGTGTCAGCGTAGGACTCATCGTAGGCCGCGGCACCGCGCGTGTCCGAGCCTGCCGGATCGAAGGATCGGTTGCGCCAGACTCCCGCCGGGCTGACGCCAAATTCGACCTCAGGCTTTGCCTGCTTGATCGCCCTGGAGACCTGCACAATCAACTGCTGCGTATTGTGTCGACGCCAGTCCGCTTTTGACGCAAATCCCTCGCCATAGCGCCTGAAGGTCCAGGCATCATTCAGGGGGGACCCCGGCGTTTCGGTGTAAAAATAGTCGTCGAACTGAACGCCGTCGACAGGGTAGTGATTCACCACTTCCATCACCACCTGGGTTATCCATTCCCGCACCTCGGGAATGCCCGGGTCGAGAACAAAACGATCCCCCGAGGTGCGGATCCATTCCGGATGCTGGACGTATACGCTGGAAGGATGAAGCGACGAGGTGCGGTTAAGCGCGGCGATGGTCGACGGCTTTGTGTTGGTGGAAACGCGGTACGGGTTAAACCAGGCATGCACCTTCATCCCGCGCTTATGCGCTTCATCCAGCATAAACTGGAGGGGATCGTAACCGGGGTCTTCCCCGATAGTCCCCGTCAGGGTATCTGACCACGGCAGTATTTTAGAGGCCCACAGCGCCGTACTGTCCGGTTTGACCTGGAAAAAGACGGTGTTGATCCCAAGATTTTTCAGCTTATCGAGCTTGTCCGTCAGCGCCTTCTGCTGCTGGGCGATACGCTGCTCGGCGCTACGGCCATTCACCGAGGAAACGGGTGGCCAGTCGAGACGGGAGACGGTCGCCAGCCAGATCCCGCGCATGGGTTCGTTGGTCTGCTGTACTGGTTTCGCCTGCGGCAGCGGGGTAACGAGTGATTTAGGTGGTCTGGAGGTGCAACTTACCAGTAAAAGCGCGCAGCCAAGCAGCGCGCCAGTCCGTTTTACGTGTCGCATCATTTGCGTGTTAGCTCCTGGGTATCCGGCTGTCCGTCCAGGGATTAAAGGCCGGTTCGTCCTGTTCCCCGTTACCATCATCGTGAAGGGAGTCGAGGTAGAGGGCTTCAACTTCCGCCCGCGCCCATGGGGTGCGGCGCAGGAACTTCAGACTCGATTTAACGCTCGGGTCCTTGCGAAAACAGTTGATTTTGATTCGGTTGCCCAGTTCATTCCAGCCATATCGCGCAACCAGCGCGTTAACCTGCATTTCGAGCGTTACGCCATGCAAAGGATCGTTGGAAATATGTGCTGTCATAGGCGTCCGGTAGTCTCATTTTTTATGGGGATGTGATAAACGCTCAAAGGTTACAAGAAAGCAGGGGACGCGGCAATTTCAGCGTGAGGTTCTTCACCCGTGAAAGGGTGAAGAAGGTTTTCCGGTTAACGCTATTTTTTAAACAGTTCAGGCGCCCACGGTGTTGGATCTACCTCCATAAAGGGCGCACGCTCAAAGCGGGACTTCAGTGCCCAGGGCACCGTACAGTCGAAAATCGTTTTGCAGGTGATGCCGTT
Organism: Enterobacter cloacae complex sp. IR5418; assembly: GCF_049238105.1. Taxonomy (NCBI): domain Bacteria; kingdom Pseudomonadati; phylum Pseudomonadota; class Gammaproteobacteria; order Enterobacterales; family Enterobacteriaceae; genus Enterobacter; species Enterobacter cloacae complex sp. IR5418. Next base: position 108,345 of record NZ_JBMKHS010000008.1, on the reverse strand, counting down.
TCCACGAATGGAGGGGCTGTAGTCCGGCGCCTGAGACGGATCGAGCTGGTGTCCGCGGATCCCCGGCAGATGGGTGATGCTGACATCGCCCTGCATACGGGTGGTCATGGCCCACAAGATGTCGTCGCTGTCGAAAATATCCACATCTTCGTCGACGAGAATAATGTTTTTAAGCTCCGAATAGGTGGCTAACGCGATGAGTGCCGCCTGACCCTGACGCCCTTCGTCAGAAGGCTGACGTTTTTTCACCTGCAATACGCCAAGGAATTTGCCGCCGCCAGCGGTATGCGCATAGACGTTTTGCAGAAAACCGGGGATGGCTTCTTCCACCGCATTGCGGATGCTCGCCTCCGTTGGCAAACCGGCCAGCGTGGTGTGCTCTTCGCCCGGACCCACCAGGGTTTGCAGGATAGCCTGATGGCGCATCGTCACGGCCTTCACTTTGATTACCGGTAAGGAGGGGTTAGCCTCCCCGCAGTAGCCGGGGAATTCCGGCATGGCGTGCCCGGTGTGGGTATGCTGATCTTCTTCTACGCGCACGCCGGGCAGCAGTTCGCCTTCGATGATAATTTCCGCACGCGCTATCGCTTTTTCATTTACGGCCACGCCCTGCACCAGCTCGACGGGGGTCTGACGTAACGCACCGGCGACACCCAGCTCGTTATAGCCGAAGGGCGTAGTAGGGGCTTCGAAACAGGCACCAATGTAGATAGCGGGATCGAGGCCCATATTAATCGTGACCGGCAACGGTTTTCCCGCCTCCTCGGCTTTCTTACGGAACACTTCAATATGGCGGCCCGCGGCAAGGAACATGGAAAGCTCATCGCGTTCCTGAACGCAGAGGCGGTGAATAGTGACATCGGTCAGCGACGCGTCTTCCGGATCGCTTGCCAGCACCAGCCCCAGACAGAAGAACGGACCGGCATCTATCGGCGTGTTGGTCGGTGCCGGAAGCAATTTACGCAGATCAAAGTCCGGATCGTCGGCATAAAACACCTGTTCCTGACACGGCGCCTGGGTCGCCGGGACGACAACGGGAGCAATCGGGTTTTTCACGGCCTGGCCGACATGTTTTGCCAGTTCAGAGGGCTCGCAGCCCAGCAGGAGCGCCGCACGCTCGCGGCTGGCGTGCATTCCGACCAGAATACGGGAGTCGGGATACCCCTTAATCGCATTAAACATCATCGCCGGGCCGATGCGCGTCGGACGTTTTACCGTGCCGCCAGCACCAATGTGCCGGTACACACCCGCCAGCTCCGCGTCAGGATCGACCGGATGGCTGGTCTCAAGGTATTGACCTTCATGGCGTTTGAGCAGTTCGATAGCACTTCTGAGATCGTTGATGTGATTTTCCATATTTTCCCCCTCGGATGAATGCTTCCATTCTTAACCGGACGAAGAGGGCTATCAATTGCATCATTTATGCTATTTTAATAAGAATTTTATTATCAATAATGAAGGCAGGGTATGCAGTTTCGACTGATGCGCAATTTTATTGTGGTGGCTGAAGAGCTTCACATGCACCGGGCGGCGGAGCGTCTCAACATGGCGCAACCGGCGCTAAGCCAGCAGATAAAAACGCTTGAAGATCGGCTGGGGGTGATGCTCTTTAGCCGGGCGAATCGTCGCCTGACGCTGACGCCAGCCGGTGAAGCGTTTCTCAGTAAAGCCAGAGTTGCGATTCTTATGACCGATCAGGCGATTCTGGATGCCAGACAGACGGCCAGAGGGGAACAGGGCGTGCTGAATCTCGGCTGTGTTTCAAGTGCGATATTCGACAGTAAGCTGCCCGCCGCGCTGCGGCTTCTGCATGAGAAATGGCCGGCCATCATCTTGTCTATGATGACGGGGAACGTGCAAACCCTTTATAGCGCCGTGCAAAGCAACCAGCTGGATGTGGCCATTATTCGTGCCCCGTTACCGCTGCTGCCTGACGATCTGCAAAGCCGTCCTTTCACAACGGAAAAAGCCGTGCTGGCCTTACCTCGTCAACACAGTCTTGCTGGCTCCGCCGCGCTGACGCTTGCGTCGGTTAAAGAGGAGAAGTGGATCGCCCTGCGCGACCCGGAGGGGATGGGGCTGGAGCAATATTTCTATGATGCCTGCCACAGCGCGGGCATACAGCCTGACGTGGTGCAAAATGCCACCGATGTCCCCACGGTGATAAGCCTTGTCTCGGCAGGGTTTGGCATCGCCATGCTACCGGCCTCAGCGAAGGCGATATGCGTAGAAAACGTCGTCTATGTGGATATTCTTGACCGACTCCGGGAGAGCGAGCTGACGCTTGTTTGCCACCGGATTATTCGCTCTGAGGTGCTGAAAAAATTGATGAGCATCCTCGATCATACCTGACGTCCGGCGGGGGACATCTTATTTTGCGTCACGGTTGGTATAGGTCACCGGAACCCACGCATAGCCGTCCCGCTCACCTTTCGTCACAAAGCCGATTCCGGGGAAAGGCAGATGTGGCGCCGCAATCAGATCTTTGTTTTTCACAAACTCAGCGAAAGCTGCGTTGCGTACCCGGGCGGCGCCGTCCTGATCCTCATCGTAAGCAATCGTCACGTTGGGCTGCGGGAACTGAACCGCGGCAACGTGAATGATGTCGCCGACAAAAGTCATTTTTTCACCTTTGCTCTCCAGCGTGTAGAACGCGGAGCCTGGGGTGTGTCCCGGGTGAACCGTACCGCTGATGCCCGGCAGAAGCTGTTCCGTGCCGGAGAAGGTCTTCACTTTTCCGGCATCCAGATAGGGCTTTAAGGTCTTGTGCGCAACGTCGAAGTAGTTCTGGTCATAGCCAGACTTTTTCTGGTTCTCGTCGTTAAAGAAGAAATCGATATCCGGTTTGCCGACATACACCTGCGCGTGGGTAAACACGCGCTGACCGTCTTTGACCAGGCCGCCAGCGTGATCGGAGTGCGCATGGGTGATCAGGATATCGGTAATATCCTGCGGCCTGATGCCCTGCGTCGCCAGACTCTCAATCAGCCGCCCGCCTTTGCCGGGGCCGAAGAGCTGACCGGAACCGGTATCCACCAGAATTTTGTGGCCGGGGATGGCGATATAGAACGCGTTAATCGATGCTTCCACCGGATTGGCCTGGAAGTTTTTAGCCAGTAACGCATCGGTATTTTCCGCCGTCGTCCGGCGCAGTAAGGCGTGCAGATCCTGCGGCACGCTGCCGTCCGTAAAGGCGGTGACAATCGTATCGCCAACCTGAACGCTGTAGCCGCCAGCCTGCTGTTTCACCACATGCTGCGGAACGCTGGCCACCGCGTGGATCGCTGGAAAGAATACAACCGAACCGGTCAACAGGGTTGATATCGCAAGTTTTTTCACAGTAAACATGATGGGCTCCTCAATAGTAAGTTCATCATAGTTCAATTGCGATTTTTGAGAGCAGCCGGGGAGTGAATGTGACCTATCCATGAAATGGATAGGTCTGAGAGGATGTTTTACAGCACGCCGGTACCGCCGTCAGAGCACCACACTTGCCCGGAAGCGTATGAACAGGCATCGGAGGCAAACAGCACATACAGCGGTGCGATTTCAACCGGCTGGCCCGGTCGGCCCAGGGGAGTGTCTTCCCCGAACTTCTGAACTTTGGACTGCGGCTGACCGCCGCTGGACTGAAGCGGTGTCCAGTACGGACCCGGCGCGACGGCATTCACCCGGATGCCACGCGGCCCCAGCTGCTGGGCCAGAGACTTGGTGAAGGCCACATTACAGGCTTTGGTTTGCGCATAGTCCACCAGGATCGCGCTCGGTTTAAACGCCTGCACGGACGTGGTGTTGATGATCACGGCGCCTTCCTGCAAATGGCGCAGCGCTGCTTTCGTGATCCAGAAGGGCGCATAGACGTTGGTCTTAAACGTCGCGTCGAAATCTGCCGTGGTGAGATCGTCGATTGATTCGCAGTACTGCTGGCGTCCGGCGTTATTCACCAGGATATCCAGACCACCCAGTTCGGCGACGGCTTTTTCCACCAGCGTATCGCAGAACGACTCCACGCGAATGTCGCCGGGAATGGCGACCGCTTTACGGCCTTCGGCCTGAATCAGCGCAATGACCGATGCCGCATCGGACTCTTCTTCCGGCAGATAACCAATAGCGACATCTGCACCTTCACGGGCATAGGCGATGGCGACCGCGCGACCAATACCGGAATCACCGCCGGTAATCAGCGCTTTTTTTCCTGCCAGTTTTCCCGACCCGATATAACTTGTTTCACCATGATCCGGTATTGGCTTCATTTCCGATGCCAGCCCGGGGGCCATTTGCGGTTGTTCAGCAAACGGTGGACGAGGGTAATGCAGCGTGTGATTATTTCCTGTAGACATACCGGCCTCCTTATATAGTGAATTCCAAGATTAGTCGTTAATTAAACGCAAGCGGGCAAAATTGACAAATTCAGACAAATCTATATTCCATTCGCGGCGGTAAAATAATTCTTAAGCAAGCATGTAATACCAGAAAAGGGCGACTTCATCTTTTTCCGGCAGGGCGTTGTAAAGATAGCGATCGTACCCCCCCAGAATAAACCCATAGTGACGATAGAACAGACAGGCTGAAACATTGACGTTCTGCGTCTCCAGCCGCAAGCCGGGCGCATTGAGGCTTCGCGCCCAGACGTGGGTGGCGGACATCAGCCTGTGCGCCGCACCCGTTCGGCGTTTTGACCGCTCCACCGCAATGTAATCCACCGAGATAAATTTATTCCAGTTGCAGGACGCGGTAATAAAACCGGCGATTTCACCGTCATCCGTTTCGGCGATAAGAAATATTGAATTTGGATTAACACAATGATTTTCCAGCGTCTGGAGATCAAGCTCATAGGTTTTAAGATAAGGTTCGGTCAGCGCCTCGATATGCAAGTCGCCATTAATAAACGGCTCTCTGGCAATCTCATCAACCATGAAAGAAAAATCACAACATTCAAGACGGGCGAGGTCGGTGCTTAATCCTTTTCGAATATGCATAGTATTCCTTAAGTGGGAGTTATAAATAGATGATAGACGAAGCGGTATACCCTGCTGGCATAACACTCTGTAGATCCTGGTCTAAGCTTGTATTTCGTTCCGCGTAAAATGTGGTCATTCGAGGACAATGAATGGAATTCAGAACATGTCGCTGGCACTGGGGTGCTGAGTTTATTTCCGATGACGTGGTACGTTTTCGCGTCTGGGCTGAAGGGCAGAAAGATCTCACGTTGCGTTTAACCGACACCGACATTCCGATGGCGGCGATGGGCGACGGCTGGTTTCAGATTGACGTGCCCGGCATCCGGCACGGTACGACGTATCAGTTTGTTTTACAGGATGGAATGGCGGTGCCGGACCCGGCCTCGCGCGCGCAGCAGGCTGACGTCAATGGCCCGTCGGTGGTGATCGACCCGCGTCGCAACCTGCCCACACAACGGGAATGGCAAGGACGGCCGTGGGAAGAGACGGTGATCTACGAGCTGCATATCGGCACCTTCACGCAGGAAGGCACCTTCAGGGCGGCCATCGACAAACTGCCTTATCTCGCCGATCTGGGTATAACGCAGCTGGAAGTGATGCCCGTGTCCCAGTTCGGGGGGGCGCGCGGTTGGGGGTATGACGGCGTACTGCTGTATGCCCCGCACTCGGCGTATGGCACACCGGATGATTTTCATGCTTTCATCGATGCCGCCCACGCGCTCGGGCTTTCCGTGGTGCTGGATATCGTACTCAACCACTTTGGCCCGGAAGGGAACTACCTGCCGTTACTCTCACCGGCGTTTTTCCATCAGGATCGTATGACGCCGTGGGGCAACGGTATTGCCTATGACGTTGACGCCGTCCGGCAATACATCGCTGAGGCGCCGTTATTCTGGCTGTCGGAGTATCATCTCGACGGTTTGCGCTTCGACGCCATCGACCAGATCCATGACGACGCAGAGACCCATATTCTTCCCGAGATAGCGCAACGGATCCGCGACGCATTTCCGGATCGGCTTATCCACCTGACCACCGAAGACAGTCGCAACGTCATTTTCCTGCATCCGCGCGATGAGCATGGTCAGACGCCGCTTTTTACCGCCGAATGGAATGATGACTTTCACAACGCCGCGCACGTGTTCGCGACCGGGGAATCACACGGCTATTACCAGGACTTTGCCTTTGAGCCGGAGAAAAAACTGGCGCGGGCGCTGGCAGAAGGGTTTGTCTACCAGGGGGAGATCTCGCTTCAGACCGGGAAATCGCGCGGGGTGGAGTGTCGCGAGCAACCGCCGCAGTTTTTTGTCGATTTTATTCAGAACCACGATCAGGTCGGCAACCGTGCCCAGGGGGAGAGACTTATCTCTCTGGTTGGCGCAGAGAAAACGCACGTGCTGTTCGCGGCGCTGCTCCTGTCGCCCCATATTCCGCTCCTGTTTATGGGGGAGGAGTATGGCGAGACGCATCCGTTCCTCTTCTTCACCGACTTCCACGGCGACCTGGCGAAAGCGGTGCGGGAAGGGCGCGCGAAAGAGTTTTCCGGCCATGCCGGGCACGATGAAACCGTACCGGATCCTAACGACCTGAATACCTTTATGCGGTCGAAGCTTGACTGGAACAAGGCAGAAACGGAGGAAGGCAGGGCGTGGCTGCACGTTACGCGTGAACTGATTGCGCTGCGTCAGCGCTTTATCGTCCCGTTACTGAAACAGCACGGCACCGTTGAGGGTCACGTCCTGCAAACGGCGCTCGGCATGGTTGCCGTGAGCTGGGGTTTTCCATCCGGTACGCTGTCGCTGGCGCTGAATATCGGCAAAAAGCCGCTCACTTTACCGGACCTGTCAGGAAAAACGATCTTTAGCTGGCCGGAGGCCGTCGAAAACCTGCCGCCGAACAGCATTGTTGTTCGCTTTGCTGACGGAGACGCAGCGCTATGATCCCTTCCTCTACTTATCGCATTCAGTTTCGCAACGGCATGACCTTCGATCGCGTGGTGGACCTGATTCCGTATATGAAAGACCTCGGTATCAGCCATCTCTACGCGTCGCCTGTTTTCACCGCCACCACAGACTCGACCCACGGCTATGACGTGACGGATCCCAACGAAATCGACCCGGCGATTGGCGGACGAGACGGGTTTGACCGCATGGCGGCGGCGCTGAAACAGGCGGGGATGGGCCTGATTCTGGATATCGTTCCTAACCATATGTCGACCTCGCTGGAAAACCGCTGGTGGCGCGATGTTATCGAGCACGGCAATAAGAGCCGCTACGCAGCGTATTTTGATATCGACGGGTCCCGACCGCTGACGTTGCCGTTTCTTGGCGACACCTTTGAAGCCGAGCTGGAGCGGGGAGCTATTACCTTAAAACGTGACAGTGTCACGAACAGCGCGGCGCTGGTTTACTATGATGCCGCCTATCCGCTTAATCCCGGCACGTATAACGAAAGCAAGAGCATCGCTGAGATCCACGAAGCGCAAAGCTGGCGGCTGATGTCCTGGCGGGAAGCGCCGAAACAGCTTTCGTGGCGACGCTTTTTTGAAATTACCGGGCTGGTGGGCGTGCGTGTAGAGGATGAGGCGGTATTCGCAGACACGCACCGCCTGATCCTTGAGCTTGTCCACGCCGGAATTGTCGACGGCCTGCGCATTGACCATGTGGACGGGCTTGCCGATCCGCTGGGCTATTTGCAACGCCTGCGGGCGGCGACCGGGCCGGACTGCTACATCACGGTGGAGAAGATCCTCGCCAAAGGGGAACAGCTTCCCCCGGAATGGCCCGTCTCGGGCACCACGGGGTATGAGTTTATCGCCTCGCTGGCGGAAGTGCTGGTGGATGATACCAACCTCTCGCGGCTGGAGACGCTTCACGACGAGACGCTGGGTACGATTGTGGACAGGCAGGCGGAACTTCGCAAAGCCAAAGGGCTGATGACCGATCGTAATTTTGAAGGTGAATTTACCACGCTGCTCAAAATAGCCAGCGAGCTGGCCGGGCATAACGGCGCCGACGTGGAGCACGAGGACATTCGCCATGCCTTACGTGAGCTGCTCATCGCGTTTCCGGTGTATCGCACCTACGGCACCGCGGAGGGGCTGACGCCATCGGATGTGTCGCTGCTCAGCCGGGTGGTCGCCAGCGTCAACACCTCTGAACCCGCTCTGAGTCTGATCGTGCGTATTCTCACCGGTGATGTGCCGGAGCACGACCAGGCGCTGGCGTCGCTTTTCCGCACCCGTTTTCAGCAGCTGACCGGGCCGCTGATGGCGAAGTCGGTGGAGGATACGCTGTTCTTCCGCCATAACCTGGAGCTGGCCCTGAACGAAGTCGGCGCCGACCCGACGCCGCGCGCGTTTTCACTTTCCCGTTTTCACCAGGAGATGCGCATTCGTCTTGCCCGGCAACCCGATGCGCTACTGGGCACCTCAACCCACGACACCAAACGCGGCGAGGACGCGCGGGCGCGGCTTTACACCCTGACGGAAGCGCCAGATCTGTGGAGCGAAAACCTGGCGCGCTGGCGGCAGATGAACCAGACGCATGTCCGATTTCTTAATGACGGCACCGCGCCGAACGCCGCCGACACCTGGATGATCTTCCAGGCGCTGGCGGGCGTCTGGCCAGCCACGCTGTCGCCTGACGATCGTGACGGCCTTAAGTCACTTGAAGCGCGTTTCCTTGGCTTTATAGAGAAAGCCCTGCGCGAAGCCAAACAGCGTACCGACTGGATCGACAGCAACGAAGGTTACGAGAGCGTGGTGCTGGACTATGTGCGCCATCTGCTCTCCCCGGATAATACCCTGTTCCTGCATGATTTCAGTGCCGCACTCCAGCCGTTTATTCGGGCGGGGTTAATGAACAGCCTGAGTCAGACGGTGATCAAGCTGACGGCGCCCGGCGTACCGGACATCTACCAGGGCAGCGAAGGGCTTAACTTTAGCCTGGTCGACCCGGATAACCGACGCGAACCGGATTTCACCGCGCTGGCGGAAAACCTCAGCACGGCGGATGCAACCCTCTTTAACGATGCGCAACGCTGGCGAGACGGCAGCGTGAAACAGAACGTCACCGCCACGCTGTTACGGCTTAGGCCGCATTATCCCGCGCTTTTCCGCTACGGCGACTGGCTGCCGCTGAAGGTGAGCGGCGAGCGGGAGGAGAAACTGATCGTTTATGCCCGCATAAACAATGACGAGGCGCTTATCGTCGCCGTGCCGCGCTTGGTGTTTGACGTCACCGACAATGCGACGCTGTGGGCCAATACTACCGTGGCGATACCCCAGGAGCTGGCCGGGAAGCACTACCGGGATCTGTTTACCGGTGAGCGTCGCCGTCTGCCAGAGACGCTGGATTTAACGTCTGAAAAGGGATGTTTATTGGTTCTGCTTACCTGCGATTAATCGAGAGAACAAAAATGCCAAAGGATACAACGTTTGAAATTCGGGCCGGTCATGGCCAGCAGTTGGGCGCAAATTATGACGGGAAAGGGGTGAACTTCGCCCTGTTTTCCGCCCACGCGGAGCGGGTGGAGCTTTGTCTGTTCGACCCCTCCGGGAAAACCGAAATCGCCCGCCTGGAGCTGCCGGAATATACCCATGAGGTCTGGCATGGCTATGTGCCGGATCTGAAACCGGGGGCGCTGTATGGCTACCGTGTTTATGGTTCGTACGATCCGGAGAACGGCCACCGGTTCAACCCCAATAAGTTGCTCATTGATCCCTATGCCCGTGAACTGGTGGGTGACATTGAGTGGAACGATGCCCACTTCGGCTATGAGCTGGGACACGATGAGCTGGATCTCAGTTTTGATACCCGAGACAGCGCGCCGTTTACGCCCAAATGCAAGGTTATCGATCCCAATGCCGTTGACTGGCAAGACTCCCGCCGTCCCGATATCCCCTGGCCGCATACCGTGGTCTATGAGAGCCACGTAAAAGGCTTTACCCAGCTTAACCCGGCGATTCCGCCTGAACTGCGCGGTACGTTTGAGGGGATGGGGCATAAAGCGTCGGTGGAATACATTAAAAGCCTCGGCATTACCTCGGTCGAGCTGCTGCCGGTTCACTGGTTCCCTGACGATCAGCATCTGCTCGATCGCGGCCTGAAAAACTTCTGGGGCTATAACTCGCTCGCTTTCTTTGCGCCAGCGTCCCGCTATTACGGCCCGGCGGGGATCCAGGGGTTCCGCGACATGGTGCGTGCCTATCATGACGCGGGTATCGAGGTGATCCTCGACGTGGTCTATAACCACACGGCGGAGGGCAACGAACTGGGGCCAACCCTGTCGTTCAAAGGGATTGATAACTTCTGCTATTACCGCACCATGCCGGATCAGCACCGGTACTACATCAACGACACCGGCACCGGGAACACCGTTAACACGTCGCACCCCCGCGTGTTGCAGATGGTCATGGACTCCCTGCGTTACTGGGCGGAATCGATGCAGATTGATGGTTTCCGCTTTGACCTCGGGACCATTCTCGGACGTGAGCCGGAGGGATTCGATCCGCGCGGCGGCTTCTTCGATGCCGTGACCCAGGATCCGGTGCTGTCGAAGCTGAAGCTCATCGGTGAGCCGTGGGATATCGGCCCCGGCGGGTATCAGGTGGGGGGCTTCCCGCCAGGCTGGGGTGAGTGGAACGACAAGTACCGCGACACGGTGCGCGAATACTGGAAGGGGGATAACGTCTCTAACGATTTTGCCGCCCGTCTGTTAGGGTCCGGTGATTTGTACGATCTGCGCGGGCGTCGTCCGTGGGCCAGCGTCAATTTTATCACCGCGCATGACGGCTTCACGCTCAACGACCTGGTGTCGTACAACGAGAAGCATAACGCCGATAACGGGGAAGATAATAACGACGGACACAACGATAACCGGTCATATCACTACGGCGAAGAGGGGCCGACGGAAAACCCGGATATCATCGCCACCCGCGAGCGGCAAAAGCGCAACTTCCTTACCACGCTCTTCTTCTCGCACGGCACGCCGATGCTGCTGGCAGGTGATGAGTTTGGCCGGACGCAAAACGGCAATAACAACGGCTATTGTCAGGACAGCGAAATCTCCTGGGTAAACTGGGAAGGACTCACTGAAAACGACGAGAAGCTGCGCGAGTTTACCCGTCGGTTGATTGCCCTGCGCGCTGAGCAGCCGCTGCTGCGACGTGAAAACTGGCGCGACGGGCTGGAGATCCGCTGGTTTAACGCCGGTGGCGGCCCGCAGCAGTCGGAACAGTGGGATGAGGGATCCACCCTTGGTCTCGCCATCAGCCGTCCTGATCTTGTGCAGGAAGAGGGCGTCTGGCACGACGTACTGGTGCTGTTTAACCCGTTTGAAGGCACGGTGCCATTCCAGATCCCGCAGTTTGGCGAAGGGGGCTGGGTGCTGGAACTCTCGACGGCGGATGATGCTCCCACAGGGGAGATCATCACGGACTCCGTCGATTATGAACTGGCCGGACGGAGTATGACGCTTTTCCGCCGTCCTTAAAGAGAAGCTGCCGCGCGTGCGGCGGTATCGTACAGGGAGGAGATCGCGCGGAGTAACTGCGCGGTCTCGCCAATCGACGCGCCCGGAATGCCGCTTTCCGCATGAATGTTGATCAGGCAGGCTTCCCGCACCTCCCGGTACTTCATGCACAGCGCTTTTCCCTCCTCCGTGGTGGAGAAAAAAAGCTCTTTTCCGGCTTTCTCGCTGGTGACATATCCCGCCTTGACCAGCTTTTTCAGCGCATACGTGACCACATGCGTATCTTCCACGTTCAGCACAAAGCAGATATCAGCCAGCTTTTTCTTACGGTTGCGGTGGTTCACGTGGTGCAGAAGCGAAACGTCAAAGGCCCCCATATCCGGTTCACCCGCTGCGGTCATGCAGCGCACCATCCATTTGTTAAACGCATTGCTGGTCATGATCAGCGCATATTCCAGCTCTGATAATTCGGCACACCGCTCTGAGACGAGATGACGGGAGGAGACGATACGCCCGTCCGTTATATCGTCGTGGTTTAACGCTGTCGTCTTTTTCTTTGTCGTCATAACGATCCTTCCCCCGAAATGTAAACCCGTCGATAAAATAAGAACATTTTATTGATAAATTGTTTACATGTTTTTGACGTTCAGATATAGCTTTTTAGTGCAGGTTCTGTGGAGCCTGACGCAAAACACAACATCGCGCGCCGTAATGCACCGGCTTCGCTCTGCTGCGAAGTATAAAAAATAGCCGTCGGCGCGCAACGCTCACTTTGGATAGGGTAACGTTTATGGACAGTTCTACACTGTTGCCACTTATCGGGATTCCGGTGGTGGTTATAGGTTTTGCACTGCGTTTCAATCCGCTGCTGGTGGTCGTGGTGGCGGGGCTGGCGACGGGCCTGCTGGTTGGCATGGATTTCGGTATGCTGCTGGAAACCTTTGGTGAAAAGTTTGTGAATAGCCGATCGCTTGCCACCTTCATTCTGATCCTGCCGGTCATTGGTCTGCTGGAGTATTACGGACTGAAAGAGCGCGCGCAGGCCTGGGTCGCGAAGATCGCCAGCGCCACCTCGGCGCGTATCCTGATGCTCTACTTTGTCGCCCGCGAAGGGACGGCTGCGCTGGGGCTGATGTCTCTCGGCGGCCACGCGCAAACGGTGCGTCCGCTGCTGGCGCCGATGGCGGAAGGGGCGGCCCTGAATGAATACGGCGAACTGCCGCAGACTATTCGCGACAAAATCAAAGCCCATGCCGCCGCGTGTGACAATATCGCGGTTTTCTTCGGGGAAGATATCTTTATCGCCTTTGGCGCGGTACTGCTGATTGATGCGTTCCTGAAAGAGAACGGGATCGAGGGGATCGAGCCGCTGCACATCGGCCTGTGGGCTATTCCGACCGCTATTGCGGCACTGATCATTCATATGACGCGCCTGCTGCGCCTCGACGCCAGCATTCGTCGCGACGTGATGGCCTGGAAAGCAGAGCAGGGTACGCAGGAGATCGCACCATGACGACCCTCATCACCATTAACCGCGTGTACTACCTGATCGGCTTTGTCGTGATGCTGCTGGTTGTGATGACCCTTCGCGATCGCGCTAACCCGAAACGCTTTACCACCGCGCTGTTCTGGTTCTTGTTCGGCGGGATCTTCCTGTTTGGCGATCTGATGGTGCAGGAGCTGGGCAAGTCGCTGGCGTATCGGATTATTGGCGGCGCCGTTATCGTGATTGCGCTGCTGGCGGGTTTCGGGCTGGTCGGGAAGGGGCACTATAAAATGTCCACCGAGGAGGAGCGTGTTGCCTCGTCGAACCGGCTAAAAAACTGGCTGTTTTTACCCGCGTTGATGATCCCGGTGGTGACGGTGATCGGGACGCTGTTCCTGAAGGGCATCTCGATCGGCGGCGTTTACCTGCTCGACCAGAAACAGCTCACCCTGGCGGCGCTGTGCGTGGCCTGCGTGGCGGCTATCCTCACCGGCTGGTGGCTGACAAAAGGTACGCCGCTGCATGCGGTGCGTCAGTCGCGTCGGCTGGTCGATACCATTGGCTGGGCGGTGATCCTCCCGCAGATGCTCGCCATGCTCGGCGGGGTGTTTGTGGTGGCAAATACCGGCGAATCGGTACAAAAGGTGGTCAGCCTGTTTGTGAACCCGGACAGCCGCTTCATGCTGGTGGTCATTTACTCCGTGGGGATGGCGCTGTTTACCATGATCATGGGTAACGCCTTCGCTGCCTTCCCGGTGTTAAGCGCCGGTATCGCTCTGCCGTTCCTGATTAACGTCCATCACGGTAATCCGGCACCGCTGCTGGCGATTGGCATGTACGCGGGCTATTGCGGCACGCTAATGACGCCGATGGCCGCCAACTTCAACATCGTGCCCGCCGCGCTGCTGGAGTTAAAAGACAAATATCAGGTCATCAAGATCCAGATCCCGACCGCGTTAACCCTGCTGGTGGTGAACGTGTTCTTAATGTATTTCCTCGTGTTTCGCTAAGGAGCTGCAATGGAATTAACGCAACATCAGGCTGACGCCTTCGCCAGAATGCCGTTGACCTATTTACGTCAGGAATACCCGAACCACATTATGCATCTGCTCAACGACGACGGTGACGTGTTGCCGCCTCGCGAGCTGCATCCGATTTTTTACGGCTGTTTTGACTGGCACTCGGCGGTGCACGGCTACTGGCTGCTGCTGCGCTGCCTGCGCCTCTGGCCCGAACTGCCGTGCCGGGAAGAGATCATCACTCTGTTCGAAGAACACCTGACCGACGAGAAGGTGGCAAAGGAGCTGGCCTATTTTACCGCGCCGTTCCGCGCATCGTTTGAGCGGCCTTATGGTTACGGCTGGCTGCTGGCGCTGGCGCAGGAGCTGAAACAGTCGTCGCTGCCGCAGGCGGAGCGCTGGTACCAGACGCTGCAACCGTTAACGCTGGATATTCGCCAGCGGCTGGTGGGTTACCTCAGCAAGCTCACCTATCCCATCCGCGTCGGCACGCACTACAACACCGCATTTGCGCTCGCACTGGGGCTGGATTATGCCCGGGCGGTGACGGATGACGAGCTTGAAGAGGCGATCCTGGACGCGGCGACGCGCTTTTATCATACGGACACGCAATATCCGGCGCATTATGAGCCGGGCGGCGACGAGTACATTTCCGGGGCGCTGACCGAGGCGTTACTGATGAGTAAGGTGGTGGCGAATTTCCCGGCCTGGTTCGATGCGTTTCTGCCGGAGGTGGCTTGCGTTTCAGCGCTGATGAACCCGGCAGAGGTGAGCGACCGCACCGACCCGAAAATCGCACATCTGGACGGGCTTAACCTCAGCCGCGCGTGGTGTATGAAGCACATTGCCCGTGCTCTGCCGGAAAACCACCCGGCGCAGCAGGCGTTACGCGATGCCGTTGCGCGTCATCTCTCGGCAAGCGTGGAGCATGTTGTCGGCAGTCACTACAGCGGCGGACACTGGCTGGCGAGTTTTGCGCTGCTGGCGCTGGAGTAGCGACATAGCATTGGCAAGATACTATTCAAAACCGTCTTACAGGGCGGTTAATTTAGTTCTTTAATCATGCTTAATAAATCAACCATGGATTTATCGTTAGCGACGGAGTGATGGTAATGCAAACTACAATCAAAGCGCATACGTAACTCCTCAGGGGGATCGAAAGCTTTGACAGGGAAGCATGTTTCAATGAATGAGACAATATCGCGGGGCATCAGTACAATATCGTTAGAAAAACAGCACAGTGTAATCATATTTAATGAATTGCTGGAGGTGACAGAAATATCCCTGAGATTGACTAATTCGTTAAACCGGTTAGCGTGTTCGATGTTGGAACAGACCAGATTCATTCCTCGTGACCAGACAATGTGCTTGTTTTCATACCAGTCTTTCATCGTAAAGGTATCTTTGATAGTCGGGTGATTTTTACTTGCAATGATCGCAATATCACACGATATAAAATCAACCTGAATAATGCTGCGATCGGGCGGCAACCTGGAACCAATGTCCATGTCTACCTCTTTATTTCTGAGGCGTATCAGTCTCGCTTCATCATCCATTTCGGGTGGAATAAAACGTAACGTTTTGGGCGAAAGGGTGGAATTTTTTAACTGATACGACAGCATCAGCTCAATCAGCGCATACGTGCTTATCGTCAGGGTTCTACTTCCAAGGGGTTGACCGTCATCATTATTAGGTAGTTCACCAATAATAGAGGTATATCGCTGACTCAACTCGAGGGCGGTACTGTCAGGTATCATCCCGTTCTTGGTCCGGCAAAAAAGGGCTGAGCCTGTTGCTTTCCTCACCTTGTTAAGTAAGTAACTTATCGTGGCGGGTGAAACATCCATTAACTCCGCTGTCCGCGTTACGCTCCTACAGGTGGTAAGTATATGTATGGCTTTCAGAGACTTTAAGTTGATTTGCGTTATCATTAGCACCTTTGAATTGCGCATGGAAATATCAGCCTGGATTATTAAAAAAACCAAATTACAAATCAATTAAATTACCCATTTAAATTATTTAAATTTAAACTCTGTGTCATGCATTCTCTCTGCGCTGCTCATTTTTAGCGTGTGCTTACAATGCTTTATACAACATATTCGGTCGCATTTTACGAAGGCGTGACCTTATTGCCTCACTCCGACGAGAAAGATACACTAACGTCATTCAGCGAGACTTATCTGTTGCTGTAGGTGCATTTTAATTAATTAAATGATTGATTTGATTTTGTCATTTGACTCACGTTCTGGCGCTCATTACTTTTTGAAAGATTAAATCTTTTAAAAGAAATGGAGACGTTCATTATGAAAAGATTGCTGTTTATCAGCGATAATATCTTCTTTTGTGCGGGAGTGGATAGCAACGTTGCAGATACCCGGATAGTAGGAGGAGAAAGCGCGAATTCAACGAATATCCTGCTTAACGATGATCAAATTCCGGTTGTCAGAGTAAGCAATCTTACCCTAAGGCGACAGATAATTGAGAAAATACAAAGCATTACCGATAAATATATCGTCACGCTGGACGAGATTTATCCCCGAAGTTCATTCAAGTTAGGTGATGTGCTTTTTTGCGGGAATCTGCTGAGCTACAGGAATATCATCAAATTTTTAGAGTGTAACCGTAAAAGCCACTTTGCGAAACTAACCGACCGTGAATTAGCGGTGTTGTACCGAATGCATAATGATAATGCGCAAATTGCTGAAGAGATGAATTTATCGGTCAAAACTATCAGTCATTACAAGCTTAGTATCCTGGAAAAATTGCGTGTTGACATGAAAAGCAATATAAACCTGTTAAAGGTCAAGCTGACACTTGATCAGGCCTATTTGTACAGCGTCAATGACGAGTTCTACCATTTCTGCCAGATGGATGAAACTGAATTCGCGTTTTAATTTAATTTTTCTAATTCACTATTTAAAGACTTTGATTTTACATGACACCCTTTGAATTTAAATGGGTTTTTATATTCAGTGCGTGAAAGTGGATATATTTTGGCTTGATCCATAATTTTTGTAAGGTAATGTCTCAACCAGCGAAGGCGATTAACCCCATTCGCTACTTCAAATGGCATATGACGGATATATTAAAACAGGATAATTTATGAAGAAATTAATGACATCTACAGCTCTGATGGCGTTGTTTACAGTCGTTGCATTTAATGCGCAGGCGGCATCAACCGGTACGATTACCTTCAACGGGGAATTAACGGCGACCACGTGTGACGCTGATGTTGATGGTCAGGGACCGGATGCGACGATTGTATTACCTACCGTTGGGACAAATCAGCTTACCGCTGAAAGTCAGACCGCTGGTCGCACCGGTTTTAATATCGGACTGAGCAACTGTGCAGGGACCTTACAGACTGCTTCTGCATTTTTTGAAGCTGGCTCCACCGTAGACCTGACTACCGGCCACCTTAAGAATATCAGTTCTGACGCTGCGGCCGCCACTAACGTCAGCCTGCAACTGCTTGATGAAGGTAATACTGAAGCCGTTATCCAGGCGGGTAACAGCAATCAGACCGCAAACACCAGTTACTACGATATTTCTTCCGGTTCGGCAAATCTTCCTTATGCCGTTGAATACTATGCTGACGGCGCAACGACAGCGGGGCCAGTTGTCAGCAACGTAGTCTACTCCATCCAGTACAAGTAATACCTGAAGGGGGGGCATCCCCCTTAATAAGAGAATCCCCCCATGATCCGTAAATTTATTTTTTCTTTAGCGCTGTTCAGCACCGTAGCGCAGGCAAGCATCGTAATTACTGGCACCCGAGTGATCTACCCGGCCTCTTCAAAAGAAGTCACGGTTAAAGTCAGCAATAAAGGCGAGTCGCCGGTGCTTATTCAAAGCTGGCTGGATAATGGCGATACAAATGCTAAACCCGACAAAATTAAAGTGCCTTTTGTCCTTACGCCTCCCATTAATCGTGTCGAACCGTCCAGCGGCCAGACGCTGCGTATCAGAGCATTACCCAATAATTTATCCCAAAAGCAGGAATCCATATTCTGGCTTAACGTCCTTGAGATACCTGCAAAGCCTAAAGAGGATGTCGTTGAAAAAAATAATTACCTCCAGGTGGCGTTTCGTTCGCGCATAAAGTTTTTTTATCGCCCGTCCAGTCTGAAAGGTAGCCTGGCTGAAGCGGCAAAAACATTGCAGTGGACACATTCAGGCAAGGGGCTTCATGTGAAAAACAGCTCCCCATATCACGTTTCTCTGGTTCAGGTTTCAGTGGGTAAGAAACACGTTGATGGAAAAATGCTGAAGCCATTTTCTGAAATGGACTATGCGTTGCCTGCGACAAGCGGTAGTCAGCTGACCGCGAGTTACGTCAATGACTACGGTGCTGTTATTCCAGTGAAATTTACCCTCAAGTAATCCGCGAATCTTTTTGCTTTACCGGTTCAGGACGTCTGGCATGAAAAAAAACAAATCGAAATACCTCTCCCGTAAAATCATTGTTACCAGGTTATCTCCACTTTGGGTTGCTATGTCTGGGCTGAGTGGGCAGATCGGCGCGACGGCGTTGCCGGTAACGCAGATCGCAAAAAATGTGCAGTTCGATTCGTCATTTTTGCAGCTGGAAAACGTCAACGCGGTAGATTTAAACCGGTACGCAAATGGTGCCAGCATTACGCCAGGAACCTATAACACCGCAGTCTTTGTAAATGGGCATGCCGTGGGTAACGTGGACGTAGAAATGCGCGAGCGAGAGGACAAAACCGTTTTCCCGTGCATGACAGCGTCCTTATTAAAGCAAATCCCTTTTCGTTACGAACATTTGCCTGCCCATTTTTTTGAGAAGGCGGGTGAATGTGGTGATTTACACGCCTTGCTTCCGGAAGCCGTCACGCGGTATGACAGCAATGAGATGAGGCTGGACATTCAGCTTCCGCAACTGTATGTCTCTGATACGGCGAGAGGATCGGTTAGCCCGGCGCTGTGGGACAGCGGGATCCCGGCCGCCATATTAGGCTATAACCTTAACGGTTATCAAAACACGTCGAACGGCATCGAGAATAAGTCTTTTTATGCTGGCATCAATGCCGGGCTGAATATCGGCGCATGGTATCTGCGTCATAACGGCAGTTATAACTGGAACAGTAACGGTTTCAAAAAATACGACGCCATTAATACTTACCTGCAAAGAGATATTCCCGCGCTGAAGGCGCGCGCGCTAATCGGTCAGTCAAATACCCGGGGGGATGTGTTTGATACGCTGCCCTTTACCGGCGTCGCGTTGGCAACGGACGAGCGTATGCTGCCGGAATCCCAGCGCGGTTTTGCTCCTGAAATCCGGGGCATAGCCCGAACCAATGCCAAAGTCACCGTTCGTCAGGGTGATGCGGTTATTTATCAAACCACGGTAGCGCCTGGCGCATTCCTTATAGACGACCTTTACCCCACCGGCTATGGCGGCGACCTGCTGGTGACGGTAGAGGAGGCTGATGGCACTCGTCAGTCTTTCAGTGTGCCTTATGCGGCTGTGGTAGAGCAGTTGCGCCCGGGTGCGACCCGTTTTGAACTGGTGGGTGGTGAACTCCGCAACGATTTTATCTCACACGACGTCGCGCTTTATCAGGGGACGGTACGTCATGGCCTGACCAATCTGCTGACAGGATATGGCGGCATGCAGGTCAGTCAGAATTACTATGCGCTCCTGGGGGGAGTCGCTGTAGGTACGGAGTATGGGGCATTTTCCTTTGATGTTACCCAGGCAAGGATGCACCTTCACCAGACGGAAAAGCAGGCCAGCTCGGGCCAGAGCTATCGCCTGAGTTACAGCAAAACCGTCAGCGAAACGCAGAGCAATATCTCTGTGGCGGCTTACCGTTTCTCCTCCAGCGGCTTTATGGATTTTATGACCGCGCAGCAGACGCTGGAGGCCATCGAGCGGGGTGCCTCAGAAAATGCCATTTCACGATCCCGCAACAGATTCAGCGTCACCGCCAGCCAGGGGTTACCAGGGGCGTGGGGGCAGCTTTATATCAGTGGTTCCGTGCAGGATTACTGGAATAAAACCCGTTCCGACAAGCAGTACCAGATGGGTTACAACAACAGTTATGGCTCCGTCAGCTACGGGGTGTCGGTAGGCAGGACGTACAGCCTGAATGGCACTGAAGATACCTGGCTGCTGACCATGAGCATGCCGCTGGGCCGTTCAGACAGTACCTACCGTCCACAGTTGTCAACGCAGCTGACGCATGACAGCACCGGGCGAACGGGAGAACAGGCGACGTTGTCCGGTACCGGTGGCGAAGAGCACCAGTTCAGCTACAGCGCCACGGCGATGAACGCAAACCAGGGGGTGGGAGCCTCGGGTGCACTCAGCGGCCAGTATCGAACGCAGTATGCGAACCTTAGCGCCAGCTGGAGCGGTGGGCGCAACTACCACAGTGAATCCCTTGGCGCTAACGGGACCATCGTGGCACATCAGGGCGGCGTGACGCTGTCGTCATACACCTCTGATACGTTTGCGCTGGTAGAGGCAAAAGGGGCAACGGGGGCATCCGTATCGGGATACCCTGGCGTCCGTATCGACCGTTTCGGCTATGCCCTGGTACCGTATCTCGATCCCTATCAGATGAACAACGTGATTCTGGATCCTAAAGGGGCCAGTGATGAAGTTGAGATGGTGAACACAGAGAAAAGAGTGGCCCCGTATTTTGGCGCAGTGGTGAAGGTGAAATATGGAACCAAAACGGGATCGCCGGTGCTGATTAACGCGACGCTTAACGGACAGCCGGTGCCATTTGGTGCCGAGGTGCTTGACGAGAAGGGCCGCAGCGTCGGGAATGCGGGACAGGGGGGGCAGTTATACGCCCGCGTTGAACAACAGCAGGGGACACTCACCGTGCGTTGGGGGCAAGGTAATGATCAGCAGTGCGAAATCCGCTATCACCTGATGCCGGTCAGTTCAGAACAGAAAAACACGCACATTCAGACGTTTAATTCTGTCTGCAAGACATCAATGGATCCTCGTTTGGGTAGCACGCTCGCCATGCAGACAGCGACCGGACAGGCTCATTCATAAATCTAATACGATTAGTTTAAATTCACCATGCTGTCGCCTTTTTAATTGGGTGTATATCCACAATAACCATTATGTAGAGAGAACCATGAACATTCGTCCGGCGAATAAACTAAGCACAATAACGCAGGGGGTAATCCTGTTATCCGCGCTATTCAGTATGACCAGCGCAGCGAGGGCGGCCTGTAGTGTGAAGAATATGACGACCGTACCCTTTCAATATAACGTAGACGAAACCTACAGCGGAAATGAACGTCCGGTGGGCAGCACATTATACCGGGCGGCCTATGCGGTTGGCTCATTTGGCGGGGATACCACGGTGACCTGCGACCAGGACACCACGTTATATAAATTTCTGACCATCACCGCTGAGCCGCTAGGACAGCCGGTAACGATGGCCACGGATTTTGGCACTGGGCCCGTTTATCCGACCAATGTCAGCGGTATCGGGATTGTCTACTTTTATTCCAACCCGACGAGATTTATCACCCTGACACAGCCAACATCTCCAACAACAATAAACCTTAAGGCAAATACGCCCCAGAGCATGGCTACCCAGCTTAGCTTGAGTGAGGGCAATTTCGATGTGGCGCTTATTAAAACTGGCCCTGTGGCATCCGGCTCATCGGTGTCGATATCTCAGGCCGTCCCTCACTTGGCGGTAGTGGTATCCACAAATCAGACCTACGACGCCTCAGCCATGAAAGTGGTGAATATTCCACAAAGCGGGTGGATAACGGTTACAACATCGACCTGCGAAACGCCTGACGTGTCTGTGAGCATGGGAAGTCATGATGCGAATAAATTTACCGGAAAGGGTTATACCACCGGGTGGAAAGATGCCTCAATCGTGCTGCAAAACTGCCCAACCTTCTCGGGCTATTACGCCAACAATTATACCGCGCAGGTCATCCCTCTGGAGGGAGGTACGCCAGATGAACCCAGCATGGGACGTAATCTGAACACCCTTACTGTGTCGCTGACGGCGTTAAACCCAATAGTTGATACGACTAACCAGGTGATGGGGCTGGACAGCGGGAATGATGTGGCCACAGGTATTGGTATTCAGCTGGGCTATAGCGCCAGTATCAGTGCGGTGGCGACATCGCCCCAGACCATCTGGTCCCCAGGAAAAAACTGGGATATCGCGCCACCGACGGACGGACGACTGTCATTCAAAATCCCACTGGCAGCACGTTATTACCAGACAGAGGATACCGTGATGCCGGGCAAAGCCAATGCAAAAGTCACTTTCAATATCGATTATAAGTAATCGTGTTCAACATTCGTCGCAAAAAGATAATGTAGGAAATTAAAAAGTAGTTTTCATTTCTTTTACCATCATTATACATTCAGTAGGGGTTATTCAATGAAATTAAATAACGATAACACATTATTCATGTTGCCCCCGAACTGTTGTAACGTCATTCTTGTTTCACGAACTTAAGACCCCTCTGAGTTCGTCCCTGAACGAATAATAATAAGAGTGTTTCCACCTGGCTTATATGCAGGCTCACTACACCAGGACAAATGTCCTGGTTTTTTTTATTCTCCGGCCCACAAAGCTTTAGCATTAAAATTGACTGCTCCACGCTGCATGGAGTAAGGGTTGTGTATAGCGATTGCTATACACACCGCTTATGCTATGCTTGTAAAGCAATTGCTATACAAGAGGTATGCCCATGAAATCAGATGTTCAACTCAATATCAGAGCCAAAGAATCCCAGCGGGCGCTTATCGATGCCGCCGCAGAGATCCTCCATAAATCACGGACAGACTTCATTCTGGAGATGGCCTGTCAGGCAGCCGAGAATGTGATCCTCGATCGGCGTGTATTCAATTTTAACGATGAACAGTATGCAGAGTTCATTGACATGCTCGATGCCCCGGTCGCGGACGATCCTGCCATAGAAAAACTGCTGACAAGGAAACCTCAGTGGGACGTGTAACAGCTCCAGAGCCCTTATCCAG
Organism: Enterobacter cloacae complex sp. IR5418; assembly: GCF_049238105.1. NCBI lineage: Bacteria > Pseudomonadati > Pseudomonadota > Gammaproteobacteria > Enterobacterales > Enterobacteriaceae > Enterobacter > Enterobacter cloacae complex sp. IR5418. The sequence goes on along the minus strand of NZ_JBMKHS010000008.1, from coordinate 85,401 downwards.
TGTTCATCAACTGGCGGAGTTCGTCAGTGGAGAGGCCGTGCTTGACGAATGGCTAAAACAAAGAGGCCTGAAAAACCAGGCGCTCGGCGCAGCCCGAACATTTGTGGTTTGTAAAACGGGCACGAAGCAGGTCGCGGGTTTTTACTCACTGGCTACCGGCAGCGTTAACCATACGGAAGCGACAGGCCATCTTCGCCGTAACATGCCGGATCCGATTCCCGTGATTGTACTTGCCCGTCTGGCTGTCGATGTCTCATTACACGGAAATGGGTTGGGAGCCGATTTACTCCACGATGCGGTTTTACGCTGTTATCGGGTGGCAGAGAATATCGGAGTGAGAGCGATCATGGTTCATGCACTCACTGAAAATGCCAAAGCTTTCTATCTTCACCACGGTTTTAAAGCATCCCAGACTCAGGAACGAACACTGTTTCTCCGGCTTCCTCAGGAGAAGTAAAAGGGCAATAAGTTGCCCTTTTGTTGTCACTCATCCGCTACCGCGTTGTTACCGGACAAAGCGCCGGATCAAACACCGTTTTCCAGTCCTTTTGCATATCCACTACCGTCCAGCCTTTTGCTTTTGCAACCTGTAATCCCTCTATCAGTTTTCCACTGGCTGGTGGATGGCTGTCATAGGCATATTCACGTTCGGCATCGGTATGATGGACAATAAGACCGAATGTTTTCGCATCCGGATTGGCCGCAGTGTATTGCATCATGGCAAGATCGCCATCGCTATTGCCAAAGGCTGCGACGGGACGGTGCCCCATAAACAGATGAATGGCGACCGGTTTGTTGGCCGCATCATCGTTAAAAGCGCCCTGCATGGTTTTTTTGATTTCGGCCCCGTCGGGGGTGAGTGCAAATTCCCCCAGCGCAAAGGATCCGACAACCTGTTCAGGCGGAATGCCATACATTTTTTGCGAAAGCACGCGCATAAAGTCGATGCCGCCACCGGAGATAATCCAGGTTTTGAAGCCATTCTCACGCAAATAATCCAGCAACTGTCGCATCGGTTGATACCCTAACCGATCGTAACCGCAGTCGAAACGCGGATCTTTTTTGCTGGACACCCAGTTCGCCACGCGCTGGTCGAACTCGGTGGTGGTGATATCGCTGTGGGTTAATGCCAGCAGCTTAAGCAAGCCTGCTTCACCTGCGGCTGCGACGGCGTTGATATCGTTATTAAGCACGGACTGTACCAGCGGCTCTTTCGCCCATTCAGGATGCTGTGGCGCCAGACGTTTCACTTCATCCAGAGCAAACTGGATCTGAAAGGTAAGAGGGGCCTCGGGCCATAAGGTCCCGTCGTTATCAAACACGACATACCTTTTTTCCGGTGGAATATAGGTTGAACGATCGGCGTTGGTTGTATTTTTCACCCACTCCATAATCGCTTTTTTCGCAGCGGTATCATTCCAGGCCGAAAGGGGGTCGGCCATTGCAGAGCCGCACAGGCTGGCTAACACAATGCCAAGGATCACACGCTTCATAAATGACTCCTGTTTTTGGGGACCAGGCCCGGAAGTGCAGTGGGTTTCCAGAATCGACGGTACTGGTTAGTGAGAAATTGACCGCTGCGGCGCAGCGCATGACGTAAAAACCAAAGCGCCATACAGCTCGCAACAGTCAACGCAATAAACAGCGCAATGAGGCTGACAGGGAGATCCGTTTTCCCTTTCAGCACCGATTCGGCACCGGCATTTAATGCCGGGCCGACCGTGTAGCGACTGCCAGGCAGTTCAGCCAGCTGCCACTGCTGGTGGGTGGTGTCCCACCAGCGTAATTTAATCGGCGGCAGAACAATTTCCCCGGCCTCGATCGGGAGATAGCGGAGGGTTTCAATACGTTGCGCGCCGTCAATGTCGCCTCTGCCGGACGTAATAAGGCTATTTTTTGCCGTTAATCGCTGGGAATGCGAACCCGGTATTGCAAAGAGTAATTGAGGGATCTGCACCGGAGAAATATCTCCCGCGCGCACCGTCACCACGCGTTCAATAACGTCACCCGCCCGCAGATCCTTGTCGCCATGGGTGGTGTGCGTGTTCACCTGTTGGGTGAGCGTCAGTCGGGAGGCAGGAAGAAAACGATCGGGCTGCTGTACATCCCTGGGCCAGGTTACGTTCTTCTCCAGCGGCGGCAGTTGAACGGTAGTCGGCGCTTCTCCGGCTGCCGCGAAAGTGATTTCCTGCGCGGGTAAGCGAAGCGTTCCCTGATCCCATGCGGCAACCTGCCGCTCCATGCGTACGCCGCTCCAGGTAGTGCCACCTTCACGACGGGTGACAAGCTGATTAGGGATCGCCGTTGTGAGGAGATCGCCATTTTCGACCGGAAAATCGGGCCACGTCGGCGGGGGATTAAACCAGCCATCGGTCCGGAAGGTGACGGCGACGCGCACCGGTTGGCCCGGCACCACGTGTTCAGGGGCGATCAACTCGCGGGTAATGTTCATTGCAGCGTGACAGGGTAACGTCAAAAATATGATCAGCCAGAGCAGTCTCATTCAGCGCCTCCCGGTTGCGTACGATAAAGATTCTCCAGCAGACCGGAGGGGGACACGGTAAGGTTCTCATACCACTGGCTGACCTGAGGTGTATTACCGGCAACGGGTTGAATATCTTTTTGATTAACACCCTGATCTGGCTTCAGGTCGTGCTTGATCTCATCCGGCTTGTAATCCTGCTCTTCGCCCTGTGCAGCCTGACGGTCTCGCTCTTTTTGCCGCAGCTGCATGATGATCGCGGCGATCTTAGCCCGGTTCCCTTGCGCCAGCGTCCAGTCGGGCCGCAGGCTCAACGCTCGGTCATAGCTGTTTAACGCCAGTTGCCACTGTTTTTGCTGGGCCAGCGCGTTGCCCGTCCACACCAGCACGTCGGGTGTTTGCTGCGCCTGACGGAATGCAGCAGTCGCCGCCGGAAAATTTCCGGCCCGATACCAGGCGATACCCTGTCGGAGCGGGTCAGTGTAATGGTGAGCGGCCTTGCTATAATCACCGCGCGAAAAGGCATATTGCCCCTGCATGTCCGGGCTAATCCACGCATCCAGCCAGGCGGCATGTCCGGCAGGCTGCCAGAGCAGCAGCGGGGCGATAATCACCCAGCAAAAAAGCTGTCGTCGCCAGAAGAAAAGCATCCCCAGCAGGGGGATAACCAGCATCCAGCCGTCGTTTCGCCAGTGCAGATCGCCGCGGGCATTGTTCTGCGCCGTTACGCCCTGTTCAATATGGCTAACAATAACCGGGAGGTCGTCGTCGTTGGCCGTCACCAGCGTAACGGGTATGCCCGCATTGCGAATGGCCTCGAAACGGGAGACGTTCAGTCGCGTGTCGATACCAAGCCCCGCGAGCTTTTCAGGTAACGCACCCCCCTGGGCTGTCCCCGGGACCCATACCTGAAGCGGCAGTGTTTGCTTGTCTAGCCAGGCGGCATCTTCCGCGCTGAGAGTATCGGCCACTAAAATGATGCTGCGAGGTGAAGCGGGCATGTTTTTCATTGCCAGCGACACTGCGTTCTGTAAGCCGGAACCTTCACCCGACGGCAGTAAACCCGGGTTTTGCGCATGCAGAAAGAGGGAATAAAACGCGGGATCGACAGTCAGCGGCGTGGTCAGCCAGGCCCCGGCATGATAAACCACCAGGCCAAATCGCGTGCCTGGCTGACGTTCCATTAATGTCATAATTTTTGTCTGCATCCGTTCGTGTCGGCTGGGGGCGAGATCGCCCGCGAGCATGGCACCGTCCTGCTGCAAAATGACCATGACGTTGCTTTGTGGCGTCAACGCTGCGGGCAGCTGTCGTTGCCAGGTTGGGCCAGAAAGCGCAATAACGCCCAGCATGGCTATCCACGGCAAGGCCTGCCCAACTTTACGATGCCGCCCGATGATTAACGCCTTCGCCAGCGGCTTATCCATTATCCGCGACCAGGCGCTGCGGCCTGCTGCCGGGAGCCACCAGAGCGCAACGCAGAGCACCAGTAACAGTAGCCTCCAGGGATGAATAAAATGGAAGTCGCTCATACTTTGTTCTCCCGGACGATACGGTAGAGCTGGAAGGCCAGCAACAGGAGGAGCGCGGCGGCGAGAGGCCAGGCAAAGAGCGGCACGCGCCAGGACCAGCCGATGCTCTTGACCTGGACCGGCGTGATGGCATCAATTTCTTTCCAGACCGCGTCCAGTGACGCGCCGCTGTTTTCCGCCGTCCAGGAACGTCCTCCTGTCATACGGGCAAGGTCCTGCAACAGGTTCAGGTCAACTTTGTCATCCCCGCTGCTATTCACATCACCAAACGCGATGGTGTGCAGCTGAACATGGTGGCTGACAGCCAGCTGCGCGGCGAGGCGAGGGGTCAATTGTGATGCGGTGTCATTTCCATCCGTCAGCAGAATCGCCAGCTTGCTGGCCTCCTTATCACCGGTTGAATCCAGCAATTTTACCGTGACGCCCAGCGCATCGCCGATAGCCGTCTGCTGGCCAGCCATGCCGGGCGCAAGCTGACTGATGCGTGTCTCGAGCGCCTGCTTGTCCTCGCTCACCGGGGCAAACGGCCAGGCGCTGTTCGCAAATATCACCAGTCCGATACGGTCAGATTTGCGGGCCGCCACGAATTTTTTTACCGACTGTTGCACGGCCTGAAGGCGTGTAAGCCCGCCTGCAACATCGTTTTTTTCCATCGATCCGGACACATCCAGAATCAGCATAATATTACGCATGGGCTTCTCAATGTGCTGAGGGGGAGTGAGGTACTCAGGACGGGCAAGTGCACAGACCATCAAAGCCCATATCAGCCAGAACATACACGTTGCCATCTTGCCGCTGCGCTCAGGCTGCTGGTTAAGCTGTAAAGATTCGATTAACCCAGGCAGGAAGGGGACGCGGACATACTCTTTTACGGTGCGCTCACGGGTGAACAAGAAACGCCCCAGTAGCGGCACGAAAAGCACCAGCCAGGCCCAGGGCCAGGCGAAATCGATTTGGGACAGGTATTCAGACATAAGGAAGCCCCTCTATCCATGAGCGTAGCTGCTGACGCAGCCGAAACGTCTCTTCCTCACTGAGGTGGTTTTCAGGCTGGCAATAGCGCTGACAAAGCTGGTCGCGAATGTCCGCATCAAGCGGCAAATCTGACAGCCAGAGCACCGGGTCCAGATACGCGCTAATCGTCTGGCGCGTGTGGTGAACCAGTAAAATCCGTTTAATCAATACAAGCCAGCTGTCCACGGAGTGGGATTGCTCGATTGCCTCCAGCGCCTGACGCCGCCACAAATTCCGTCGCCAGCGGGCCAGACGGATAAGGGCAAAAACGAGCAGGGCGATCAGCAATATGCCGCCCATGACCAGCCATCCGGCAGGCAGCGGCAGCCAGGAGGGAGGCTCAGGCAGGATCGGCTCTGCCAGCTCTGGTATGGAAAATCCCTTCTCTAACATTCAGACTCCTTTTTGCAACTGCCAGAGCAGATCGTCGGCAACGACTATCTGATTAACGCGAACCCCAAGCCGGGTAAGGCGCTTTTCCTGATCGGAGAGCCGTGCCGTGATGTTCTGTTTAATACCGTCCTGAAGATAAGGTGAAAGCGAGAAGTCAGCTTCGCGTCCTTCATAGCGGGCGGACAGTTTGCCCTGGGAGGGTAAGCGTAAATGCAAGTCATCCAGCATGACGAACGCGCTCACTTCACCACGGCGGCGCAGTGCCGCCAGCAGGGCGTCACACTCGTTATCCAGATCGTGGAAATCGCCGATGAGCGCCACCCAGCTTCCGGCTGGAATCAGCGTGATGGCGTGACGCAGCATACTGGCAAGCGTGAGTGGGTGAGGCGATTCTTCAGGATAGTTATCGGCGACCTGGTGATTAAAGCGCACGATATCATCCAGCAGCGCCGGTAAGGTGCCAGCCGGGCTGCGGCATTTATGCAGTGAATACGCGTCATCGCCAAAGATGAGGCCACCTAACCGGTCTCCGTCGTGATAGCTTCGCCAGGCCAGCAGGGCGGCTATTTTGGCGGCGGCAACCGATTTGGTTTGTACGCGGGTAGAAAAAAACATGTCGCGACGCTGATCGACCAGTATAAAAATAGGCCGCTCTTTCTCTTCGTTATAAAGGCGTATCCACGGGGTTCGCATGCGCGCCGTGGCTTGCCAGTCGATCAGGCGGACGTCATCACCGGGCTGATAGCGACGCAGGCTGTCAAAGTTCATCCCTCGGCCTTGCTGGCGTGAAACACGCTCGCCCGCCAAAGCACCCGGCGGGATCTGCCCCGGTGGATTGAAAATGGCTCGCGCATCGGCAGCAAGCCCGATCAACGTTTCACGTTCAATGCGTACCGCACTGCTCATTACGCCACCACTGCGTCTAATAACATTTGTACGGCGTCATCCGGGGTGCAATTGTCGGCGCTGGCCTGCCAGGTCAGCATCAGACGGTGACGCAACACCGCCGGGGCCACTTTTTTGATGTCCTCTGGCAGCACGGCATCGCGTCCTTCCAGCCAGGCCTGCGCACGACCGCAGCGTTCAAGGGCAAGGGTACCGCGAGGGCTGATGCCAAAGCTCAGATAGCCTGCCAGCGTATCGCTCACCTGTTGCGGGTGACGGCTTAAATCCACAATATTGACGATGTACTCTTCGACCGCCGGCGCCACATGGATGGCAGAAATACCCTGCCAGCAGGCGGCTATCTCCTGCTGGCTCAGCATTAAGGTCTCGGGAAGGGGGGCGCTCGTCCCGGCGGAGGCGGCCAGCTGCTGATATTTTTGCTGTTGCTCCCCGCGGACCAGCTGCATGACTTTCAATTCATTTTGCTTTGTCGGGTAGTCCACCAGGACCTTCATCAGAAAACGGTCCAGCTGTGCTTCGGGCAGGGGCCAGGTGCCCTCCTGATCGACCGGGTTTTGCGTGGCAAGCACCATAAAGACCCCCGGCAGCGGCCAGGTTTTTCCCGCTACGGTGACGTGGCGCTCTTCCATCGCTTCCAGTAGCGCAGACTGGACGCGCGCGGAGGCGCGGTTGATCTCATCCGCGAGGATGATGTTGCCGAATACCGGGCCAGGCCGAAAGCGGAACTGATCTTCTTCTCGCGTGGCGTTTTGCTGATAAATCTCGCTTCCGGTGATATCTGAAGGCAGCAGGTCGGGTGTGAACTGGACCCGTCGATAATCCCCCTCAACATGACGCGCCAGCTCGCGTACGGCACGCGTTTTTGCCAGTCCCGGCAGGCCTTCCAGCAGTACGTGACCGTCACAGAGCAGGGCAATGATCAGCATTCGCACCAGCTCTTGCTGACCGATAACCTGTTCATTCATTCGTTGTTCAAGTTGCAGCAGTTTCTCGCGTTCGATCATCGTTTTAATCCTGCAAAGTCACGTTTAACCAGCGTGGCGATCCCCACCAGGATGGGCTCGGCGTAATTAAAGAAGGCTTTGATACCTGGGCAGAGATAGTTAAGACCCGCCTCGCCGTCCGGGGCGCGCACAATACGGTTTTTGGGGCACTCGCCCCAGCACATGTTCAGATAAGGGCAGGCCTTGCAGAATTTTGGCAGCGTATCGCGCTTACCCATCCCGAATGCTTTTTGACGTTCTGAGAACGCCAAATGCGCAAGCTGGGTATTTTCTATATTGCCAATCTGGTATTCCGGGTACACGTAATGGTCGCAGGAGAAGATGTCGCCGTTCTTTTCAATCGCTAACCCTTTACCGCAGAACTCGGAGTGGGTACAGATTTGAGCAGGCAACCCCAGAGTCTGGGCGACGGAAGGGCATCTGGCCGGTGATAAATGCTGAACGGCCTGCGGTAGAACTCTGTTCGGCGTAATACGAAGTGAATTTGGCCCCTTCAGCGGCGATGCTGTCGATATTAGGTGTCCGGTAACCCATGGTGCCCTGATTGTAGGTGCTCGGGTTCCAGTAGCCGATGTCATCACCAAAAATAACCACGATGTTAGGTTTCGACGTGTCTTGCTTTGGGGCATTTTCCGGGGCGGTAGTGGTCGCCGGGGCAGCGTACACGCTGGATGCTGCGCCGGCTGCAAGGGTCAACAGGCTGGCGAGCATTGTCCTTCTAAAAGGCACATTTTTTTGCATGGGGTAAGCTCCGATCGTTAGGATGGCAAATTGAGTATAGCCAGGGGAAAAGTATTTCCAGTTTTTTCTGAAGGAAATTAGATGCTTCAACGCTTTTTCCGATACTGACATATTCACATTTCTTAATGGATGCCGAATATATTTAGTCGTTTATTCGTATATTAAGAGTAATCGTCGAGAGCGTGATGGGCCAATGGAAAGGCGTTTAATAATAAATTTTCAGGGATCTCAATGTAAACGGTTTCAACCTCATCCTTACCGAACCATCACGCTATACGTACTGAAACAGTGAAGATACGCAGTTCATCATCTACGCTATTAACAACAATAAAACCGTTATTAATACGTTCCTGAGCAGGTGGCTAATGAAAAAATTATCCCTGATTTGCCTGGGTTTGCTTATTTCGCAAACCGCGCTCATGCCAGCGGACTCTATTTCTATGAAATAGGTACGGAAGATACAGCTCTGGCCGGGGCGGGGCAGGCGGCGCGTGCTCAGGATGCTTCGACCATCGTGACCAACCCCGCATGCATGACCCGTTTGCCGGACCATATGTTTACCGGCGGAATACAGGCGATGGACGGTGATATCTCTTACACGCTGGATAATGAATCTGGCAGACAAAGCCCAGGCGATATTATGAGCTTCTTCCCGAACGCCAGCGCATTCTATACGCAAAAGCTGAATGATGACTTATACGCTGGTATTGGGCTATATGGTAATTTTGGCCTGGGGACAGATTACGGTAACTGGGCGGGCGATCGGCTCATAAAGAAGAGCACGATGGTCGCAATGACGCTCAGTCCCTCTATTGCCTATAAGCTTAATGACAGGTTATCCATTGGTGGATCGGTAAATGTGAACTATGGTCTGCTGTCGCTGACCCGAAATGTTAATAACAACGATGAAACGGAAAAGGACCATGACTGGGCAACGAGCTATCGGCTTGGTTTGCTGATGGCATTGACCGATCAAACCCGGGCAGGCATAACCTGGACCAGTAAAACAGAATATGATTTTAATATTGACGGTACGGCCCGTTTTCCCAATTTACCTAATACAGAATATGACTTGCCCATTTCCGCGCAGGTCAGAACACCGCAACAAATTATGCTAAGCCTGGTTCATGACCTTAATCAGCAATGGTCCGTCATGGGCGATCTCGGCTGGCAGGACTGGAGTCAGTTTGGCAGTCCTCAGATCAGGGTAGCGGGGCAGGATATTGACAAACAGAACCGTTTAAAGGATTCGTGGCATGCTTCGTTGGGTATGCAGTATCGTCCAACAGAACAGTGGCGCCTGAACGCCGGTGTCGCTTTTGACAGCACCATTTATGAATCGCAAAGCGATGTGGCGATGACGCTACCGACCGGGGACGAATGGCGTTTTGCCACCGGCGCGCAATATCAGGTGACGCCGCAAAGTAATGTGGGATTTGCCGTTTCCTATTTGCATATGCAATCGTCGAAGGTGCAAACGCCTGAACAACTGAAAGGTCGGTTTGACAATCCTTACTTATGGTTCGCCAGCGTCAATTACAGCTATACATTTTAATGCGTAGATCCTCCGCGCCAGGCCATCGCGAGATTGCATTAATGTCTGTGGTCGCGATGTAGCAGGGCGTGTGGCGCTGGCGGCAGGACATCCTTTTAAGCGTTTTGATTGATTTAACATAATATACATTATGCGCACTAACGTTGTAACCGCAAAGTTGTAATGTCCGCTCTGGGCTAAGTTAAGATGTCCGTCACGTAGATTCACCATCGAGGGATTCTGATGACGGCTCACGCAGCGGAGTTTTTCACTTTGGATGAAGTTAACCGACTCAAAATCATTCAGGACGTTGTCGACCGGCGTCTGACCACTCAGATGGCCGCGCAGCGCCTGGATATTTCCGATCGCCAGTGCCGACGCCTTCTGTCGCGTTACCGTGAATCTGGCCCACTTGGTATGGCTAACCGCCGTCGCGGCAAACCGAGCAATAACCAGCTGCCTAATGGCCTTGCACAGTACGCGCTCAATATTATCCGAGATCGCTATACCGACTTTGGGCCTACGCTGGCGTGTGAGAAACTCGCAGAACTGCACGATGTTCACCTGTCCAAAGAGACTGTCCGTTCACTCATGGTCAAAGCCGGTCTCTGGATCCCCCGCAAACAACGTGCGCTGAAAATTCAGCAGCCGCGTTATCGTCGGGCCTGCTGCGGCGAACTGATCCAGATTGATGGTTGCGACCATCACTGGTTCGAGAACCGAGCGCCCGCCTGTACCGCACTGGTCTACGTCGACGATGCGACGAGCCGCCTGATGCAGCTTCGATTTGTGAAATCGGAATCAACCTTCACCTATTTTGAAGCCACCAGGGGCTATCTGGAAAAGCATGGCAAACCACTGGCATTGTACAGCGACAAAGCCAGCGTCTTCAGAATCAACAATAAAAATGCCACCGGCGGCGATGGTTATACCCAGTTTGGCCGTGCGATGCATGAGCTGAATATCCAGACTATCTGCGCTAATACCAGCTCTGCCAAAGGCCGTGTGGAACGCGCCCATCTGACGCTTCAGGATCGCCTTGTAAAGGAGTTCCGTCTCAGGGGAATTTCTTCTGTGGATGCAGCCAATGAATTTGCTGATGAGTTTATGGCTGATTACAACCGGCGCTTTGCGAAAGCGCCCCGGCATGATTTTGATGTTCACCGGCCACTTGAAACTGACGATGACCTTGCCGCGTTTTTCACATGGCGGGAATCGCGCCGTGTTTCAAAATCCCTGACGGTGCAATATGACAAAGTGCTTTATCTGATTGAAGATAATGAATTAAGTCGCAGGGCTATCGGGAAATATATCGAGGTCTGGCACTACCCGGATGGTCGTAAAGAACTCCGCCTTAATGACGCTGTTCTTCCCTACTCCACCTATGATCGACTCCAGGAAATCGACCAGGGGGCTATTGTGGACAATAAACGCCTCGGGCGGACACTTGAATTTATCAAACTGGTTCAGGATAAACGCGACAACAACCGGTCACAGGCTCTCCCTGCCGGAGATGGCCCCTCGCGTAGGCGCAGAAAACCCTCACAGAAAAAATCTCAACGTTCTCTGAATGGCGACGATATGCTGGAAGCATTGAAGACGTTGCAATTACGTTCTGGAGAAATTTTTGGCCCAAGGAGATGACTTGAATCCCATGATAAACAGCAATGCTTCGGTATCTAACGTCCGCTTTGAGCGAATAGCAGACATCGCGTTTATTTCATTTGGAAATATTTTTTTCTGAGCTCTCTGGCGGCTGCATAGGCAGCCGCAAAGGAAAACTTACTTAAAACCGAAACCACGTCCCTCAAGAGTAGCGCGAAGATTCTGACGTCCGTCCATATAAGCCATGCTGGTTGCTGAACTTTGCACGGCCTGTCTCCAGGTTTTGTCTTTCATTCCCAGTCCTTCACGAAATGCGTGGAACGCTTCTTCATAGCTTTTAACATGCGCGTCAAAGTCGGCTGCGTTATAGCGATTACGATGCGCTACTACACTTTGCGGCAGGCGCGGGCGGATACTGGCGTTACTTTGCGGATGAGGCCATCCGACAACCAGTCCGCATACTACGTAACTATGCGGCGGTAGCTGTATAAGCTCGGCCAGTTCTTTGGCCTTATTTCGTGCAGCGCCAATATAAACTGTTCCAAGCCCGATCGATTCGGCTGCAACCGTGGCGTTCTGTGAAGCAAGAGAGGCATCCACGGTCGCCATAATGAACGAGTCAAGATATTCATGCACGCCCGGGTTAAGCCCATCCGCGACGGTCATATCATGATTACGCGACAGATCGGCAACCCATAACAGTATTGCCGGTGCTTCTTCAATGTAGCCATTAGCCAGGCCATTATCTCCAGCTGAGAGCCTTCTGACTTCTGCCTTAAGCTCAGGGTCGGTAACGGCTACCACGCTCCACTGCTGAAGGTTTGAAGATGTGGAAGCAGACTGCGCGGCTGCCACCAGAGTTTCAAACCAGTGTTCCGGCAGAGCTTGCTGCGAGAAATTTCTAACCGAACGGTGTCGGAGCAGCCCTTCTATCTGTGCATTCCAGATAATATTTTCGGGGCGGTTTTTCTCACCATAGCGAGCTGTAATCAGTTGTTCTTTTTGCAAATTGTCAGTCATAATTTGTTTCCTTAAAACTGGAATGATCATTCAATAATTGATTAAATAAAAAGGCCGTCAGGCCTTTTACTGAATGCTGCTGATAAGCGATTGAATTGCATGCTGTTGGTAATCAACCTCATGCACGATCCTGCCGAACACCCGAAAGCCAAAGTAGGCACACATAAATGCTTTTGCCATTTTCTCTGGTTCACGCTCTGCTGCAAACTCTCCGGAAGCAATACCAGTGGCGAAAAGCGCTACAAATAAGGCTTCCAACTCTTTGATATAACTGCGGCTCAGATCCTCAACGGTCTTATCTTTAGCTGCTCTCTCAAGCGGCGAGAATATGGCCATGCAGCCGTTACGCTCTATTTCACTGAAATCTAGTTCAATGCCCTTTTCAAGCAGGATGCGCAGCCGATCTTTGACTGTTCCAGGCTGTCGGAAAACTTCCTGATGAAACTCAATGCTGGAGCGGTGATACCGACGCAGTGCTTCATGGTAAAGGTTTTCTTTATTACCAAAAGCGGCATAGAGACTACCCCGGCCCAGCCCGGTACTCTCGACAAGCGCCTGAGCTGAAGTTGCCTCAAAGCCGTTACGCCAGAACGCATCCATGGCGGCCTGTATTACCAGCTCGTCGTCAAACTCTCTTGGTCTGCCTGCCATCATTAACTCCTGCTGAAGAAACCGACTTCATCTTATCAATTATGGAATGATCGGTCAATAATCCATCGAGCTTATCTTTATGGTCACCGCTGCGCCTGAAACATCCTGCTTATCGGAAACGGTCTTCAGGACCTTAATGGACAGCTATCTAGGTTTATTTGCTCAGAAATTCATGGAGTTGCCGGGTAAACGTCAGCGGCTCTTTGAGATGCAGGAAATGGTCACCATTATTTTTTTTATCATAGATAATGACCCGTCCGTCAGATACGGTCTCTGCAATCCAGCGCTGGCTTTCCACCCAGTTACTGTGTTCACCAGATACGACAAGCACGGGGTTTGAAATTTTCTGAGTAAGGACATCACGCCAGTCGTTAAGAATATGGTCGAAAAGCACAAGCTCCAGGGCTACCATATCAGGCGGCACCATCTCTTCTGCAAAAGTATGTGAGTTTTCAAAAGCGGGCGCGCCTGTGACGGTGTAAAAATCCATGATATCCGTATTCACAACCAGCCTGTTTGAGGGACCTTTACCGTAATACATTGAGATCATCGCTTCCGCTGATGTTGTAAAGGCACCGGCATTAATACGCTGCTCTTCAGTCCAGTCGCTATGACAGTAAATAGATGCTGCCTCGTCGATAAACACCAGTTTTTCGATTTTCTCGTTACCGAACAGGTCAATGTAGCTCCAGATAACAGAACATCCCATCGACCAGCCACAAAGGTGTGCTTTGCGAATGTCCAGCGAAACCAGCATATCGTTGAGATCGGCTGAAAGGCGTGATATCCGATTGCCAAAAGTCACCTTATCTGACAACCCGTGGTTGCGCTGGTCGAGGACATAGACTTCATATTTATCTTTCAGAAGATGAATAAGGTTGATGTACTCCGCTCCGTTTGAAGACCAGCCGGGAACAAATACTAACGGGGTGCCTTTTCCCGCTTTCCAGTAAGTCAGCTTCACGCCATCGTTAGTCTGAAAAGATCCTATCTCAAGGCCTTTCACATCTGAGAGCTTCGTTGGCAGGCCTGGGATGCTGTGTGCGAATTCATAATCATGTCCAAAATATTCTAATGCGGTCTTAATCATTTTCCCCTCTCATTTAACAACAAGCTGTAGCATAACGGGTACATTTTAAGAGCTGAGTTAAGTAAGATGCAGTCCTGAGAATGGGAATGGGACTTTCATTAATGAGAGGGGTTCGGTGGATCTTAATGCTTTAAAAATGTTTGTTCTTGCCGCACGTGGCGGTAGTCTTTCCGCTGCTGCGCGTAACAACAATATTCCTTTGCCCACGCTCAGCCGCAAAATAGCCGAGCTGGAAAAGGAGCTGAACTCCGTGTTGCTCGAAAGGACTTCCACAGGTTGCAGGTTAACCGAGGCCGGGCAAAAGTTAATGAATTATGCAAGCTCAGCAATGGATATTCTGACTGATGCCGAACAGGCTCTGCTGACAGCATCGCCCCGTATTACAGGACATCTGCGTCTGACAATACCCCAGTCACTTGAGGTGTGGTGGCAGCTTATAAGGCAGTTTCAGAAGGCTTATCCGGATATTGCTATCAGCGTTCATACGACGGAGCGTCGTGTGGATCTCATCTCTGAAGGCGTTGATGTTGCGTTGAGAGTCGGAACTATCGCTGACGACTCCGTGGTTATTCGCCACCTTATGGATTTTCGTCATATTCTGGTCGCCAGCACTGCTCTTTTCAGTTCAGCACCGCTTCCTGTAAAACCGTCCGATCTTACGGGCTATCCCTGTGCGGCCTGGGGATCGGTGACAGGGGCACGGCCCGTCTGGATGCTGGGCAATCATGCCTATGAAGTTCCTGCCACCTTAACGGTAAATGATTATCTTCATTTGCGGGCAGGAGCACTTGAGGGGGAATACATTACAGAGTTGCCGGTTTTCTTTGCAGCTGACTATATAAATAATGGAAAGTTAATCGAGCTGCTTCCAGCTTATCCACTGCCTTATTCTTCATTACATCTGGTCTATAAAAGGCAAGGACATATCTCAGCCTCTGCCAGAGCTTATATTGATTTTTGCAGTGACAACATTGGCTTGCTGTCGGCTAAATGCCTGATAACCCCCTCCTAACAGAGTCTGGTAGTTAAAACAGAGCCTGCTAATGTAGTGAAAAGTTGCAGGCCAAGGTTAAAGGATGTTTTATGCAATGTCTGCTTTTGGCACAGAGCGGACATTTTAACTTTGCCCTGCCCCGGACATCTGAACTTAGCTTTGACAAACGTCAGATAACGAAAATTGTAGCCAGACTGGTGCAGTCGTTATTCACCTGTTTTAAGGCCACACGGGGCTAATCACCGTTGTAACAACGTAAACAATTAACTTATCATCACATGGCTAATCACTTACCCATGAGTCTAAAGGCCTTCAGAATGACTGAAAAACACTGGTCAAAAATAGAATATCTGCATCAGACCGTCACTAACCCTAATATTCACATTAAAGGTACGCACAGCTATTACAGTGACTGTTGGGATAAAGGATTCGAGCGTTCCGTCGTGAGATATTTACTTGGGGACGAGTTCAGTCGTGACTGGGAACCCCTTGGTCGACTCGACAAATTATATATTGGCAATTTTGTTTGTATTGGCGCCGAGAGCGTGATCCTGATGGGAGGAAATAGTACGCATCGTATGGACTGGATCAGCCTATACCCGTTCATGGAATCAATAAAAGAAGCCTACGTTAGCCGTGGTGACACCATACTGGGCGATGGTTGCTGGCTGGGAATGCGGGCGATGATTATGCCCGGTGTGACAATTGGTGAAGGTGCTGTGGTTGCCGCTGGCGCTGTGGTAACAAAAAATGTACCACCCTATGCGATTTTCGGCGGCAATCCGGCCAAACTGATTAAATACCGTTTTCCTGAAGACGAGATTACGCGAATACTTGCGCTGAAATTATACGACCTTCCGGAAGAAAAACTGGTCTCCATCCAGCCATTATTGTCGTCAGGTGAAATCACCGCACTAGAAAATAGCTTACGATAACGATTTAACGTTCATAACTGTCGTTACACTCTTGTGTGTTCTCCACGGCAGTCACCTGCACATCCTTAAATAGCATGCCATCCACACCAGAAATTTTTCCGAACTCTGTCGCGTCGATCACAATCCCCTCCAGCGTTAATCCGGCCACAGGACGCTCCGGATAACCTTCTATGAAAAATGCCCGCGAGAAGCATTTATTGTCTGAGCGACGCGCCGTTATATTTTTAATCGTCAGTCCGCTGACCACCGTAAGACCGGCGTCTCCCTCGACACCTGCGGCCAGCTTGCGCCAGTGTTCTGGTTTATCAGCTAAATCTCCCCGGTCGCCATAGCTGTACTGCGGAAACCAGTTCAGCTGGATTAAGACCGGAAAACGCACGTCTGTAAGCCGTAAATTCTGCACGATGATATCCCGAATAAACCCGCCCCGGTTGCGGGCAGACTTAATGCGAAACCCGACGCCTGTGCCGTTAAACGCGTTATCTTCAATCAGGACGCGTTCAATGCCGCCTGAGGTTTCGCTCCCCAGCGTGATCCCGGATCCCTTATTCAGCGTACAGCCGCGAATGACTATATCCCGGGCGGTACGTGCTTTTTGCGCCGCTTCGCGTCCTCGTCCTGATTTGATGCAGATATTGTCGTCATTGCAGGAAACGATGCAGCGTTCGACCCGCACCTGCTCACAGGAATCGATATCGATCCCGTCGGTGCTCGGCCCCGCAGAGTTGCTGATCTGCACACCTTCAACCGCGATATGGCGCGAATAACAGAGATGCATGTTCCAGAATCCGGACTCCCGACTGGTGAAATCACGCAGCAAAATGGTCTGACTTTCAAAAACCAGGATATTGCGCGGTCGCTGACAGTCGTAATCAACCACCCAACGCAATCCTCTGGCGCTGTAGTCGCCGACCATGCCGCTGCGCTCGTCATCTCCCCAGAAGCGTTGCCACCAAATGGCACCCTGCCCGTCTATCGTGCCCGTACCGGTAATGCTGACGTTTTCACACTCGATGATATTGATAATGCCTGCTGGCCAGCGCATATCTATGCCAGCAACCCGGGTATTAATCAGCGGGTAATCAGCCAGATCCTGGCTCCCCACAAGCTGCGCGCCAGCGTCCAGGTGAAGCGAAACACCGCTTTTCAGGAAAAGTGCGCCGGTCAGAAAACGCCCTGGCGGAATAACGATGACGTCATTCTGTTGAGCGTTATCAATGGCCTGCTGAATGGCGGATGTTGACAGACGTTGCGCGGTTGGGTCCGCGCCGCACGCCAGAATGGAGATCGCTTTCATGGCTTGTCCTTAAACAGATGAAAGCCTTAGTCTAGGAATCAGCGTGACGGATAACCTTTGTCTGTTTGACAGCCATGCGCTCAGGCTGGCAAAAAAGCAGATATTTACTGGCTTGCGATCACCGCAACGCCCTTTTCTTTCATCGCGTTGACCCAGCGTTCATCCGTTGTGTCCTCAACAACCAGCGTATTCACCCGCGACAGGTCGCCAATCACAAACGTCGAGGCCGTGTTGATCTTCTCCGGTGAGGCCAGTACCACCGTTTCCGCCGCTCTGCCGGAAAATGCACGTTTGATGCACGCTTCTTCATAATCTCCGGTGGTCAGCCCGGCCTCAGGATGCACACCGGTGACACCCATGAAAAACAGATCCGCATGAATATTGTTGATGCCTTCAATAGCAGCCGCACCGACCGTGACGATGGAGTGTTTATACAAACGACCGCCAATCAGGATCACCTCTATGCATGGATGGTCGACCAGCCCCAATGCAATACCCGGACTGTGCGTCACCACGGTTATTTGCAAATCGGGTGGCAAGAACGTAATAAGTTCGGAGGTGGTCGTCCCGCCATCGATGATCACCACCTGCCCCGGTGAAATGAGCTGCGCCCCCCGACGTGCCACGCGTTTTTTTGCATCCATTTTAACGGACTGACGTTCAGCAAAAGGCGCAACCGCTGAAGATGCTGGCAGTGCGCCGCCGTGGACACGCTGCAAACGCCCTTCTGCCGCCAGTTCACGTAAATCACGGCGGATAGTGTCCTCAGATACCGAGAAAAAAAGGCTTAGCGCAGTAGACTGCACCTGGCCTTCCGCCTCCAGTTTTTCCAGAATCAACTGTTTACGCTGACTTGTGAGCATGATTTATTCCTGATATTGCACGAACCATCTTGTATTTGCACGATAGTGCTGTTTATGATGCTCACTCTACGAGAGGAGAGCCAAACGTGCAATCAAAACGTGCAGATATACGCATCATCACCAGCGAAACGTTGTCCGACAACTGGTATAACCTGAAAAAATACACTTTTGACCTCCAGCGCAGCGATGGCGACTGGCAGCGACAAGAGCGTGAAGTGTATGACCGCGGGAATGGCGCGACGATCCTGCTCTATAATCGCGACAGCAAAACCGTGATTCTGACACGGCAGTTCCGTTTCCCGGTGTTTATCAATGGTCACGAAGAGGATCTCATTGAGGCGGCCGCCGGGTTGCTCGATAACCTTGACCCGGAAAGCCGGATTAAAGCCGAAGCGGAAGAAGAAACCGGGTTTAAGGTGACGCGCGTAGAGAAAATTTTTGAGGCCTATATGAGCCCTGGCTCCGTTACCGAGAAACTCTACTTCTATCTGGCGGAATATTACCCGCAGGATCGGACCAGCGCGGGCGGCGGCGTTAAAGCAGAGGGGGAAGATATCGATGTGCTGGAACTGACGCTGGACGACGCGCTTCGGGGCATTGAGAATGGCCAGATTGTCGACGGAAAAACCATCATGCTGCTGTATCACCTGGCCCTGAAAGGCATTTTATAATCCCACAATTAGCCAGATACCTGCCCCGGCGCAGGTATTTGCCTGTGCTATTCTTGCTGAACACCTCAACACGGAGATGCGAAAATGGCCGACTGGGATCCCTCACTTTATCTTCAGTACAGCGCAGAGCGCACACGTCCCGCCGCTGAGTTACTCGCCCGGGTGCCGCTGGCGGACGTAACAACTGCCGTGGATTTGGGCTGCGGGCCAGGCAACAGCACCGCGCTGCTGAAACAGCGCTGGCCTTCAGCGCAGATCACCGGCGTGGATAACTCCCCGGCGATGCTGGAGGAAGCCCGGCAGACGCTGCCAGACTGTCACTTTGTTGAAGCGGATATCCGTCACTACAAACCTGACCAGCCTCTCAGCCTGATCTACGCCAATGCCTCCCTGCAATGGATCCCGGACCATTACCACCTTCTGCCACACATGGTTTCACTGCTCCAGCTAAACGGCGTACTGGCGGTACAAATGCCTGATAACTGGCTTGAGCCGACGCACGCCCTGATGCGTGAAGTCGCCTGGGAACAGGGTTATCCCGAACGTGGCCGCGAGCCGTTGCCGGGTATCCATGCTTACTACGATATTCTGACGGAAGCGGGATGTGACGTGGATATCTGGCGCACCACCTACTTCCATCAAATGAGCTCTCATCAGGCGATTATTGACTGGGTCAGCGCGACGGGGTTACGTCCGTGGTTACAGGAACTGAACGAAAGCGAGCAGAAAAATTATCTGAAACGCTACCTTGAGCTGCTGGAAGAGCAGTATCCGCTCCAGGAGAACGGGCAGATACTGCTGGCTTTTCCGCGCCTGTTTATGGTGGCTCAGCGGGTTCCGTAAGCCGGATCAGGAACGCGCTTCCTTGAGCAACTGCTGAATGACGGCCTCCTGCTTGTCGTAGTTACCTTCGCCAAACGAGGTGTAACGCAGTTGCCCTTTCGCATCGAAATAGTAATGCGCTGGCCAGTACTGATTTCCGAACGCGCTCCAGATTTTGTAGTTATTATCCGTCACCACGCGGTACGGCAGTTGCCATTTGTTGACCGCGTTTTTCACCGATGATATCGGTTTTTCCCAAGGATATTCAGGCGTGTGGACACCAATGACGACCAGACCTTGAGACTGATATTTCTTCGCCCAGTCACGAACATACGGAAGCGTATGCTGACAGTTAATACAGTCCCAGGTCCAGAAATCGATAAGGACCACTTTCCCCCGCAAGGACTCAGACGTGACAGGGTCACCATTCACCCACCCCGTACCGCCATCTAATGAGGGTAACTGGCTGCTCGGCGTCGCGTCAGCGACCGGTTGCAGTTTCACCTGCGAGGAGGTGGGTTGCGCAAGACTCAACAGCGCGTTTTCCAGCTTGTCGGCAACACCGTTGGCGCCTTTCAGTGCCGAGGTCATCCCGCTGGCGTTGAACGCAACGGCAGCTAACATCATCACCCCCGCCCCCTGACGCAAACGCGCCATCAATGCGGATTTGGCTCTCAGAGGAGCGATCAGCTTACGCCCGCCCACGACAAGCAGCCCCAGCATCAATGCGCATCCACTGCCGTAAGCGGCTAACAGCGCTCCGGTCGCGATGGCCGAGTGTCCTGCAATATTAATGCTGAAGATCGCCCCGAGAATCGGTCCGGCACAGGGTGACCACAACAGTCCAACGGCCAGCCCTGCCAGAAAAGCCGAAAGCATGCCGCGTCGCTGCATGCTGTGGGTGTTGAGAACATTTCCCGCGCTGACCGCCGGGCGGGCAATGCGCTGAGCGAACTGCGGGAAGATCAGGGCCAGCGCGGCAATACTCAGTACCAACAGCGCAATCCAGCGACCAATAACGGTGGCGTCGGCGATCCACTCGCTGGCCACCGTTACCACCATCGCCACCAACGTGAACATCACAATCATTCCCGCCAGAAGCGCCAGAATGTGCTTGCGCTGCCCCTGAAAGCCGGCGAACAGCAGAGGAATGACGGGAAGCGTGCAGGGACTGAGCAGGCTAATCATGCCGCCCAAAAAAGCGATTATCAGAAACATAAGGACCTCACGATACAGTAGCTGCGAAGGTGCAGTGAGGTCATTTCACCGTACGAATGTGTTCAGCCTGTGTGCTAAAATCTGAATTTCGTCTGCCTGGGTATCGGCGCGGGGTGCAGATACAAAAACGTACAATTAACCGCGCGGAAGGGTCACGCTTACGGTCAGTCCGCCCTCTGCCCGGTTTGCAAGATGCAATTTCCCGTCAAGCCGAGCGGTGAGCTGCGCGGCAATCGCAAGGCCTAATCCGGTGCCGCCCGTTTCGCGATTGCGCGACGTTTCAACCCGGTAGAACGGCTGTAACACCGCCTCCAGCTCTGCCTCCGGGATGCCGGGGCCGTTATCCATAATGCGGATCGCTACCTGCCTTTCATCTTCATCAATCTCTATTACCGCGCTATCGCCAAACTTCAGCGCATTATCCAGCAGATTCGTCATCACCCGGCGCAATGCCTGCGGGCGAGTGACGATCGGCAGACGCGTATTGCATGGATGAAAATGCACGTTTTTACCAATGTCCTGATAATCACTGGCGATGCTGTTAACCCACGCATTCAGCTCCAGCTTCAGCGTGGTCTCTTCCAGGGATTCTGATGACCGGGCATAGGCAATCCCCTCCCGTACCAGACGCGACATATTATCCAGGTCGCTCAGCAACTTATCGCGTAGTTCAGGCTGATCCGCCATTTCGACCCGCAGCTTCATGCGCGTGATGGGCGTCTGGAGGTCGTGAGAAATGGACGCCAGGATCTGCGCGCGTTCACGCAGATACGTCTGTATCCGCGACTGCATCTCATTAAAAGCCTGCGCCGCCTGCCGCACTTCAACCGGCCCTTTTTCAGTCATCGGAGAATGGGCCGCCGGATCGAGGGAATCCACCGCGCGGGTGAACTGCAAAAATGGCCGGACAACCTGGCGCACGGCAATCCAGGAGCAGAACGCGACAAGGAACAGCTGAAGAACCAGCACCACGGGCAACCAGCTGGCGACAGGGGGCATGCGCGGGATCAGATCGATGGTGAGTGGAGCACCGTCGCGGAGCGTCAGATGGGCCTGAATATGGGAAATCGGCCCCGGAACGGCCGTAAAACGCAGCGGATACTGGGAAGAAAGCGTCTCTTTCAGGGTTCGGACCGCATCGCGCGAGCGTTTATCCGTTGGTGCCGCGCCTGGCTCGCCCGGACCAAGAATATAACGATAATTACCGCGACTGAGGCGTTCCAGCCACTCTGGCCGCTCTTTGGCCGGAAGCCGGTCGAGAATGGCCACGCTGGTCGCGACGTCGTTCTCAAGATTGCCCAGCATAACCGTGCGCGCGCTGCGCATTCGCTCAACCATGACCAGCGTCAGGCTGAGCGCGTTAGCCAGCAATAGCCCGAGCAGCACAATGATCAGCAGCCGGGCCAGTAACGTGCGGGGCCACAGCGTCATTCATTGGCCTCGACGATGGTCACCGGCATGGTAAAAACGTAGCCCTCGCTGCGTACGGTTTTAATGTAGGCTGGCGTGCGGGCATCTTCATTCAGGCGCTGTCGCACGCGACTCACCAGGAGATCAATCGAACGTTCAAACAGCTCGGCGTCACGTCCCTGCGTCAGGTTCAGCAGCTGGTCGCGGGTCAGCACCCGTTGAGGATGGTCGAGGAATACGCGCAGAAGACGGTATTCCGCCCCGCTGAGCGCCACAATCAGTCCCTCGTTATCAATCAGATGACGCGCCACGGTATCCAGCTGCCAGTCACCGAACACCACCAGACGCCCTGCCTCGGTGACCTGAAGATTAGGCGGCATAGTGCGAAAACGACGCAGGATGGCTTTAATACGCGCCAGCAGCTCGCGGGCCACAAACGGTTTCACCACGTAATCGTCCGCGCCCATCTCTAGCCCCAGGATCCGGTCCGTGTCTTCATTGCGCGCGGTAAGCATCAGGATCGGCAGATCCTTATGCCTGCTGCTGCGCAGCTGTCGACACAGCGTCAGGCCATCATCGCCGGGCATCATCACGTCCAGCACCACCAGGTCGATATGCTGTTTGTCGAGCACCATGCGCATCTCTTTCCCGTTCGCCGCGCCAGAGGCGTGATAGCCGGATTTCACGAGGTAATCGACAATCAGTTCACGAATATCCCTGTCGTCATCGACGACAAGGATGTGATCAATATGCTCCACCGCAGGCTCCTGATTAAGAGGTAACCGATTGAAAATAGCACATATCAGAGCTTATCCGCGTCGACAACTGCTTTAACAAAGTCCTGCGGATCTTCCTGCGGCGGGTTGTGGCCAACCGTTGCGCCGAAAGTACGGTGCTCATATTTTCCGGTAAATTTCCCGGCATAGGCCGCAGGTGCAGGGTGTGGCGCCCCGTTATTACCGCCTTCGATGGTGATGGTCGGCACCGTAATGTTCGGCAGCGTCGCCAGTTTTTGTTCATAGGCGTCATATTTAGGCTCCCCTTTTTCCAGACCCAGACGCCAGCGGTAATTACTGAGCGTGACGGCAACGTGGTCCGGGTTATCGAGGGATTTGGCGCTGGCATTGAAGGTGGCATCGCTGAATTTCCAGTCCGGCGAAGCCTGGGACCAGATCAGCCGGGCAAAATCGTGCGTATTTTTAGCATAGCCTTCCGCACCGCGCGGCGTGGCGAAATAGAACTGGTACCACCACTGAACCTCTGCCTTCGGCGGTAATGGTTGTTTCCCAATCGCCTGACTACTGATCAGATAGCCACTCACCGAGACCAGCGATTTCACCCGTTCCGGCCAGAGCGCCGCAACGATATCCGCGGTACGCGCTCCCCAGTCATAACCGGCGAACACCGCCTGTTTGATGTTCAGGGCGTCCATCAGATTAACAATATCTTTCTCCATTGCCGAAGGCTGGCCGTTACGCGGTGTTTTATCAGAAATAAAGCGCGTTGTGCCGTACCCGCGCAGGAACGGCACAATGACACGATACCCCTTCGCGGCCAGCGCGGGGGCCACTTCAGCGTAGCTGTGAATGTCGTACGGCCAGCCATGCAGCAGGATCACCGGTTGCCCCTCTTTCGGTCCGATATCGACATAACCGACGTTAAGATCGCAGGCGTTAATCTGTTTTACCTGGTTGAAGGCCGACGCGTAATCTTTACCCATCGCTTCAGCCTGACAGGACATCACGGTGCCAAGCGAAACGGTCAGGGCGACTGCTGAGTATGCGAGTTTGTTAAACATGATGTTATCTCCGGGTGAGTTCAGTTGACAGAGATATAACACCATGCGTTTGTATAAAGGATGTGTGCGGATGCGGCTTTATTGCATACCTGTGTATGTATCACAGACGCAGATACAGTGTGATACAAACCCGGTTAAGGGGTGATTCGGTACCGGACGTAATCGTCGGCTTCACCATAGTGGTCATACAGCTTACGCGCCGGATTATGCATGCGGGTTACCCAGTAGAGTTTTGACCACCCTTCCCGCTTACCCTCATCGATCAGGGCGTCGATAAGCGTTTTACCCGCCCCTGCGCCACGTTCGGCAGCGTCAACAAATAGATCTTCCAGATAGCAAATGGGCGCGGTTGACCAGGTCCCTTCATGCAGGACACACATGGCGAAGCCGATGACGTTGCCGTCTTTCACCACAACCCGGCAAAAAAGGGATGATGAACCTGAGAGCGCCCTGTCCCACGTCGCAGCGGTAACGGACTCGTCAAGGTAGCACTCATAAAAATGGGTATAGCTATCCCACAGCGGTCGCCACTGTGGGTAATCTTCTGTCTGTAACGGGCGTACGATGAGCGTCATGCGTTCCTCACATTATCCTTAATGCTCTTTTGGCGCATGATGCGGGCCAGCGTGGCAAGACGCTTCGAACGACAATATAGCGTGAACAGCACAAAGCCCCGACTGTTTAACACCATACGGCTAATTACCAAAGCGATCGTTGCAATGATCAGCTGCCAGCTACTGCCGTCAGAAACGATCAGATAGTGAATCCATTGCAATACCGTTAATGTGAGCAGGATGATGAAAAGCGCTAAAAATCCTGTTAGTCCTGACGTGTATCCTCGGGCAAGGAATGCACTCGCGAGCATCAGGAAGATAAGTATCGCTAGCGATGGGACAAAAAAACTGAGTGCATGTAGCGATGGCGACATACTGGATATTGTCTGGAGAAATGGCAGCAAATTAAACGCAAAAATCACCAGAAATAGCGGTAATAATATCGCTACCGGATAAGCATTTTGCCGTGGCAGCTCACTAAGCGGGCGTGAAAAATAACGCTCCAGTTCGGGTGAGGAATGGTTTAATAAGACATTGTCATGACGGGCAATAGCGTCCTCAATCCGTTTACCGTGTTGCAGGAGCTCGTATGAAACGTGTCCGGTTAACAAGCGCAAAAATTTCATCAAAAAACCGCCAGCGACTGGATAGTACCGATAATGTATTTACTGGTGCGAGGTATGTTCCCTGGTGCCGCAATAACTCCGCTTACGGCGCTTCCTGCAAGTGCCGCGGCACTCGTCACAACTTGACCTAATTGCCTGGTGAGCTCAATCTGAACAGGACCCGTTGGGAATCGTTTTGGATAAAAGCCTGCTCTAATAAGCGCTTTGACTTCTTTATTGCTTATACCAGGGTTTTGAGCGCGAATAATTAATTCAGTCAATCGAGCACGGTCCTGACGAGGATAACTTTTTAGCCATTCGGTTGCTTTCAAGGACGAAACGGATTTCATTGCGCGCCAGGTAGTAACAGCCTCTTTCAGTGCACCGCCTGCGCTTGCCAGAGAAATGACATCTAAGGAAGTGGATGTCGCGACATACCAGTCCTGAGTATCCAGCCAGGCGACATTAGCACCATCATTTTCAACCAAATCATAAATTCGATAAAGACCATTCACACATTGCAGACCAGTGGCAGCCGTTCCGGCGTAGCCAATAGCGACCAATACGCTTCCCGCGCCTGCGGTAAGGGGAGTTGCTGCTGTTCCAGCGAGCATCACTCCGCCAGTTATGATCATCGCGCCACATGACAGAACGGTTGAGGCAATTTCAGTTCCCATGGAAGTAGAAGAAACTGCATCACTCAATGCTTTTCCTGCTGTGGAGACAGACGGCAGCGAGGAGGCTTTATTCACAATAACATGCGTTACTATTCCACTTTGCCCTTGAGGATGTCGTTTGCCGGGTCGAACCAGGAAGCGTTGGGGGCCGTCAGAGTAAATGATACCCGCGTGAGCAAATTCACGATGACAATCCATGGCGGCACCAAGCGCTTTAAAATCAAAATCCGCAGCCCCAACTCCCGACATTTTCGCAAAATCGTAGCCCGGTAAGTTTTTATCAAGGTTTATCCCAGGTAAAACCATACCTTTCTCCTTTTTAAGCAGGTTAATTTCGTTAACTCGACATCGTTTACATCGTAACTAAAGTACAGTATATCGGAACAGAATGTTATTAAGATGAAAATACCAGAACACAAACAAAAGCATAACGCTCAAATATGGAGATCACCGGATGACGATACCCACGCTTACGACAGAACGCTTATTACTTAAACCCCTTGTTGCCGCCGATGCCGTCCAGATCCAGCAACGCTATCCCCGCTGGGAGATTGTCCGCTATATGGTCTCTTCAGTCCCCTGGCCCTACCCGGAAAACGGTGCAGAAAATTACGTCAACAACGTTGCACTGCCCGACATGGCCAAAGGGATTGCGTGGTTCTGGACGATTCGACGTCGCGAAGCGCCTGACGAACTGATGGGGGTGATTTGCCTGTATGACGTGGAGGACAACAACCGGGGCTTCTGGCTCGCGCCGGAATTTCAGGGCCAGGGATATATGCGGGAGGCGAGCATTGCGGCAACGGATTATTGGTTTAATACGCTCAATAAACCGGTGTTACGTGCGCCGAAAGCGGCGGCCAACAGCCGCTCCCGACGTATTTCAGACAGCAGCGGCATGCGGCTTATCAGGACGGAGAAGAAAGCCTACGTCAGCGGCATGCTGGACTCGGAGGTGTGGGAAATCACCCGCGACGAATGGAATGCCCGTCAGGTCAGCTGATAATATTTATCCGGCATCAGTCTTTCAGGGATGTTCTCTTCATCGTTCATCTGCAACAGATCGCGCTCCATCATGTTGCAGATGGCGTCCAGCGGCAGATCGTTATCTTCCGTTCCAAACGGATCTTCCAGCTCTTCTGCCAGCGTATCCAGCGAGATAAAAGTGTACGAAATCAGCGCAGAGACAAAGGGCGTCATGTAATGCAGATCCACAACCAGCGCAAACGGCAGCATGATGCAGAACAGATACACCGTCCGGTGCAGGATCAGCGTATAGGCAAACGGAACTGGCGTATTGGCGATACGCTCACAGCCAGCCAGCACAATGGACATATCATTCAGGCGGTTGTTGAGGCTGTGAAACAGGATGTCTGAAAGCTGCCCGCTACGCCGCCGCACGGCCAGCCACTCCCCCATGATCAGCAGGATACGGTTCGCCGGTGAGTTGGCGTCCATCACGTTGCGTAAATCGTCAGGCGCCAGATAGCGGGACAGCTGTTCGGCATTGGTTTCTCGGCGCAGGGTCATACGCAGGCAGTTAGCAAAGGCGATTTGCAGGCGAACAAACTCGCCGAGATGTTTATCATCCGGTAAGGTGTTTTTTACCTCGCGAAACAGCGAGCGCGCCGCTATCATCAACTGCCCCCAAAGCAGACGTGCCTCAACGTAGCGGGAATAACAGGCGTTATTACGAAATCCCAGGAAGATGGCAATAGCCACACCCAGAATGCTGAACGGCGCGACGGTAAACCGAATGCCCAGCGAGGTATACCACGGCAGCATGACAATCACGGCGATGGAAAGCAGGAAGTTAAGCAGCAGTCGGGTATAAATTTTGGGAAGTACCGAACCATGCCAGACAAAAATCAGTTGCAGCCAGTGCTGTTGAGGACGAACAATCATAATCAGCTTCAGATAAGTAAAGAGCGCGGCTATTAAACGTGATCCCCCTCACGGTTGCAAGCTTGTTACTAATTCATTGCATTTTCTGACCTGCTAAGCCTGACGCGCACGGTGCTGCATGTGCTTTTTAAAAAAAGAGCACATAGTATGTTGTAACTAAATAGGGTCTGTAAAAAACCCGGCAAACGCCGGGCATTATGATTAGCAGAGCGGTTTCACCGCATCGCGCATGCCTTTGCTTAAAATCGCATCCAGATCCTGCGCAACCTGTTCTACCAGTCCGTTTACCTGCGTCAGATCCTGCTCCCAGTGCTCGCTCACGCTTAACACCGACGATACCAGCTCACGGGTAGTGACCTGTTTATCGCGATGTTGCGTCCACAGCTGCTGGTAACGTTCAAGCCAGTGCGCGTCGTCCTGCACCGGATAAGGCTCACCGTTGCGTTCGGCGCGGTAGAACGCAATCAGCGCTGCCAGGGCAAAGGTCAGTCGTGCAGGCAGTTTGCCGGTCGCCTTCTGCCCTGCCAGCAGTTGCGGCAGAATGCGGGTGCGGTATTTGGTCATCCCGTTCAGTGCAATCGACAGCAGCTGATGCTTAATGTACGGATTACGGAAACGCCCCGTTACGGCACTGGCGAAAGAGTGCAGCTCGTCACGCGGCAGATCCAGGACCGGTATGATCTCCTCATAAATAGCCTTCTCTACGAACGCGCAAATCTCCGCGTCGTTCATGGCGTCCCCTACCGTATCCAGCCCGGCCTGAAAAGCGACCGGGACCAGCGCCGTGTGCGCGCCGTTGAGGATCGCCACCTTACGCTCTTTATACGGTTTGATATCGTCAACAATCAGGACATTGAGCGGGTATTTATCCAGGCGCAGTTCCGCTGCAAGTGATTTTGGTCCCTGAATAACAAACAGATAGAAGTGTTCAGCCGTGTCGAGGAAGCCATCGTGATAGCCCAGACCGGCTTCCAGCTCTGCCACCTCATCACGCGGATAGCCGGTAACAATGCGGTCAACCAGCGTCGAGCAGAAGGTGTTAGCATCATTCAGCCAGGCAATGAATGCCGCCGGAAGCGCCCACGCCTGTGCGTAGCGCAGCACCAGTTCACGCAGGGCATCGCCGTTGTAGTCGATGAGTTCGCAAGGAATGATGATCCAGCCTTTATCCGCTGCCCCGTTAAAGTGGGTAAAGCGTTCGAACAGCAGACGCGTCAGTTTGGCCGGATAGCTGACCGCTGGCGCATCGTCAAACTTATCGCCCGCGTGATAGCTGATGCCCGCCTCCGTGGTATTGGAGAAGACAAATCGCATGTCCGGGTTATGGGCGAGCTTCAGAAATTCATCGTACTGGCTGTAGACGCTGATTTCACGGTTCACGGAACGAATAAGACGCGCATCGCTTACCGCTTCACCCTGCTCATTCAGACCACGAATAATCGTGGTATAGAGACCATCCTGAGTACTCAGCGACGGGGGAAAATCGCTCTGGATTGGCCGCACAATCACCACACCTGAATTGAGATCGGTATGCTCGTTTAAGAGGTCGATTTGCCAGTCAACGAACGCGCGCAGGAAGTTACCTTCGCCGAACTGGATGATACGTTCAGGATAGCGCGCACCGGGGAAATCACGACGGTTGAGTGTGTTCACAATGGAGGTCCTTTATGATTAGTCATACAGCCTGATAAGATTGGTGTGATAACTTATCAAAACTTCACGACCAGAACCCCTGTCTGGATCAACACATGGCGTAATGGTGAAAAATAATCACAAGAATTTATAAAACACCGAGGTTGCCGTCATGTCCCCGTTCGGCATCAGGGCGTAGCGTGGGATCTCCCCCACCTTTTGCCAGCCCCCACGTTGGTAAAACGTCTCCGCGCCGCTGCCGGTCGACGTATCAAGCACCAGCACCGTAAGGGCTTTTGCACGCGCAACCGCCTCCAGGGCTTCCATCAGCGCCATTGCCGCCCCTTTACGGCGCGCCTTCTCATGAACCAGCAGTTTCGCGACATCTGCGCGGTGCGGCTGGTTTTCAGGCTGATCGGTGATCAGCTGGACCGTGCCAACCAGCCCCTGCTCCTCATCGAAACATCCCAACACAGTGCGCTCGTCGCGCCCGACGCTTTCTGCGACGCTGAGCCAGAACGTATGGGCTTTCCCGGAAGAAAAAGGCAGCATAAAGCTGACGGAGGCGCCGCCGTTGACACAGCTGACGAGAATATCGTTCAGGGCAGTGATGTGGGTAAGAATGTCTTGCCGGGAGAGAGGTTTAATCAGCATGGGAGAGTTCATCGCGCGTCCTTAGGTTGAATCTCTCCACTTTGCTATTAACATTTTTGTAACGCAATAAGCGATGACATAGGATTTCGTTATGTCATTTTTCGCGGTGGTGTTGCCGCTTCATGGCGTACATCTGCGCATCCGCATGCTTTAACCACGCCTGCATATCGTTCCGGTGATGATCGAACTCGCTTAACCCCCAGGAGAACTGTAACGACCAGGGATGCAGCTGGCGCGCGTTGTAATTTTCCGTTTGTTCAACAAGATACTGCATGGCGATCCAGGCGCCAGGCTCATCGGTATCCGCAAACAGTACCGCGAACTCATCTCCCCCGAAACGTACCAGCAGATCGGCCTCGCGGAATGAGGAACGCATCAGGGCGGCCATCGCTTTCAGGGCTTTGTCGCCCTCCTGGTGCCCGAAGCGATCGTTAATGGTTTTGAAATGGTCCAGATCCAGCCAGCCAAGCGTTAACGGTTCTGCCCGACGCTGCGAAACCGACAGCGCAAACTGCGCAAACTGGTTAAACCCGCGACGGTTAAACAGCCCCGTAAGCTCATCGGTCGTGGCCGCGCTTACGGCTGCAAACTCATCCTCTGCCAGCGCGCTGAGATCGGCCAGTACGGCGGAATCCGCCGCCGAAAACTCACGCGGTGCGTAATCAATGAGACACAACGAGCCTACGCACGCCCCGTCACGTAAACGCAGCGGGTAACCGGCATAAAAGCGCACGCCAGGCTCTCCCGCCACCTGCGGGTTGTCCGCAAAGCGTTCGTCCCGCAGCGTATCCCCCACCACCAGCGGCGCGTCCCCCAGGATCGTATGACCACAAAACGAGAGTTCGCGAGGCTGGCTGACGGGCACCCGGCCATCGGCAGACTTCACGATCACGGCGTGATCATCCACCAGCGTAATCATCGCCAGCGGCACCCTGAAAAAGCGTGTTGCCAGACGCGTCAGACGGTCAAACGCGGGATAATTGTCGATCTCAAGCAGACCGGACTCGCGCAGTGCATTCATGCGCTCCGTTTCATTAACGGGAATCAAAGGTGCTTTCATAACGTCTCCTGACGCTGAGCATTAGTAAAAGCGTAGCTTAAACAGAGACATTGTCAGTTCATGAGGCACGATTTACCTCAATGACCAGCCAATGATGGATCACGTTGACGATATACTGTTGTTGCTGCGCATTCAGCGGCACGCCCTGCGGGATCGCATGCCACTTAGCCAGACAGCCCCGACAGCAGGTTGCCGTGGCATGCTGGGCGATAAAGACCGGATGGCCACGCATCGGCGTCTGCTTACCGTCATTTACCGGCTGTGCAGGTGCCAGTCGCGCGGCGACAAAATCGGCGGCATGCCGATCGATAGTCTCCGCGCCTTTATCCCAGCAGTATTGCCGCTCTTTCGTTCCTAAATGAAAACGCGAACGAAACGTGGAGCGGGCCAGGCGCGCGAATAAAGGATCTAACGTGGACATTAATATACGGACCGTCCAAGACGTTTGGTCAGCTGCTCCAGCGCCGCCACGCCTGCCAGTGAATTGCCGGTTTCGTCCAGTTCCGGGCTCCAGACGGCAATCGCCATCTCGTGCGGGACAATCGCCACAACCCCACCGCCAACGCCGGATTTGGCCGGCAGCCCCACGCGCCAGGCAAACTCTCCGGCGTTCTGATACATTCCGCTGGTCGCCATTAAGGCGTTGATCTGCCGGGCCTGCATGGGGGAGACAACGTCCTCACCCAGATGCGGGGCATGGCCCTGATGCGCCAGAAACAGAAAAGTCTGCGCCAGTTCGACACAGTTCATCTTCAGTGCGCAGTAATGAAAATAGTTTTGCAGAACCGTGGCGACATCATTATGAAAATTGCCGAAGGACTTCATCAGCCAGGCAATCGCGGCATTACGTGCAGAGTGTTCAAACTCAGAGCGCGCGACCACCGAATCGTAGGCAATGTCCTGCATGCCGGAAAGCTGACGCACAATTTCGAGCATCCGCTGGCGCGGCGCACTCAGCCGACTTTGCAGCATATCGCACACCACCAGCGCCCCGGCGTTAATAAACGGGTTACGCGGCTTACCCTGTTCGATTTCAAGCTGGAGAAGGGAGTTGAACGGCTGACCGGACGGATCTTTGCCTACCCGC
This sequence comes from Enterobacter cloacae complex sp. IR5418, assembly GCF_049238105.1. Taxonomy (NCBI): domain Bacteria; kingdom Pseudomonadati; phylum Pseudomonadota; class Gammaproteobacteria; order Enterobacterales; family Enterobacteriaceae; genus Enterobacter; species Enterobacter cloacae complex sp. IR5418. Next base: position 53,247 of record NZ_JBMKHS010000008.1, on the reverse strand, counting down.
TGCCAGATCTCCTGCTCGTCATACTGGCGCATGGCGGCAACCAGGCTGAGCACTTTTGAGATCGACTGAATCGAAAAGCGCTCCAGCGCGTCTCCCGCCTGAAAACGCTGCCCGTCGATGGTACAAATGGCGATACCAAGCTTATTCCCGCTGATCGAGGCCAGCGCGGGAATGTAATCGGCAACCTTACCCTGCCCCAGTAACGGACGAACCTGCGCCAGAATCTCGTCCAGCATCTCATTATGGATGACCGCAGCCACACTTTGCTCCTTGCCCTCAGGCTAAAACGGGCTGCGAGTATAACAGAGGCTTATACATCACGTCAGGCAGGGAGACGAAAACGCGAGACGGCCTGTAACAAAAGATCTGACTCCTGATGCAGACGCGCAGAGGCATTCGACGCTTCGCTAACCAGCAGATCTGTCTGACGCGATACCTGATTCAGCGCCTGAAGCTGACGGGTCATCTGGTGAATACTTTCCCCCTGATTCAGGGTGGCAAGCGAAATATCATTCAGCAGGCTGCTCAGATTCGCCACCAGCCCGGTAACCTGTTGCAGATTATCTTCCAGACGGTTTACCACCTGGGAACCTTCTTCAATGCCCTGTAGCGAATGGTTGATCAGCGCCTGGATGGTTTGCGTAGAGTGACTGCTTTTTCTGGCCAGCAGCCCCACTTCCCGGGCGACTACCGCGAATCCGCGCCCCTGCTCCCCCGCATGGGCGGCTTCAATGGCAGCATTGAGGGCCAGAATATTGGTCTGAAACGCCACGCTGTCGATCATCGCGACGATCCCGCGCATCTCTGAGGATCGGTCGACGATCGTCTGCATCGAGCCATTCACCGCAGACATCATGTGCTCCCCGCCGACGGCAGCCTGTCGGGCCTCATCGGCACGCGAGCGGGCAAGTTTCGCATACCCCGTGTTCCCCTCAACGTGGTTTTCGAGATCGGCAATATGCGCCGTCACCTCCTCCAGCTCTTTGGCCTGCCGCGTAGACTGCTGATAAAGCTTCTGATTTCCCTGGGCAAGTGACCCGATATTCTCAACCATGGCGGTGGTGGCCTCGCTGACCTGAGTCACCAGTTGCTGTAGACCGCGCTGCATGGCGGTAATACTGCCGCTGAGCTGGCTGATTTCCCGGTTGAAGCGCACAACGTCAGGCGGCGTGCCGGACAAATCTCCAGCCGCAAGCAGGTTTATATGGACGATCATACGGCGTAGCGGGGTTATCACCCATTTCGCCATGCCGAACCAGACGGCAATGGCAATGGCCACCAGCACCAGCGGCGCAAACAGGAACAGTCGTTGCAGGCCTGAGAGTTGTTCCATGAGCGACTGACGCCCCTGTATCGCCTGCTTCTCACTTCGCTGCTGATAGCGTGCGAAGTTGTCATTAAAATCGGTCTGAAACGCCTGGGCGGGTACGGCAAAAAAGAGATCAATGCTATTGGTTTTCACCAGCCCTTCCGCCTGCTCCCTGATGGCGCTATAGAAAAGCTGATAGCTATTGACCAGCGCCTCGTCTTGCGGCGGATTAAGCGCGAGCCAGCCTTTCCACGCCTGCTGTGACGCCGCCAGGGATTTTTGCGCCTCGTCCATCAGGCTGTGCCAGCTCCCTTCTGAGCCGGTCTCTTTATCCTGCATGAAGTACACGCCAGCGCGGTTGAGCAGATCGCTTGCCGCCAGCAGGGAAACGCGCGCCTGATCCAGCCTGCTCTGTTGCTGCCAGGCCAGCTGATTGCGGTGTTCGTTACGCTGGGCTTGATTCAGGGAGGCGGTCAGCAGGAAGGATGAAGAGAGTTGCAGGGCGGAGAAAAGGCCAATAATACAAAAGATGCCGGTCAGCAGGCCAAACTGACGAGGAATAAAGCGCTGCGCAAGACGGCGAAAAATTTGCGTTAGGTTCATAATTTTCTTCTGTAACAATACGTTAGACGCGAGCGAGTCTACGAAACGAAAATGACAGAACCATTGCAGAATAATGACAGGAAACGGGAATTACCGGGCAGCGTATTTGCCTTACCCGGCAACAACATTACACGCGATCCTTCCACACCGTCTGCACATTACAGAACTCATGCAGACCGAAATGAGAAAGCTCCCGTCCGAAGCCGCTCTTTTTCACGCCGCCAAACGCGACGCGCGCATCGCTGGCGCTGTAGCCGTTGATAAACACCCCGCCGCACTCCAGTTCGCGAGAGAAGGTTTCAGCCAGCGCATCGTTCGCGGTAAAGACCGTCGCCGATAAGCCAAAATCGCTGTCATTAGCCAGCTGCAAGGCATGCGCCGCATCGTTCGCGACGGTAATCGCCGCCACCGGGCCAAACAGCTCCTGACGGAAGGCCGTCATCTCTGGGGTGACGTCCCCGAGTACGGTTGGCGCATAATAGTTACCGCTCCCGGCAAGCTTCTCTCCACCGAGCAGCAGGGTCGCCCCTTCCGCCAGCGTAGCCTGCACCTGCTGATGCAGTTCATCGCGAAGATCACATCGCGCCATCGGGCCAATATAGTTATCTTCTTCTTCCGGTGCGCCCATCTTCAGCGCCGCGACCGCGGCAACAAAGCGCTGGGTAAAGACGTCCGCCACGCCCGCTTCCACAATAAAGCGTTTTGCCGCCGCGCAAACCTGCCCGGTATTCTGATAACGTCCGGCCACGGCCGCGTTGACGGCCAGATCCAGATCGGCATCGTTCAGCACGATAAACGGATCGGAACCACCCAGCTCGAGCACGCATTTCTTCAGCGCCGCGCCCGCCTGCGCGCCAATCGCCGCCCCTGCCCGAACGCTGCCGGTCACGGTCACCGCCGCGATACGACGATCGATAATCGCCTGGCTGACGCCGTCATTGGTCGCGTTCACCCAGCCAAAGACCCCCTCAGGGAAACCGGCATCCGCAAACACCTGCCCGATCATCTCCGCCGAGCCGAGCACATTCGGCGCATGTTTAAGCAGATAGCTGTTCCCTGCCAGCAGGATCGGCACCGCACCGCGCAGCACCTGCCACAGCGGGAAGTTCCACGGTATCACCGCCAGAATCGGCCCCAGCGGACGATACTCAATCACCGCATTTTCGACCTGGGTAGATTCCGGATTCAGCATCGCCGGGCCGTGTTCAGCGTACCAGTCGCAAAGGCTGGCGGACTTCGCCACCTCCGCACGCGCCTGCACAATCGGCTTACCCATCTCACGGGAGATCGTCTGCGCCATCGCTTCCGCACGGCTGCGCAGCGCCGTACCCAGATCGCGAAGTTTTTGCGCCCGGTGCGCTACGCTCTCGCGTCGCCACTGGCGAAAACCGGTATCCGCCTGCGCAATGGCATGCTCAACGTCACGGGACATGGCCCACGGGTAAGCAGCCAGCGTTTCGCCGGTAGCCGGATTAACAGAAATGGCATGGGTAGCAGATGAATAGGTCATGATGTTCTCCACGTAATAACAGTTGATTGATTGTGGCCTACTCTGCTATTTCTTAAAAATGAATAATACTCACCACCTTATTCACGAATCGAGAACGGTATGAACTTAACCCAGCTTGAGATGTTTAACGCCGTCGCACTGACCGGCAGCATTACCCAGGCGGCGCAAAAGGTACACCGCGTGCCGTCAAACCTCACCACCCGCATCCGACAGCTTGAGGCAGATCTCGGCGTGGAACTGTTTATCCGTGAGAATCAGCGCCTGCGGCTTTCCCCCGCCGGGCACAATTTTTTGCGCTACAGCAAGCAGATCCTGGCGCTGGTCGACGAAGCGCGAATGGTCGTCGCCGGGGATGAACCGCAGGGATTATTCTCACTCGGCGCGCTGGAAAGTACCGCCGCCGTGCGCATTCCGGAAAGTCTGGCGCGGTTTAATCAGCGCTATCCGCGCATACAGTTTGCGTTGTCCACCGGGCCTTCCGGTACGATGATTGACGGCGTGCTTGAGGGGACGCTCAGTGCCGCCTTTGTCGACGGGCCGCTCTCGCACCCGGAACTGGAAGGGATGCCGGTTTACCGGGAAGAGATGATGCTGGTCACTCCTGCGGGCCACGCGGAAGTGTCAAAAGCCACGCAGGTGAGCGGCAGCGACGTGTACGCCTTTCGCGCCAACTGTTCTTACCGTCGTCATCTGGAGAGCTGGTTTCATGCCGACCGCGTCACGCCGGGCAGGATCCACGAGATGGAGTCCTACCACGGAATGCTCGCCTGCGTGATTGCGGGGGCAGGCATTGCGCTGATGCCCCGCTCCATGCTGGAGAGCATGCCAGGGCATCATCAGGTGGCGGCGTGGCCGCTGGCGGAAAACTGGCGCTGGCTCACCACCTGGCTGGTGTGGCGACGCGGGGCGATGACCCGCCAGCTTGAGGCGTTTATCGCGCTGCTTAACGAGCGTCAGCCACCAGCGCCCCGTTGTTAATGCTGAACGTAGTCCTGGAGACGAAGGTAGATTTTCCCCTTCATATACAGCGTGGCCTGCCCGCCAATCAGCACGCGATCGCCCTTAAGCTCGCAGCGCAAATCCCCGCCGCGCAGGGAGACCTGGCGGGCCGACATCTGCGTTTTACCGAGCTTTTCGCTCCAGTACGGGATCAGCATGCTGTGGGCTGATCCCGTCACCGGATCCTCCGGCACCCCTTCCCCCGGGCAGAAGAAGCGGCTGACGAAATCATATTCATCACCCGGCGCCGTAACACAGACCATTTTCCCCAGCGGAAGCATGCCCGCGATATCCGGGGTCAGCGCCTCCACCTGCTGCTGGCTGTCGAGCACCACCATGTAATCGCGCCCCACACGCACCTCTTTTGCCGCGTTAATGCCCAGTGCGCTGAACAGCGCTGCCGGTGGCGTATCGACAACCTCGGTTGACCACGCCGGGAAATTGAGCGTTAGCCAGTCGCCGCTACGTTGGACCGTCAGTTCGCCGACAAAGCGCGTGGTGAAGGTAATTTCCGTATGCGGGTAATCCAGATATTCGAAAATAACGTGAGAAGCCGCGAGGGTTGCATGGCCGCAAAGGTTGATTTCATCCTGCGTGGTAAACCAGCGCAGCTCAAACCCGTTGTCCGTTCGGACAAAGAACGCCGTCTCTGACTGATTATGCTGCTTTGCCATCTTCAGCAGCGTCTCATCTGGCAGCCATGCTTCCAGCGGACATACCGCCGCCGCATTGCCGCCGAACGCCCTGTCGCTGAAAGCATCTACCAGATAAAAATCAATTTCCTGCATCGTTTGTTCCTCTTAGATTTATTCAGCGCAGAAATACTGTGCCCTTCAGGTACAGCGAGGCCTGCCCGCCCATCCGCACGCGGTCGCCCCTGAGTTCGCAGCGGACGTCCCCGCCACGGGCTGAAACCTGACGGGCAAACATCTGTGTTTTGCCAAGCTGTTCACTCCAGTACGGGATCAGCATAGTGTGCGCGGAGCCGGTGACAGGATCTTCCGGCACGGCCACGCCCGGCGAGAAGAAGCGACTGACAAAGTCATATTCCCCTTCGTCCCGGGCGGTGACCGCCACTTTATGCTCGCCCGGCGTCATGGCGGAGAAATCCGGATTAAGGGCTTCAACCTGCTCGCGGTTTTCCAGTACCAGCACCCAGGCGCGGCCTTTTCGGGCCTCGACATAGTGGCTGATACCGAGTGCGGAGAGCATCTCCGGTGGCGGCGTCTGTGCCTGCGTCGGGCAGGCCGGAAAATCCAGCGTCATCCAGTCACCTTCACGGCTGACGGTCAGGCGACCAGAGGCGGTGTCAAAATGAATGCGTGAGTCCGGATAATCCAGTTCGTTAAACAGAACATACGCCGCGGCAAGCGTGGCGTGACCACAGAGATTCACCTCGGTGAGCGTGGTGAACCAGCGCAGCTCAATTCCCCCTCTGGTGCACACAAAAAACGCGGTTTCCGACTGGTTATGCTGTTGTGCCATCCGCAGTAACGTCTCATCCGGCAGCCACGCGTCGAGCGGGCAAACCGCCGCCGGATTGCCGCCAAAGGAGGACGCGCTGAACGCATCTACCAGATAAAAATCAATCTCCTGCATTGTGTTACCGCCTGTTTTTGTTGTGTTGTTCTTTATCTTCAATGAAAACAACCTTGTTCGCTACCGCTGCATGAAGGTAAATTTTGTGATTCACATCACATAACGGTTGAGTTTTCGCCGTTTAAAGCTTTAAGATCGTCTCCTCATCTTTCAGGTAACGAACCCCAGATATCCCTATGACAACACACACGGTTTCCCGCAGGGTCGCGTGGCTACGCGTGGTCACGCTCGCCATTGCAGCGTTTATTTTCAATACAACGGAATTTGTTCCGGTTGGACTGCTGTCCGACATCGCCGCCAGCTTCCATATGGAAACGGCACAGGTTGGCATTATGCTGACCATCTATGCATGGGTGGTCGCGCTGATGTCGCTGCCGTTTATGCTGCTGACCAGTCAGATGGAACGTCGTAAGTTACTCATTGGGCTGTTTGTGGTATTCATTGCCAGCCATGTGCTGTCGTTTATGGCGTGGAACTTTACCGTGCTGGTCATCAGCCGCGTCGGCATCGCGTTTGCCCATGCCATTTTCTGGTCGATTACCGCGTCGCTCGCCATTCGTCTGGCCCCGGCGGGGAAACGTGCCCAGGCGCTGAGCCTAATCGCCACCGGAACGGCGCTGGCGATGGTGTTAGGTCTGCCGATCGGACGCATAGTGGGACAATACTTCGGCTGGCGAACCACCTTCTTTGCTATCGGCATGGGGGCGCTGATCACCCTGGTGTGTCTGATCAAACTCTTGCCAAAACTGCCCAGCGAACACTCCGGCTCGCTGAAAAGCCTGCCGCTGCTGGTGCGCCGTCCGGCGCTGATGAGCATCTATCTGCTGACCGTGATTGTGGTGACCGCCCATTACACGGCCTATAGCTATATTGAGCCGTTTGTTCAGGTTGTGGCGGGCTTTAGCGCCAACTTCGCCACCGTTCTGCTGTTGATCCTGGGCGGTGCGGGGATTATCGGCAGTATCCTGTTCGGGAAGCTGGGCAATCAGCACGCGTCTGCGCTTGTGAGCAGTGCGATTGGCCTGCTGCTGGCGTGCCTGCTGTTACTGCTGCCTGCGGCTGGCAGCGAAAGCCATCTGGCGATCCTCAGCCTGTTCTGGGGCGTGGCGATCATGATTATTGGTCTGGGGATGCAGGTTAAAGTGCTGGCGCTGGCTCCGGACGCCACGGACGTGGCAATGTCGCTCTTCTCCGGGATATTTAATCTGGGGATTGGGGCCGGGGCGCTGGTGGGAAATCAGATCAGCCTGCATGTGTCGATGTCGGCCATTGGCTATCTCGGGGCGATTCCGGCGCTGATCGCGCTGATCTGGTCGGTGCTTATCTTCCGTAAATGGCCGGTCGCGATGGAAGAACAGACCAGCCACGGTTGACGTTTGTTGTGCCGGGTGGCGGCTTCGCCTTACCCGGCCTACATTATTACGGACTTGTAGGCCGGGTAAGCGCAGCGCCACCCGGCAATGTTCTCAATGATACGTCTTAACAATCTCCAGCACGCCGTTAATAATAAACTGCACGCCCATACAGACCAGCAGGAAGCCCATCAGACGGGAAATGGCCTCAATACCCCCCTTGCCCACCCAGCGCATAATCGCCCCGGAACTGCGTAATGATCCCCAGACGATAATGGCGATAAGCGCAAAAATGATCGGCGGCGCAACGGTGATAACCCAGTGCGGAAAAGTGGTACCATCCCGCACCGTTGAGGCGGAACTGATGATCATCGCTATCGTCCCCGGCCCCGCCGTGCTCGGCATGGCTAACGGTACAAAGGCAATGTTGGCGCTCGGTTCGCTTTCAAGCTCCTCCGATTTGCTTTTGGCTTCCGGTGATTCGTGCGCTTTTTGCGCCGGGAACAGCATCCGGAAACCAATAAAGGCCACGATCAGCCCACCGGCGATACGCAGACCGGGAATCGAAATCCCAAAGGTATTCATCACCAGCTGCCCGGCGTAATACGCCACCATCATAATGGCGAAGACATAGACGGAGGCCATCATCGACTGCTGATTGCGCTCCGCGCTGTTCATGTTCCCCGCCAGCCCCAGAAAAAGAGCCACCGTCGTTAACGGGTTCGCCAGCGGCAGTAATACCACCAGCCCAAGTCCCACTGCTTTAATCAAATCCAACATAATGCACCGCAGCCCTTATCCTTATTCAACACCGCAATTATAGGGGGAAATCCTCGTCCTGAGCCATCCGCGTAGCGTAACCATTCTTGTCTCGCGCAACCAATAACGCCAGATTATGTATATGATTTAAAAGCGTACAGAAAAAGTTCCTGAAGCGTTTTAGCATTTCGTGGCATCGGCTGATCCATTCAGTTGACTTATACTTGCCTGAGCAATAATATCTGCCGTGACTAAACTACTTGCCGGGGCAACCATTGTGAAAAACACCAGTGACCTCTTTAACGACATAATCCCACTGGGTCGTCTTATTCACATGGTTAATCAGAAAAAAGATCGCCTGCTCAATGACTACCTGTCACCGCTGGATATCACCGCAACACAGTTCAAAGTGCTGTGTTCTATTCGCTGCGAAGTGTGTATCACGCCGGTTGAGCTGAAAAAGGTGCTCTCTGTCGATCTGGGTGCGTTAACCCGCATGCTGGATCGTCTCGTCTGTAAAGGATGGGTAGAACGAAGCCCTAACCCCAATGACAAACGTGGCGTACTGGTGAAACTGACCAGCGATGGCGCGGCCATGTGTGAGCAATGTCATCAATTAGTAGGACAAACACTGCACCAGGAACTGACAAAAAACTTAACGGCAGATGAAGTGGCAACGCTTGAGCTTTTACTCAAGAAAATCCTGCCGTAAACAGAAAAAGAGGTATGACGATGTCCAGACGCAATACTGACGCTATCACCATTCATAGCATTTTGGACTGGATCGAAGATAACCTGGAATCTCCACTCTCTCTTGAGAAAGTGTCAGAGCGTTCAGGTTACTCAAAATGGCACCTGCAACGGATGTTTAAAAAAGAGACCGGCCATTCATTAGGACAATATATTCGCAGCCGCAAGCTGACGGAAATTGCCCAGAAGCTGAAAGAAAGCAATGAGCCGATCCTCTATCTGGCGGAACGCTACGGATTTGAATCGCAACAAACCCTGACGCGTACGTTTAAGAACTACTTTGACGTGCCGCCTCATAAGTACCGTATTACCAGTATGCCGGGTGAATCCCGTTATCTGTATCCGCTAAAACATTGCAGTTAATCATCGCCTGTTAAGACGTAACCGAGGAAATCATGAAATTTATCGCCTCCGCCGCCCTCACCTTGCTGGTGCTGGTTTCCGGCCAGAGTTTCGCGGAGCAAACCCCCAGCGCGGGGCAGCAAAATAATCGTGGCACCATGATTATGCCCTCCACGCAAAACCAGTCGCCCTGGGACTTCAATCACATGGGCGCTGGCAGCGACAAATCCGACGAATTAGGCGTGCCGTATTACAACCACGACCTGTAATTCGTTTTTGCCCCGCTCAGGCGGGGCTTTTTTCTGCCTTAACCCCGCACCCGCGTCGCCCGACGCACACGCAAGCCAAAGACGTTGATATACAACCCGGCCATAATCAGCCCTGCGCCACACAGTTGCAGCGCGCTGAGCGTCTCGTCCAGCAACAGTGCGGCGCTGGCAAGCCCGACCACCGGTACCAGCAGCGATAACGGCGCCACGCGCCAGGTTTCATAGCGCCCGAGCAGCGAACCCCAGATGCCATAGCCCACGATTGAGGCAACTAACGCCAGGTAGATCAGCGACAAAATGGTCGTCAGGTCGATCTCAACGAGGCTTTTCAGCATTGCCTGCGGGCCATCCAGAATAAACGACGCGGCCATAAAGGGCACAATGGGGATCAATGCGCTCCAGACCACCAGCGACAATACCGGCGGACGCGCCTCGTGCTGCATTATCAGCTTGTTAAAGATATTGCCGCACGCCCAGCTCAGCCCCGCCGCCAGGGTGAGCATAAAGCCCAGCAGGGCGACATGCTGACCGTTGAGGCTGCCTTCTATCAGCACCAGCACGCCAAAGACCGCAAGGCTAATGCCCGCCAGCTGTTTGCCCTGCAAACGTTCGCCAAAGACAAACGCGCCGAGAATGATGGTAAAGAACGCCTGCACCTGAAGCACCAGCGAAGCCAGGCCCGCAGGCATACCGAATTTGATGGCGCAAAAAAGAAACGCAAACTGACCAAAGCTAATGGTAAGGCCGTAGCCCAGCAGCAGCTTCAGGGGAATTTTCGGGCGGCCGACGAACAGCAGCGCCGGAAACGCCACCAGCAGGAAGCGCAGACCCGCCAGCATCAGTGGAGGCATGTTGTGCAACCCCATTTTAATGACCACAAAATTGAGTCCCCACACCACAACAACCAGCAACGCTAACAGCCCGTCTTTCCGCGTCATTTTCCGCCCCTGAATTATTAAAATTTTGTTAACACCTCAAGGTAACAGAAAAAATAGCCCGGCGAGAAGATCATTAATTCTGGTACCGGGAAGAAGCACTCGCGGATAAATTGGGTGCTATACAAGCTCCCGGTCCCGTGATAATCCTGTAATAACACAACAAAAAAAGCATAAGCATTTGTCGGGCAGGAAAATGAAACCATCAATCAGGCGCTCAACCGCAGCGCTGCTGGCATCGTCATTGTTATTAACAATTGGTCGCGGCGCAACGCTGCCCTTTATGACCATATATCTCACACGCGTGTACGATATGAACGTGGAGAATATTGGCTATGCCCTGACCGTGGCGTTGACCATTGGCGTGGTGTTTAGCCTGGGGTTCGGCATTCTGGCGGATAAGTTCGACAAAAAACGCTATATGCTGATCGCCATCGTGGCCTTTATTGCCGGGTTTGTGGCCATTCCGCTGGTGAATAACGTGACGCTGGTGGTGCTGTTCTTTGCCCTGATCAACTGCGCCTATTCCGTCTTCTCAACGGTGCTGAAAGCATGGTTTGCCGACGTGCTGACCTCCAGCGAAAAAGCGCGCGTTTTCTCACTCAACTACAGTTTCCTGAACATCGGCTGGACGATCGGGCCGCCGATCGGCACCCTGCTGGTGATGTACAGCCTGCAACTGCCGTTCTGGCTGGCCGCCTTCTGCGCCGCACTGCCGCTCGGGTTTATCCATTTCTACGTGCAGAAAAGCATAGCCTCAGACAACGTTGAGGAGAAAATGCCATGGCAGCCCTCGGTGCTGCTGAAAGACCGGGCGCTGTTCTGGTATACGCTCTCCGGCCTGCTGGCGTCCTATGTAGGGGGATCGTTCGCCACCTGTATTTCCCAGTATGTCCTCGCCGCACATGCGGACAGTGATTTCGCAGAAAAGGTGGTGGCCGTTGTACTGCCCGTCAACGCGGCGGTAGTGGTCAGCCTGCAATACGCGCTTGGACGTAAGATCACCGCCAGCAATATCCGCCCGTTAATGACTGCCGCGACGCTCTTTTTCATCCTCGGGCTGGGCGGGTTTATGCTTTCGGGTGAGAACCTGATTTACTGGGGGATTGCGGCGGCGATCTTCACCCTGGGTGAAATAATCTATGCGCCGGGCGAATACATGCTGATCGACAATATCGCCCCGCCGGGCATGAAGGCGAGCTACTTCTCTGCGCAGGCGCTGGGCTGGCTGGGCGCGGCGGCGAACCCGATGATCACCGGGCTCATCCTGACCCATCTGCCGCACTGGTCATTATTCATCATTATGATGGCCGCCATCATTGCGGCCTGGCTGATGATATTGCGCGGGATGCGCGTGAAAAGTGAAGAGAGCGTGTCGGGTGGTGCTGCGCTTACCCGACCGACAAAACCCTAATTGTAAGCCGGGTAAGGCGAAGCCTTCACCCGGCAAAACCAACGCCTAGTGGTGCAACATCTCCTCCACCACCTGCTCTTTGTACATCTCATTCGGGTAGTAGGTCGGCCAGTTATCCATCTCTTTCAGCAGCGCCTCGTGGGAGGTGTTGCCCATAAAGATATGGAAGTGTGAAGAGGCCTTCGGGCCGATGATATGGTCGCTGAACTGCACAAACTTAGGCGCCTGGCTCGCGTTATCCTTGCACTCAAACAGGTAGCGCACCCCTTTTTTCCCCGAGGCGTAGGTCAGAATTTTGTAGCCGCTGTAGTCGTAGCGGCAACTGCTCACCGTTTTGCCTCTGTGGAATTCCATCACGTTGTTTTCAATTCCAATCGCGTCCACGTCCGTCGCGTACCCCTTGCGGTAGTAGGCTTTCACCTCGGCAGCGGATTTTTCCCCCTTCTGCGCTTTCTTTTCAAAAACCGGATCCAGCGAACCTTCAAGCAGGAAGGGATAAACAGACTGCCAGGTCCCGTCCCAGTCAGACAGCGTTCTGTCCCTGACGTCTTTATCCTCAAAGACGCCGTTTGCCGCCTTCTGTTCCGCCTCCGTCATCTGATGTCCGTGCGAATGGGCAAAAAGCGAGCCGCTTACCAGCAGCGTTCCCAGAGTCAGCGCAATTTTTCCACGATGTGCAGCCACAGCAAAATCCTCATTCCGTTTTATAAGAATGAGGATGTTATATTATAACATTTCAGATCGCAACCAGCCCGCGAACGCCCTCCTGCGCCATATTCTCCCCGCGTCCCTGCTGGACGATGCTGCCGCGCGACATCACCAGATAGCTGTCGGCCAGCTCCGCCGCAAAATCATAAAACTGCTCCACCAGCAGGATCGCCATATCCCCCCGGTTCGCCAGGCTGCGGACCACCAGCCCGATCTCTTTGATCACCGACGGCTGAATACCTTCCGTGGGTTCATCCAGAATCAGTAACTGTGGACGACTCGCCAGCGCCCGCCCAATCGCCAGCTGTTGCTGCTGACCACCGGAAAGATCGCCTCCGCGACGGTGCTTCATCTCTTTCAGCACCGGGAAAAGCTGCCAAATTTCCTCCGGTACACCCTTCGCGTTTCGTGCGGAGAAGCGCGACAGCCCCATCAGCAGGTTTTCTTCTACGGTCAGACGCGGGAAAATCTCCCGTCCCTGCGGAACATACGCCACGCCGGACTGTACCCGCTGGTGCGGTTTACTGTGGGTGATGGTTTTCCCCTGCCAGACCACCTCCCCGGTTTTCACCGGGATCAGCCCCATCAGGCACCTCAGCAACGTGGTTTTACCCACTCCGTTGCGCCCCAGAAGGCAGGTGACTTCCCCGACGCCCGCCTCAAAGCTCACCCCGCGCAGTATATGACTGCCGCCGTAGTACTGATTCAGTTCGTTAACCCGTAACATCACCGCTCCTTAGCGTCCCAGATAGACGTCAATCACCTGTTCATTGGCCTGTACCTCGCGAAGCGAGCCTTCCGCCAGCACGCGCCCCTGATGCAGCACCGTGACGTGATCGGCGATGGTCTCGACGAAGCCCATATCGTGCTCAACCACCATCAACGAATGCTTGCCTGCCAGGGTTCGGAACAGCTCGGCAGTGTATTCCGTCTCTGCGTCCGTCATGCCAGCGGCGGGTTCGTCCAGCAGCAACAGGTGCGGATCCTGCACCAGCAGCATGCCTATCTCCAGAAACTGCTTCTGTCCGTGTGAAAGCAGCCCGGCGCGGCGATCGCGCTCGCTGCCAAGCCGCAGCAAAACCAGCATCTCGTCAATGCGGTCACGCTGTTCGCCGCTGAGCGTGGCCCGCAGGCTCGCCCAGACGGACCTGTCGGCTTTCATGGCGATTTCGAGGTTTTCCCCTACGGTCAGCGCTTCAAACACCGTCGGCTTCTGAAACTTACGACCAATCCCCTGACGGGCAATGGCCGCTGGCTCAAGGGCTGTCAGATCGATGGACTGATCATAAAGGGCTTTTCCGCTTTTTGGCCGGGTTTTGCCTGTTATGACGTCCATCAGCGTGGTTTTACCGGCCCCGTTAGGGCCAATGATGCAGCGCAACTCGCCAACGCCGATATTCAGCGAGAGGTCGGTCAACGCCTGAAAACCGTCAAAACTGACGTTAATGGCCTCAAGCTGCAATACCGGATCGGTCTGCTCGCGGTAACGGTCGCCCGGTAGCTGCCGGGTAAAGAGTCCTTCAGAGGGATGCATTAATTCTCTCCCTTACGAAACAGACCGAACACGCCGCGTGGTAAAAACAGCGTCACGGCAATGAAAATCAGGCCCAGAAACAGCTGCCAGTACTCCGGCATCGCCACGGTGAAAAAGCTCTTCGCACCGTTGACCAGCGCCGCACCAATCACCGGGCCTACCAGGGTGCCGCGCCCGCCCAGCGCCACCCAGATGGCCGCTTCAATCGAGTTGGTTGGCGACATTTCACCCGGGTTGATAATGCCCACCTGCGGAACGTACAGCGCCCCCGCGAGGCCACACAGCACGGCGGAAAGCGTCCAGACCAGCAGCTTAAAGCCGCGCGGATCGTACCCGCAGAACGTCAGACGGTTTTCCGCATCGCGCACCGCCGTCAAAATGCGGCCAAATTTACTCTTCGCCAGCGCATAGCCCGTGCCCAGGGCCAGAAGCAGCAGCATGACCGTCGCGAGGAACAGCGCGATCCGCGTCGTCGTCGCCGTAACGGAAAACCCGAGCAGCGTGGTGAAGCCGGTAAAGCCGTTATTGCCGCCAAAGCCGGTTTCATTGCGAAAGAACAGCAGCATGCCTGCATAGGTCAGCGCCTGGGTCATAATGGAGAAATAGACCCCTTTGATCTTCGAGCGGAAAGCAAACCAGCCGAAAACCAGCGCCAGCAGACCGGGGATCGCCACGATTAGTACCAGCGCCCAGGCAAAATGCTGCGTTCCCCACCAGAACCAGGGCAGTTCGCTCCACGAGAGAAACGACATAAACGCGGGCAGCCCGTCACCCGCCGCCTGGCGCATCAGGTACATCCCCATCGCATAGCCGCCGAGGGCGAAAAATATGCCGTGCCCCAGCGAGAGCATTCCGGCATAGCCCCAGACCAGATCGAGGGCCACGGCGACAACCGCGTAGCAGAGGATCTTGCCGATGAGCGTTAACATCCACGTGGAAATGGCCAGCGGATGCGTTGCGGGCAACAGCGCGAGAAAAGGCAGCACCAGCAGCGCTGCAACCAGCAGACTGCCGAAGATTTGTGCGGTGCGCGGTGCACTGCGCGCCAGTGTTAAGGTCAATGGCTGGCTCATCAGTCTGTCACCCTCCCTTTAAGTGCGAATAACCCCTGCGGACGTTTCTGGATAAACAGAATGATCGCCACCAGAATCAGGATTTTGCCCAGCACCGCGCCCATCTGCGGTTCAAGAATTTTATTGAAGATCCCCAGACCAAAGGCCGCTGCGACGCTACCGGCCAGCTGACCGACGCCGCCGAGCACCACCACCAGGAACGAATCAATGATGTATCCCTGACCCAGCTCCGGTCCCACGTTCCCCAACTGGGACAATGCCACGCCGCCCAGCCCGGCAATGCCGGACCCGAGGCCAAACGCCAGCATATCCACCCGTCCGGTCGGCACGCCACAGCAGGCCGCCATGCTGCGGTTTTGCGTCACCGCCCGCACGTTCAGGCCCAGACGCGTTTTATTCAGCAGGAGCCAGGTGAAGAACAGCGCCAGCAGTACAAACCCGAGTACCACAATGCGGTTCCACGGCAGCGTCAGGTTGGCGAAAACCTGCACGCCGCCGGACAGCCAGGCCGGGTTCGCCACCTCAAGGTTCTGGGCGCCAAAGGTCATGCGCACCAGCTGGATGAGCATCAGACTGATCCCCCAGGTGGCGAGCAGGGTTTCCAGCGGACGGCCATAAAGATGGCGGATCACCGTCCGCTCCAGCACCATCCCGATACCTGCCGTCAGGCAAAACGCCACCGGCAGCGCTACCACCGGATAGAGCGCCAGCCACTGAGGCATCCACTGCGCCATCATCTGCTGCACCATCCAGGTGGCATACGCTCCGAGCATCAGCATCTCGCCGTGGGCCATGTTAATCACCCCCAGCAGACCGTAGGTGATAGCCAGCCCGAGCGCGGCCAGCAACAGTACCGACCCCAACGACAGGCCCATAAAGGCCTGCCCCAGCAGTTCGCCCCACATCAGACGGTGCTGAATACCCTCAAGGCTCTCCGCAGCGGCGGCACGTACCCGTGCGTCCGGCTCGGTTTGCACCCGGGTAAACGGCGCGAGCGTGGCCTGAACGTCCGGATCGTCGGACTGTCCCAGCAGCTCAACCGCGTTAAGGCGTACTTCCGCCTGCGGGCTAGCCAGCTGAAGGTTTGCCAGCGCCAGCATGAGCGACTGCCGGGTGACATCGTCCGTTTCGCTATTGGCCCGCTGTTGCAGAAACCCGAGCATATCCGGCTGGGCGTCACGCTGAAGCTGTCGTGCGGCATTGCGCCTTTCGGTGACACTGTCACTGACAAGCTGATGCGTCGCCAGCGCCGTGACCGTTAACACGCGCAGCCGGTTGGTCAGCCGCACGGCTTTGGTCGCTCCTTCAGCGCGTTTTGCCGCGCCCAGGGCAACCATTTGGCCGTCGATGCGGGTAAATGCCTGTTTCTGGCTGTCGGTGTAGAGGTTTTCCTGTTGCAGCGCCTTAAGCAGCGGCAAACGTGCGGATTCCGGCGTGGCTGCCCACCGGGTGAGCATGGCGGTCTGCTGACTGCGGGTGGCGGCAACGAAATCATCGGCATCCGATGCCTGCGCCATCCCTGGCAGCAGTCCGGTAAGCCACACAATCGCAATAATCATGCGCATGGCGTTCATGACGTCTCTCCCTGGTGTGGCGGCTTAGTTGCTGGCTGTTTTCATCGGCTGGTCAGGCTTTTTGTCATTCCCGGCGATAAACGGGCTCCACGGCTGAGCGCGCACCGGCTGTTCGGTCTGCCAGACGACGTTGAACTGGCCGTTGCCTTCGATTTCACCAATCATGACGGGCTTATGCAGGTGGTGGTTGGTGGCATCCATGGTCAGCGTAAAGCCGGACGGCGCGTTGAACGACTGGCCCGCCATTGCCGCGCGCACTTTGTCCACGTCGGTCGTCCCGGCTTTTTCAACTGCCTGCGCCCACATATGGAGGCCAACGTAGGTCGCTTCCATCGGATCGTTGGTCACGACGGTATCGGCATTCGGCAGCTTATGGGCTTTCGCGTAAGCTCTGTAGGCCGCGACAAAAGTCTTGTTGGTCGGGTTATCAACGGATTCAAAGTAGTTCCACGCCGCCAGGTTACCCACCAGCGGTTTGGTATCAATGCCGCGCAGTTCTTCCTCGCCCACGGAGAACGCCACCACCGGTACGTCCGTGGCTTTCAGCCCCTGGTTCGCCAGCTCTTTATAGAAAGGCACGTTGGAATCACCGTTGATGGTGGAGACCACCGCCGTTTTGCCGCCTGTGGAGAATTTCTTGATATTGGCAACAATGGTCTGGTAATCGCTATGACCAAACGGGGTGTAAACCTCTTCAATATCTTTATCCTCCACGCCTTTCGAGTGCAGGAAGGCGCGGAGGATCTTGTTCGTGGTGCGTGGGTAAACGTAGTCCGTTCCCAGCAGGAAGAAGCGTTTCGCGCTGCCGCCGTCTTCACTCATCAGGTACTCCACCGCCGGGATCGCCTGCTGGTTCGGTGCCGCACCGGTATAGAAGACGTTAGGTGACATCTCTTCGCCTTCGTACTGCACCGGATAGAACAGCAAACCGTTCAGCTCCTCAAAGACCGGCAGGACCGATTTACGCGATACGGAGGTCCAGCAGCCAAACACCACGGCGACCTTATCCTGGCTCAGAAGCTGGCGGGCTTTTTCGGCAAACAGCGGCCAGTTGGAGGCCGGATCAACCACCACCGGCTCCAGCTTTTTCCCGAGCACGCCGCCTTTGGCATTGATTTCGTCGATGGTCATCAGGGCAACATCTTTCAGGGGTGTTTCTGAAATGGCCATCGTGCCGGAGAGAGAATGCATAATCCCGACTTTAATGGTCTCGGCGGCCTGGACGCCAAAGCTCATCCCCATGGCGACCACGGAGGCGGACAAGGCGAACGCTTTAATAAAGGTACGACGGTGCATATTTTCACTCCTGAAAAAGAAAGCTGTGCGAAGACGTCCGTTACCACCCGGACGCAGAAAAAAGTAACGCCAGTTTCAGGAGAGCAAAAAGAGTGCCAGGTTGCAGAAGCAGGATTTTTAAAGGGGATGACGCGAGGAACGGCGGGAAACGACTCAGAATGGTACAGCGCTGCACTGTAATAATGCAGCGCTGTGGACAACGTTACCAGACGTCGCTGGCGATTTGCGTAACCAGGCGAACTTTATCCCACTGCTGGGCTTCGCTCAGGCTGTTACCCTCTTCCGTGGAGGCAAATCCGCACTGCGGGCTAAGGCAAATCTGCTCTTTCGCAACGTATTGTGCGGCTTCTTCCAGACGCGCTTTCACCCCTTCCGGGTTCTCCAGTTCGCCGTGCTTGGTCGTGATCAGCCCCAGAACCACCTGCTGTTTACCCGGGCGGATAAAACGCAGTGGCGCGAAGTCGCCGCTACGGTCGTTGTCGTACTCCAGGAAGAACGCGTCGACGTTCACCGTGCCGAACAGCACCTCCGCCACCGGCTCATAGCCGCCTTCGGAAATCCAGGTTGAGCGGAAGTTGCCGCGGCAGACGTGCAGCCCGATGGTCAGATCGTCCGGTTTGTCTTCCAGCGCTTTATTCAGTACCCGGGCATAGATGCGGGCAAGTTCGTCTGCATCATCACCGCGCTCGCGGATCTGGCGGCGCTGGTCATCCGAGCAAAGATAGGCCCACACGGTGTCATCCAGTTGCAGATAGCGGCAACCCGCGTCGTAAAATGCCCGAATGGCATCGCGCCAGGTGGTCGCCAGATCGTCAAAGTAGACGTCCAGATCCGGGTAGACCGTGGCATCAATATCCTTGCGGCCACCGCGGAAGTGCAGCACGCTCGGGCTAGGAATGGTCATCTTCGGCTGTGCGTTACCGCTGATGCTTTTGAGGTAGCGGAAATCGTCCAGCATAGGATGATCGCCGAAGCCCAGTTTGCCCGTTACGCGCACGCCGTGGGCTTTGGTCTGCACCCCGTTGAACTGAATGCCCTGCTGGGAATCATAACGCTCCACGCCCTGTAGCCCGTCGAAGAAGTCAAAGTGCCACCAGGCGCGGCGGAATTCTCCGTCCGTCACCACATGCAGGCCGCAGGCGCACTGCTGCTCAACAACATGGCGAATGGCCTCGTCCTCGACCGCGCGAAGCTGCCCGGCATCGATCTCACCGCGGGCAAATTGCAGACGGGCCTGTTTAATGGCATCCGGGCGTAAAAAACTGCCGACTACATCGGCGCGGTACGGGGCGTGGTATCGCTGCATGGAAATCTCCTCTGTCTGTCGGCGTTAATTGCCCACAGTGATAATTCATCTCTTGAAGCTTTAGACTTCTGGATGTCTAAACGTCCTGAAAAGATGTCATACCAACCCCCTGCCGACAAACGAGAAAATTTCATCTGTGTTGAAATAAATTCATGTTCACAAGGCGGATGATGAGGAACCGTCAAAGGCGAACTCCTCATCTTCCCAGCCGGTCATGCCCCCGAGCATAATTTTGACCGGCAGACCCAGACGCGCCAGCTTCAGCGCCGCCCGGTCCGCCCCGTTGCAGTGCGGGCCTGCACAATAGACGACAAACAATGTCTCTTCCGGCCACGCTTTCATCCGCTCTGCGGTGATCTGGCTCCAGGGCAAATGCAGCGCCCCGGGCAGGTGCCGCCGGGCAAAATGCTCAGGTTTTCCGACCACGTGCAGCAGAACAAAGTCCTGCTCACCGCTGGACACGGCGTGATGCACATCGGCGCAGTCCGTCTCGACGCTCAGACGACGCAGAAAATGTCCCACGGCTTCCTGCGGCTCAGCAGCCGGAAATTCAGTAACATAGCTCATGAATCTTCCTCATTTGGGGTGTTTGTGTTAACACTACTCTATCCCTTAATTCAGCCCATGAATGCGTCCGCCTATGCCAGAAAACAGCAAAAAGATGACAAACTTAAGACATCCCTCTCCTCGCGCCGTCGTGCTGGCCTATGACGGTTTATGTACCTTTGAGTTTGGTGTGGCGGTAGAAATCTTTGGCCTGCCGCGCCCGGAAATGGGCGAGGAGTGGTATCAGTTCGCCGTGGCGAGCGTGGATGAGGGCGAACTCCGGGCAACGGGCGGGATCCGTATTATTGCCGATGGCGATCTGCGTCTGCTGGAGACGGCGGATGTGGTGGTTGTTCCCGGCTGGCGAGGGCTGGACGAACCCGTACCCGAGGCGCTCTGCCAGGCGTTACGCGCGGCGCACGCGCGCGGTTGCCAGCTACTCTCGATCTGTTCTGGCGTTTTTGTTCTGGCGGCATCAGGTCTGCTTAATGGCCGGAAGGCAACTACGCACTGGCGCTACACGCAAGCCCTGAAAACACGCTATCCCGCCATTACCGTGGTCGAAGATGTCCTGTATCAGGACGAGGGCGATATTCTCACTTCCGCAGGCAGCGCCGCGGGGATTGATCTGTGCCTGCACGTGGTGCGACGGAATTACGGTATGGAGGCGGCAAACCGCGTGGCGCGTCGGCTGGTGATCCCGCCCCATCGGGACGGCTCGCAAACCCAGCAGCTTAGCCGACCAGTGGCCCAGTTGCGGGAGAGCCAGCGTCTGGGCCAGCTGTTTGACTATCTTCACCAGCATCTGGCCGTTTCCCATACCGTCGAATCGCTGGCCCTGCGGGTTGGTATGAGTCAGCGCACCTTTCTGCGTCGTTTCCAGGACGCAACCGGAACAACGCCCGCGCGCTGGTTATTGACTGCGCGATTGCAGCGGGTAAAAGATTATCTCGAAAACAGTCGACTCAGTATCGACAATATTGCGGAACAAACCGGATTTGGGCAAAGCGCCACGCTGCGCCACCATTTCCGGCAGCAATTTGCGCTTTCGCCCGCGCAATATCGCAAAAAATTTTTGCAGCCGGAATGATAAACAGACAAAAAAAAACCGCCATAATCTGGCGGTAAATGCTTGCATGGATAGATTTGTATTTTGGTATCTACGCTCCGGTATTCCATACCGGAATGCGGATCACCTGCAATCTATCACTGTGAGCCTCAACGAAGCATAAACGAATCGATTAACCCGCTTTGGTATTAATTTGCAGATAACGCATCAGCCCCTGCTCTGCGCTCTGGCGGGCATCATCATTAATCGCTTCGAGATAAAATGCGCGAGAGACCCCATACGGCGCCTGCTCTGAAGGATAAACGGCGAACTGGAAGGTCTTACCCCTCGCCTTATTGGTACAGCCCAGTTCCCAACGATCTTCACTGACCTGGGTGCTATTACATTCGACACGCCCGTAATCGCTGGTTAAATACGATCCGACACGGCTTTTTGCTGACTGAATATATTCTGGTTCTTCATTTGAATAGATGCTGGCCGCAGCACCTGCCGCAACCACTACGCCCAGAAGTGATAGCACAATTATTTTTTTCATTTATTCGATCCAATCCTTAGCCAGAAAAGTCTTATTGTAAATGATTTCCCAACAAATCTAGTTGTTCTTTGCATACCAGAAATGGGAGTTTACAACGTCAATATAGCTTTTAAGAATAGTCTTATGTGCGTTTAATTGCGACCACAAATTTTGACAGTCTATTTTCTCAAATTTAAAGAGTGTAATAATTACTCTATGAAATTATCCCTACGATGACCGTAGCGTATTTTCGGGGGCTAAAGGATGTTCAGAAAAGGGTTTTCACTACTCATGCTGATCGGCGCGCTGTTCTCAGGACAAGTGATGGCGGAGCACAAAGGACATAAATTTCTGTATGTGAAAAACGCCGACCATCAGCTTCGACATGAAGCTGACAGCGACGAGTTACGCAGTGAGGCCGAGGAGTCTGCGGAGGGGTTGCGCGAACACCATGCCTGGCAGAAATCGCGCAAACCGGATACCCACTTTCCGGGTTAGCTGCCTTTACGCTTCGGCAGGGTTTTCATCAAATCGTCCGGGCTGACGGACGCCACAATGCTGCCCGGCGGTGGCATTTTGAAGATGTGATTCTTCATCTTGCCGATAACGTGCATTTCACACGGACGGCAGTCAAACTTCAGCGTCAGCACTTCATCGCCATTAACCAGCTGCATCGGCGTCGCTTTCCAGCTTTTAATATTGCCTTTCGCCTGTTTCGGGCAAAGGTTAAAGGCAAAGCGCAGGCAGTGTTTGGTGATCATCACCGGGACATCGCCCTTCTCTTCATGCGCTTCATACGCGGCGTCAATCAGCTGCACGCCGTGACGATGATAAAACGCACGCGCCTTGTGGTTGTAAACGTTCGCCAGGAAGGAGAGATGGGTGTCCGGGTAGACCGGCGCAGGCACCGCTTCGGCCTTACGGCTGCCGCGCGGATAGTTTGCCAGACGGGCTTCATCCAGCATCTCGGCCGTTTCACGGCGGAACTGGTTCAGCAGGCTGTTCGGCACAAACAGCGCATCCGGCAGGTTCACCTCAATATTACGCGCGTAATAGAGGGTCTGCCCCAGCTTCGCCACGCCATCCTTAAGGCTGTTGAGCGCTTTCTCCGCATTGTTCGCCACCTCGAACATGCCGTCGAGGGTATGCGTGACGCTGATACCGTCTTCACAGGTCATGGTCAGGATCAGCTGCTCTTCCCAGCCCCCCAGCGCGATATCCACCGCAATGCGGCGCTCGCTGGAGGTTTTGAGCAAGGCCTGCTGCCAGTTGTGGTCCAGGTTACGGTTCAGCGCCGCGTTGGGACGCGCTTTGTAGAGATCGGCTGGCATTTCGTTCGGCCAGACGCGATAGCGATTTTCACCGGTTTTCTCCACCGTATTGGCGCGGAAACCCACCACTTCACGTTTGATCATCACGTTGAGGCCATCGCCGTTCGCCAGCGGCTCTGTCACCTGAACGTCAAGATGGTCTTTCGCCACTTTCAGCACTTCACCTACCGGCAGGCCGATAAACTTTGGTGAATCAAACGCGCCGATATCCCCTTTGCGCGCATTGACAAAATAATCCGTACTGCCGCGGTGGAAGGTTTTATCCGTAGACGGAATAAAGAAATGCTCTGTACGTCCGGCGGAGGCGCGCGCCAGATCCCCGCGATCGTCGATGATGGCATCCAGCATCTGGCGATAATGCGCGGTGATATTTTTCACATAGCTCATGTCTTTGTAACGCCCTTCAATTTTGAAGGAGCGAACCCCGGCGTCGATCAGCGCGCCGAGGTTCGCCGTCTGATCGTTATCTTTCATCGACAAGAGGTGTTTTTCGAACGCCACCACGCGGCCCTGATCGTCTTTCAGGGTATACGGCAGACGGCAGGCCTGCGAGCAATCGCCCCGGTTAGCGCTGCGCCCCGTCTGGGCGTGGGAAATATTGCACTGACCGGAATAGGCCACGCACAGCGCGCCGTGAATAAAGAATTCAATCGTCGCGTCGGTTGCCTGGTGGATATCGCGGATCTGATTGAGGTTCAGCTCGCGCGCCAGAACAATCTGCGTAAATCCGACGTCCGAGAGAAACTTCGCCTTCTCAACGGTGCGGATATCGCACTGGGTGCTGGCGTGAAGCTCAATCGGCGGGATATCCAGTTCCAGAACGCCCATATCCTGAACGATCAGGGCGTCAACGCCGGTCTGGTAGAGATCGGTGATCAGACGCTGCGCAGGCTTCAGTTCATCATCATGAAGAATGGTGTTCAGGGTCACGAACACCTTCGCCCCGAAACGGTGGGCGAACGGCACCAGCTCGGCAATGTCGCGCAGGCTGTTGCTGGCGTTATGACGGGCACCGAAGCCAGGGCCGCCAATGTAGACGGCATCTGCACCGTGAAGAATGGCTTCACGGGCAATGGCGGCGTCGCGGGCCGGGCTTAGCAGTTCAAGATGATGGGAGTGCAGGCGCATACTTCGTCGTTATCCGTTATGGTCAAAATGGCGGCTATTGTAGTCAGAAGTCTGTGTCAGTGAAACCGTTTTGCGACGCTTTAGCGGGGATAATGGATCAGAGAGTGAAAATGCACCGTCCGGGCGCTGCTGTTGCGGTACGCGTGCGGTTTATCGCCAGCAAAACGCGCACCCGAATCAGCTTGAATCGTCCGCCAGATACCGTCGATTTGCATGTCCAGAACACCGCTTATCACCACCACGTGTTCAATCACCCCGGCTTCGTGCGGCGTGGACTCGCTCAGCGCGCCGGGCGACAGCGTGATGGAGAAATGGTCAAACTTAAGCTGGTCGTCCCAGGGGAAAAGCGGTTTCACCACCATCGCCTGCTGCTGCGGATCGAACACCGCCTGCGGGTCGCTCTCTGGGGTGATAAACGCCGAAAAAGGCACGTTCAGCCCGGTAGCGATTTTCCACAAGGTAGAGACCGTCGGGCTGGACTCGTTGCGTTCGATTTGCCCAAGCATCGCTTTCGATACGCCCGTCTCTTCCGCCAGTTTCGACAGGCTCCAGCCCCGCGCCTGGCGCAGCGCTTTCAGTGTGGTTGCAAGTTGTTGCGTTATGTCCATGGTTCCTCCCGTTGCGACAAAGCATACCACTTGTACGCTATAGCGCACAGTGATACCTTACCCCGGACGTTATAACGCACAACGGAGTTTTCATGCGATCGACTACCTCTCTCTTTCCTGCCGTACTGGCCGGTTTTGTTGCCGTGCTGGTGGGTTATGCCAGCTCTGCCGCCATTATCTGGCAGGCCGCGGCCGCGGCTGGCGCCAGTTCACAGCAAATCGCAGGATGGATGACCGCGCTGGGGCTAGGAATGGGGATCAGCACGCTGGCATTGTCGTGGTGGTATAAAGCCCCCGTGCTCACCGCCTGGTCGACCCCCGGCGCGGCGCTGCTCGCCACCAGCCTGCAAGGCGTCACGCTGGCGGAAACCATCGGGGTCTTTATATTTGCCAATGCACTGATTCTGCTGTGCGGCGTCACCGGCCTGTTTGCCCGATTGATGAAACTGATCCCGCATTCGCTTGCCGCCGCCATGCTGGCAGGCGTGTTGTTACAGTTTGGCCTGAAGGCATTCAGCAATCTTGAGGGTCAAGGTGTTCTTTGTGGCAGTATGCTGGCCGCCTGGCTGGTGGCTAAAGCCCTCGCGCCCCGGTACGCCATTGTCGCCACGCTGCTGGTCGGGATCCTTGTGGCCTGGGCCGGAGGTGACGTTGTCACGGATAAGATGACATTATCGGTAGTGATGCCGGAATTCATTGCCCCTGCGTTCACCTTCACCAGCCTGATCAGCATCGGCTTACCCTTCTTCCTGGTGACCATGGCCTCGCAGAATGCGCCCGGCTTCGCCACCATGCAGGCATCGGGCTATCCGCTGCCGGTCTCACCGCTGATCGTTGCCACCGGCGTGCTGGCGCTGCTGTTGTCCCCCTTCGGCGTTTATTCTATCTGCATCGCCGCCATCACCGCCGCCATCTGCCAGAGCCAGGACGCCCATCCGGATGCCAGTAAACGCTGGCTGG
Organism: Enterobacter cloacae complex sp. IR5418; assembly: GCF_049238105.1. Lineage (NCBI taxonomy): Bacteria > Pseudomonadati > Pseudomonadota > Gammaproteobacteria > Enterobacterales > Enterobacteriaceae > Enterobacter > Enterobacter cloacae complex sp. IR5418. The sequence continues at coordinate 27,759 of NZ_JBMKHS010000008.1, read as the reverse complement.
CCGCGGCGGCGGCGGGCGGGTTTTATCTGCTGGCTGGGGTGTTCGGCGGGTCAATTTCCGGGCTGATGGCCGCCCTGCCGCTGAGCGGGATCCAGACGCTGGCCGGGCTGGCCCTGCTCGGCACTATCAGCGGGAGTTTGTATCAGGCACTGAACCATGAAGCAGAACGTGACGCGGCAATCGTCACCTTCCTGATGACCGCCAGCGGCGTCACGATCCTGGGGATTGGCTCCGCCTTCTGGGGGCTGGTGCTGGGTGGGATCTGTTACGCCGTCCTCTCACGCCTTCGCCGCGCGTAGCTGTGACGGCGTGATGCCGGTCATGCTGCGAAAACGGTTACTGAAATGGCTGGCGGAGTTAAATCCGCAGGCCAGCGCGATGTCGGTGAGCGGCGTGGTTGTGTGCTGCACCAGCGCTTTGGCCTTCTCCATGCGGCGCTGCATGACGTACTGATGCGGCGCCAGCCCCATCGACTGGCGGAACATCCGCGCAAAGTGATACTCACTGAGTGCCGCCTGGCCAGCCAGTTCCGCCAGCGTTAAGGGTTGCGCCAGATTTTCTTCGATAAAGGCCAGCACGTTACGCAGCACAAACGGCGATAATCCGCCGGTCACCACCGGCAGCTTCCACTGCACGCTGGAATAGTGCTGAACCAGATGCGTCAGCAATAATGTCGACGCGGTGCTCAGGGTGAGCTGATTGGCGTTCTGCTGCCAGTCGCAGCCGAGCAAAAACTGGCGATAAAGGGCGGTGATTTTCGGATCGCTGCCGAAGATTTTTTCCTCCAGCGTCAGCGATAGCGGACGTTTATCCCAGATCTTCTCCCCCACATCCCGCAGATGTTCATCGGTACAGTAGAGGTGCACGAACGACAGGTCGTCACGAATATCCCACGTGGATTCGCTCTCTTCCGGCATCAGACAAAAACGGTCCGGCCCGCCGCCATTTTTCCAGCCACCCGGCGTTTTTTGATAGCTTTCATAGCCATCCGCCACGTACAGGCTAAGGGTGTGATGGTTGCTTTTCACGGTGATCGTGTCGTGCTTGTTGTACCACGCCGCCAGTTGAATGCCAGTATTGAGCGCGACGGTTTCCCGCAGCACCGCATTTTGTTGGCGTAACGTTTCAAAGGTGTCGTAAACGAGAGACATGGCCGTAAACAGGTGATTAATCAGACTGTCAGTCTAAGAAGTGTTGCAGCCTGTTACCAGCGTTCGCGTGAGAAAAAAGCGCAAGAATTTGCAAGTCCGGCGCAAGCCGATGAAAGCCGCTTTCCTTCTCTTTCGCCACACTGTTGTTTTTCGCGGTATGAGAAGAGAGAAACCATGAACGCATTACTCTATGGGCTGGTCGTTGTGATCTGGGGCACGACCTGGATCGCCATTTTTTTGCAACAGGGGCCGGTTGCAGCGCCTGTCTCCATTTTCTGGCGCTTCGCCGTGGCCAGCGCCACGATGATGATCGTCCTGGTCGCCCTTCGCCGACTGCGCAGGCTGGCGCTGCGGGATCACCTCTACTGCATGCTTCAGGGCTGCTGCGTTTTCTGTTTCAACTTCTGGTGCTTTTACACCGCCGCCGCCCATATCAATACTGGCCTTGAGTCGGTGATTTTCTCGATGGCCGTGCTGTATAACGCCATCAACAGCTTTATCTTCTTCGGCCAGCGTCCACCCGCCCGCTTCTGGACGGCGGCAGCCCTAGGGCTTATAGGGATCGTTACCCTGTTCTGGAACGATCTGCTCGCCAGCGGCTGGAGCGCGTCGTTGCTTACGGGCATCGGGCTTTCCGCCCTTGGCACCTACGGCTTCTCGCTGGGGAATATGATCAGCATGCGTCATCAGCGAAACGGGCTGGAAACCATGACCACCAACGCCTGGGCGATGCTGTATGGCACCGTCGTGATGGGCCTTATCGCTCTCTTCAGGGGTGAAAGCTTTATGCCGGAATGGACGGTGAGCTATATGGGGGCGCTGCTCTATCTTGCGCTGTTTGGCTCGGTGATTGCCTTCGGCGCCTACTTTACGCTGGTGGGCCGCATTGGTCCCGGTAAAGCCGCGTACAGTACCCTGCTGTTCCCGCTGGTGGCGCTGTCGATTTCAACGGTGTATGAGGGCTACGTGTGGCATCTCAATGGGATCGTGGGCCTGCTGTTGATTCTGGGGGGGAATATGGTGATGTTTACCAAACCAGAAACCTGGTTCCGACGCCTGCGGACGGCATAAAAAAAGGCCTGCGAACAAGCAGGCCATCATCGTTATTTCGCCGTCGGATGAACGTCAAACATGGTGGCATCGGTCGCCATGTCATCCACAACCTGTTTCAGGGTTGCGAAGCCCATCGGCGTATTTTCGTTTGCCAGCTCTTTCCCTTCGCCTTTACGAACAACCTTAACAACCGGTTTGTTCGTGGCCGCGTCAATCAACTCACCCTCGAAGAACAGATGCGTATCCATGGTGCGATGACCAGTTGCCATCTGCGTGCCCGCGACCAGTAGCGCCACTGGCACGACCTCATAGAACTGCAAACCTTCTTTGTCTGAACTCACACCCGTGATGGCGCCGCGGAAGATCAGGCTATGTTTGCCTGGCGTCGTCACAATCGGCTTACGCTGGCCAATCGCGGTTTTCAGTTTGTTATTGGTATAACTCAGCAGCTCATCAAGCGTTTTTTGCCCAATCTGGGTGGACGGTTGTGGCTTTGGATAATACGAGATCGGCGTCCAGATAATGCTGTCGTAATTCGCCGGGTTATATGAAGGATCAACCCAACGCAGCGTCGGTTTACCCGTCGCAGACGTTGTCTGCTGCAAGCTGGAATAGTCTTTTAAAAAGCCTGAATACTGTTCGGGAGCCGCGACTTTTGACGCACAGCCAGCCAGCGCTAACAGACCAGAAAGCACTGCCACTTTAAAAAAAGGATGAGTACGCATTATGGTATTCCATGTTATCTGCAAGTATGCATTTGAAGTTATAACAAAAAACCGGGCGATGTGTTGTGGCAAAAAATGACGAAGACAGCACAAATAGTGAAAAAATGCCCGGACGGAGGCCGGGCGGTGAAATATTACTCTTTCAGATCGACCTGCCAGAACAGATGCTTGCCAAAGGGATCGATTTCATAGCCTGTGACCTCTTTACGGACTGGCTCAAAGATTGTCGAGTGGGCAATCATTACCGCCGGCATTTGATCGTGCATCATCTGCTGCGCCTGCTTGTACAGCGCCACACGTTTTTCGCGATCGGTTATCGATTTTGCTTCGGCAATCAGGTCATCAAACGGCTTATAACACCATTTCGCCGAGTTGGACCCGCCGTTGGCGGACGTACAGGTAAAGAGCGGGCCGAAGAAGTTATCCGGATCGCCCGTCGCCGTTGTCCAGCCCATCAGCGCGGCCTGATGCTCCCCGCCTTTCACGCGCTTCAGGTATTCGCCCCATTCGTAGGTCACGATTTTGGCCTGCACGCCAACTTTCGCCCAGTCCGCCTGGATCATCTCCGCCATACGCTTCGCGTTCGGGTTATAGGGCCGCTGTACGGGCATCGCCCACAGATCGATGCTGACGCCATTGGCAAATCCCGCTTCCGTTAACAGCGCTTTCGCTTTTTCAGGATCGTAGTCGTAATCTTTCAGCGCACTGTCGGCACTCCAGACGCCAGGGGGCAGCAGGTTTTTCGCCGCCGTACCGGTGCCGTGGAAGACCGCCTCAATGATGGCGGGTTTGTTAATCGCCATCGCCAGCGCCTGGCGCACTTTTACGTTGTCCAGCGGCGGCTTTTGCGTGTTAAACGCGAGGAAACCGGTATTCAGCCCGGCCTTGCTCATCAGGTTGATGTCTTTGTTCGCCTTCATACGCGGCAGATCCGCCGGGTTCGGGAACGGCATCACCTGACATTCGTTCTTCTCCACTTTGGCAAAGCGCACCGAGGCGTCCGGCGTGATGGTGAACACCAGACGATCCAGCTTCGATTTCCCCTGCCAGTAGTCCGGGAAGGCGGTAAAGAGGATGCGGGAATCTTTTTGATACTGTGCGAGCTTAAACGGCCCGGTGCCAATCGGCTGCATATCGACCTTTTCCGGCGTGCCCGCTTTCAGCATGGCATCGGCATACTCAGCCGACAGGATGGAGGCAAAGTACCACGCCAGATCAGCGACAAAAGGCGCTTCCGGGTGCGCCAGGGTGAAGCGCACGGTGTGATCGTCAACTTTATCAATGGCGGTAATCAGGCTGCCAAACTCCAGACTTTCGAAGTTGGAATAACTGCCGTTTGAGACGTTATGGTACGGATGATTCACATCCTTCTGGCGCATAAACGAGAAAATCACGTCATCCGCGTTGAAGTCGCGCGTCGGCGTGAACAGCTTATTACTGTGGAACTTCACCCCTTTGCGCAGGTGGAAGGTGTAAACCTTGCCATCCTCGCTGACTTCCCAGCTTTCCGCCAGGCTCGGCACCAGTTCGGTGGTGCCCGGTTTGAAATCGACCAGACGGTTATAAACCGGTACCGCGCTGGCGTCCACGCTGGTTCCCGAGGTATAGAGCTGAGGATTGAAGTTTTCCGGCGATCCTTCGGAGCAATACACCAGCGTTTTTGCCGCGACGGTGGAACTGACCGTCAGCGCAGCAAGCGCCAGCGTTATCATTGTGAATGTGCTTTTCATCATTTATTCCTGTCTTTTTAATTCGACGGCTAATTACTTCTTTTGCCATTCCATAAATAACATTAAAGTGTTGACGCAAACACATGAAAAATAAATACAGAAGGAAACACTATGGGCTCAGAACTCTCCAGACAATTAACCCAACGCTTTTTCCGCTATCTCGCCATCACCAGCCAGAGCGATCCGAAAGTCAAAACGCTGCCCTCCACCCCGGGCCAGCATGACATGGCGCGGGAGCTGGCGAAGGAGCTGGAAACGCTGGGGTTAGACGATATTGTGATTGATGAGTTCGCCACCGTTACCGCCGTGAAAAAAGGCAATGTTCCCGGCGCGCCGCGTATTGGTTTTATTACCCATATCGACACCGTCGACGTCGGTTTATCCCCGGATATTCATCCACAAATATTAACGTTTACGGGGGATGATCTCTGTCTGAATAAAGAGAAAGGGATCTGGTTGCGCGTAAAAGAGCATCCGGAAATTCTGGCTTATCCTGATGAAGAGATTATTTTCAGCGACGGAACCAGCGTATTAGGCGCAGATAATAAATCCGCCGTCACTGTGGTGATGACGGTGCTGGAAAACCTGACCGCTGAGCACAAGCATGGCGATATTGTGGTGGCGTTTGTGCCCGACGAAGAGATTGGCCTGTGTGGTGCGAAAGCGCTGGATCTGAAGCGCTTCGACGTCGATTTTGCCTGGACCATCGACTGCTGCGAGCTGGGGGAAATTGTTTATGAAAACTTTAACGCGGCGGCGGCGGAAATTCGCTTTACCGGCGTTACGGCCCACCCGATGTCCGCCAAAGGCGTGCTCGTCAACCCGCTGCTGATGGCAACGGATTTCATCAACCATTTCGACCGCCAGCAAACCCCGGAATGCACCGAGGGGCGCGAGGGTTACATCTGGTTTAACGGCATCCAGGCCGGGCAAAACGAAGCGGTACTGAAAGCCAACATCCGTGATTTTGACAAAGAGGGATTTGCCGCCCGCAAGCAGCAGATTGCCGATGTGGCGGCGCGGATTGCCGCACAGCATCCCACGGCAAAGGTGGAGTATCGCATTGAGGATACCTACAGCAATATCAGCAATGCGATTGGCGAAGACCGCCGCGCGATCGACCTGATGTTCGAAGCGATGGAATCGCTCGGCATCACGCCCAGGCCAACGCCGATGCGCGGTGGCACGGACGGCGCAGCCCTGTCAGCCAAAGGTTTGCTCACCCCGAACTTCTTCACCGGCGCCCATAACTTCCACTCGAAGTTTGAGTTTTTACCGCTGTCGTCGTTCGAGGCGTCCTACCGCACTGCCCTGCAACTCTGTCTGCTGGCCGCGCGTTAAGCGGGCTTGCGTGCAAGCATGGTGGCGAAGCGCAGCTTGATACGGTTCCCGTTGGCATCGGTACGGTGGAGTTCCCCCACCTCTTCGTTGTACTTGATCAACTCCCAGCCTTCGTAATAGTGGCTCAGTTCACCGGTTTTGAACGCAAACGGGAAGCCGACGGTGCACGGATAGTCCTCCGTGTCCATCGCGGCAACAATCAGGTTATAGCCGCCCGGTTTGGTGCAACCCTGCATATTGGCGATAAGACCAGGGATGGTTTTCGCCTCAAGGAACATCAACACGACGGTGGAGAGAATAAAGTCGTATTCGCCATCAAAGGTCAGGGTGTTCAGATCCACAATCGCCGTTTTCAGGTTCGCAATCCCTTCCTCCGCCTTAATGCGCTCGATGTTATCGATGCTCATCGGGTTTTTATCCCACGCCGTCACGTCATGGCCGTTGGCCGCCAGGTAGAGGCTGTTGCGGCCATTTCCGCACCCGAGATCGAGCGTTTTACCCGGCTTAACAATGCCCGCGCTGTAAAGCACCTCTGAGTGGGTGCGGGTCAGACCATATTTCTCAGTAAAGTAGTTTTCATCGACAGTCATTATTTTTCCTCAGATTGCATAAGCAGTGCCTTATCAGCGCGCACCAGAAGTTTGCCCTGCATCAGCAAGATAAAAGTACGGACCAGCAGCATCGCGATGATGGCGTTGGTGAAAATAAACAGGGGAACCGCGAGGGCATGAAAGAACCCTGACGGACTGCTCTGCCCAAGATGTAAACCGGTGGTCGCCAGCGCCGACACCCCGAACGAGAAGCTCCAGAACGACGCGTTGAACGGCTGCGACAGATACCACGGCATCAGACGCAGCATAAACAGGAGTTGCAACAGACCATAGCCGAAAAGCATTTTGGCGAAGGTGTCCGCTTCGCCGCCGTTGACACTAAACCAGGCGCTACAGGCCACCAGGGCAGGCGCAAGCTGGATCCCGAGCGAGGTACGAAGCGCCGCGGGCAGTTCACCCGCGCTGCGCAGGCGTTGCAAAATGACCGGCTCCAGGCTCAGCCAGGAAAAGACCCCGGCACCAAGGAACACCAGCCCCGCATCGTGGAAACCCAGCGCACCGCAGGCCATCGCGCTGATAAAATTGTTCGCTACCGTCGGCAGATACAGTCCTGGCGTCGTGGCCTCTTCCGGATGCTTACCGCGCCATAGCCCGGCGCTTTGCCAGGCGGCATACGCAAGCTGGATCACCACGCCCACGCCAAACAACCCCAGCGCCAGCGGGCGATACCACGGCACAAAGCCGATGGCCACCAGCAGCGTTGTGGCAGGAAAAAGGCTGACAAAACTGCTCATTACCGGATGTCGCATCTCGGCCAGCACGCTATGTGGAAACCGTACCGCACGGGTAAGAAACGCCACGCTCAGAAGGAACCAGATCGCCACCGCCAGCGCCACCAGGATCTCGCCCGGCCAGCGCGTCACCGGCCAGATGGTACCGGCGTAACGCCAGGCGAACCCCATGCCTATGGTCCCGAGGACCATACCGAAATACCCGGCGGGCAAGTTAAGAACGCGTTGGTTTTGGTTATGCATTTTTTTTAAACTTTAAAATGTATTTTAAATGCCATTTTAAGGGGTTTCCTGAGCGGACGCCAGCACTTCGAAAAGCCAAAAGTTTGCTACGTTTAGTGAAAGGCTTTTCAGGGATAACGCGATGACAAAATATCGGCTAAGCAATGAAACCCGTCTCTGGCGCTGGCAGGACGGATCGACGCCGTGCACAACCTCCCTCAGACAAATTATTGCCGTGAAGGATTTTAACGATGTGACCCGCGGGACAAAAGGCGGTTGGGTTGAGGATGAGAACGCGCTCGCCCAGGACGGGGATTGTTGGGTTTACGATGAAAACAGCGTGGTATTTGCCGGGGCCAGAATATCCGGTAATGCCCGCCTCACCCAACCCTGCATCGTAAGCCACCGCGCACACGTTGGCGGCAACAGCTGGCTTGACGCGGCAGAGGTGAGTCACGGGGCGATAATAAGTGACAACGTCACCATTCAGCATTCCAGCGTACGCGGGGAATGCCGTATCGCCGGTGATGCACGGGTGCTGCACAATAGCATGGTGATTGCAGCCAAAGGGCTGACGCCCGACCGTGAGAAGATCCTGCAAATTTATGACAGAGCCACGGTCAGCCAGTCGCGTATTGTGCATCAGGCGCAAATCTACGGCGATGCCATGGTGACCTGGGCCTTCGTTGAGCACCGCGCGGAGGTGTTCGATCGCGCCATTCTTGAGGGCAATGCGCTTAATAACGTCTGGGTGTGCGACTGCGCCAAAGTGTACGGCAACGCCCGCCTGCTGGCCGGTTCAGAGGACGATGCCATTCCGACGTTGCGGTACAGTTCACAGGTCGCTGAAAACGCCCTTGTCGAAGGCAACTGCGTGATCAAACACCACGTGTTGATAGGCGGTGAGGCGTGGTTACGCGGCGGGCCGATCCTGATTGATGACAAGGTGGTAATTCAGGGGCGCGCGCGTATCAGCGGCGATGTGCTGATTGAGCATCAGGTGGAAGTAACGGACGATGCGGTTATCGAGGCGCTTGAGGGTGAAAGCATTCACGTCCGGGGTGCCAAAGTGATCAACGGCGACACGCGGATCACCCGAACGCCGCTGCTGGGGGCACTATAGCGGAAAAAGCCTGGCATAAAGATTCACATCATCGAAGCGGCCGTTGAGCATTTCCGCTTCCCGCATACAACCTTCCAGCGTGAATCCGTTGCGCTGCGCCACCCGGTTACTGCTCTGGTTATCCACGCGACACTTGATCACAAAGCGGCGGATCTCGCCGCGCTCAACGTAATAGCGCATAAACGCCTGGAGCGCCTGAGAGAGAATGCCCTGCCCCTGATGCGCTTCGTCGAGCCAGTAGCCGATGTATCCGGCCTTATTCGCAGGCTCTATCGCGTTAAATGAAAGCACGCCCACCAGTTCATCCTTCATGAAAATCAGGAACATTTTGGCGTAACCGCGCTGGTGCAGCATCTGATTGCTCTGCACGTTGCGGCGCGTGTCCTCTTCGCTGCCGACATGTTGCGCCTAGTCGAAGGCGGTTTGCAGCCAGGTTTTGTTTTTGATGACGAGGTTGTGCAGATCGAAGGTATAGCGCTCGTCGACCGCGCGAAGCTCGATTTACTGGTTAACGGGGATGATTTCTGAAGACATAGTGCCTCTTAATTGCCGGGTGGCGGCTTCGCCTTACCCGGCACAATCCCAAAATGACTAGCGCATAATCCGGTCGTCAACGTAGTTACGTTTGTCCGGTGCGGGCGGGAAGTACTGGTACAGCCAGGTCTCGCTGATGGCATCGCCCTGACAGCGCAGGAACAGGCGCATATCGACCGGATCGGTGGAGTCAGAGGTTGGATACCAGTCAAACAGAATGCGATACCCGTCGAACGGTTCGACATAGAGGATCTCCACCTGCTTCGCTTCACCGCTGGACAGGGTGATCACCGGCTCAATGCCCTTCGGTGCGGCGGCCTTCAGATCGCCCCCGACGAAGTCAATGGCAAAGCGACGGGCCCACACTTTCGGGTAGTTTTCACCCGGTGCCCAGCCTTCCGGGAAGCCGCCCATACCGGTACGGGTGGCGTAGACGTTAGCCAGCGGCGAACGCACCGGTGGCTGTGCGCTCCAGTAGAGACGGTATTTGAAGTCCAGTTCATCGCCCGCCTGCACCGGTTTCTCCGGCTGCCAGAAGCAGACCACGTTATCGAGTGTCTCGCCGGTTGTCGGGATTTCCATCAGCGCAATGGCGCCTTTACCCCAGTTGTTGCGCGGCTCGACCCACAGGCTTGGTCGCTTGTTATACCAGCCCATCACGTCCTGATAGTGTGAGAAGTCACGGTCAAGCTGCAACAACCCGAAGCCTTTCGGGTTTTTATCCTGATAGGCGTTAAATTGCAGCTTTTGCGGGTTGTTCAGCGGTCGGCAGATCCATTCCCCGTTTCCGCGCCACATCGCCAGACGGTCTGAATCGTGGATCTGCGGATGAATGGTGTCACACATGCGGCGTTCGTTATTGCCGCAGCTAAACATGCTCGTCATCGGCGAGATGCCGAGCTGCTTGATGTCTTTGCGCGCGTAGAGGTGGTTTTCAACGTCCATGATCACCTGACTCTTCTCACAGTGGATCACAAACTTATAGGCACCGGTAATGCTCGGGCTGTCCAGCAGCGCATAGACGGTAAAGGTGGTATCACCCGGCTTAACGGTTTCAAACCAGAAGGAGGTGAAGTCCGGGAACTCTTCCGGGGTGTCGGTAAAGGTATCTACCGCCAGACCGCGCGCGGAAAGACCATACTGGTAGGTATCATCCACCGCGCGGAAGTAGCTCGCGCCCAGGAACGAAACGATATCGCGTCGGGCCAGCTCTGGCGCTTTAAAGACGCGGAACCCGGCGAATCCGAGGTCGCTCTGCCCTTCAAGCTGGCGGGTATCCACGCCCGTATCGCCGTAGCTGAACAGTTCAGGCCGGAAGTGAATTTCACGCGCCTGCGAGGTCGTTTGATCCAGCGAGAACATGCGCACGCGGCGGCGGAACCCCATCCCCATATGGAAGAACTGGGCGTCCAGCTGTCGGCCTTCAATGTTATTCCACAGCGACTGCTTCTCATCGTAACGGATGGCGTTGTACGCCTGCGGCGTCATGGTCGCCAGCGTTTCCGGCAGCGGACGTGGCGCACCGCCCCACGGGGTTTTCGCCAGATCGTGCGCCATGGATTGCAGAACAGAGAAGTCAAAGCGGCGGCTCTGACCGTCTGCAATGTCGGAATCAGCAGCATACGCCGCCTGGGAAAAGAGAGAAGCAAGGCCAGAAGTGCCGCTCAGGGCAGCCATTGCCAGGGAACCTTTGAGAAAACGTCTGCGATTCATGCCTGAGAAAACGTCCTTATGGTCGTGTGAATGAGTTTCGCGCGCAGCGAAATGACGGCAAGAAAGAACGCACAGCCTAAACAAAAACGGTTAAGAATCCAATTGTTGGCGGGTGATTATCTGAACAAAGTAAGAAATATTTTCTGTCGACCAGAACGGCCTGAAAAAGGGGTAAAGTTATGTATAAAAATGCCCCGGTGCGACATCGACAACCGGGGCGAATGAGGCGGTTATTTTACGCTGACATCGATACCCGGAAAGTACTTATCAGCCAGTTTCGCGATCGTGCCGTCGGCACGTACTTTATCAATTGCGGCATCAAGCTGCTTTTTGGTGGCTTCATCTCCCTTACGCAGCCCAAAGCCGATCCCACTGCCGAGGATAGTGTCGTCCGACACCGGTTTGCCGATAAAGCCAAACCCTTTACCCTGCGGCTTGCTGAGGAAACCGGCCTGCCCGGCCGCTGACATCACCAGCGAGGCATCAATACGGCCATTCAGCAGATCTCCCCAGGCCATATTCTGATCTTTATAAGACACCACGGTGACACCGTGCTTTTCCCAGTGCTCTTTCGCGTAAGTTTCCTGAATTGAACCCTGAAGAACGCCGATGGTTTTTCCCTTCAGCCCTTCCGGCGTGGCCTCTACCGCAGAACCGGCTTTCCCCACCAGTTGGGAGGGAATGCGGTAGATCGGCTGGGTGAAATCAATGCTCTTGCGACGCTGTTCGGTGATGTTCATCGCCGAGTTGATGGCGTCGAACTTCTTCGCCACCAGACCGGGGATCAGCGCATCAAACGAGGTTTCTACCCAGCTGCACTTCAGCGCGGCGGCCTGGCAGATGGCATTTCCCAGCTCTACGTCAAACCCTTCCAGCTCCCCTGACGCATTGCGGCTTTCAAACGGCGGATATTCCGCTTCCAGCCCGTACCGCAACTCGGTGGCGGCAAACGACGAGAATGAACACAGCAGACCTATGCCGACAACTAACGCGCGTAATTTCATCTTAAATTCCTTAACGTGGTGTAACCCGACACAGGGCTTGTGCACCTGCCCGTAACGTCGCCTCATCTTTCGCAAAAGAGAGACGGATTAACTTATTGTCCGTGCCATCGGCATAAAACGCCGACAGCGGAATGGTGGCAACCCCGTACTCGACAATCAGCCTTTTCACCATCTCGCTGTCGCGCTCGTCGCTAAAGCCGCTGTAATCCGCCAGCAGGAAGAACGAACCGGCACTTGGTAGCAGCCTGAACGGTGAGTCGGCGAGCAAACTTTGCAGCAGATCGCGCTTGCGCTGATAAAACGCCGCCAGCGACAGCCAGGTTTGCGGATCGGTCATGTGTTCGGCAAACGCGTACTGCATCGGCGTATCGGCCGAGAACATTAAAAATTGATGGACTTTACATATCTCATCCATCAGCTCCGCGGGTGCCACACAATACCCCACGCGCCAGCCGGTGACGTGATAGGTTTTTCCGAAAGAAGAAATAATCACGCTGCGCTCCGCCAGCTGCGGGTGCGTCGCCATTCCGTGGTGCGGTTCGGCATCAAAAACGACGTGCTCGTACACTTCGTCAGACAAAATGATGATGTTGGTGTGGCGCGTCAGCGCGGCCAGCTGGTCCAGATCGGCGGCTGAAAACACCTGTCCGCTCGGGTTGTGCGGCGTATTGACGATGATCATCCGCGTGCGCGGGGTAATAGCCGCCCGTACTTCATCCCAGTTCACGGCAAAATCCGGTACCGTCAGCTTAATGGCGATCGGCGTCGCCCCTTGCAGACGCACAATCGGCGCATAGCTGTCAAAGGAGGGCTCGAAATAGATCACCTCATCCCCAGGATGAACCAGCCCGCTGATGGCTGAGTAAAGCCCTTCGCTGGCGCTGGCGGTCACCAGCACCTCACTCGCCGGGTCATAGCGCGTGCCATAGAGCGTGGCAATTTTGTCCGCAATGCGCTCCCTGAGCGGTTGCAGCCCGGTCATGGAGGCGTACTGGTTATGCCCTGCCTCCATGGCGCGGGTCACGCCGGTGATAAGTTTTGGGTCGCAGGAAAAATTCGGCGCACCCTGAGAAAGGTTGATGGCGTTATGCCGGGCTGAAAGCTGGCCGATAACGGTAAAAATGGTGGTTCCCACATCGGGCAATTTGGATCGTGTCTGCACCGGCGTTTTCAAAGTCATCCTCTGTCCCTTCTCGTGGTGAATGCATAACTATTCAAACAACAACTTCATTGTCGGGACAATCGAATTGTTGTCATAATAGCCATGACAAAAATGCATAGCTAAGGTGAGATATGTCGCGCCGTTCATTTCCGCTTAATGCCGTAGAGACGTTCATTGTGACCGCGCGTCACCTGAATCTGACCCACGCCGCCAGAGAGCTTTGTCTGACGCAGGGGGCGGTAAGCCGTAAAATCGCCTCGCTGGAGAGCTGGTTCGGCTTCCCGCTGTTCGAACGCCATGCGCGCGGCCTGCGTCTCTCTTCGCAGGGAAGCGCCCTGCTGCCGGAGCTGCAATCTGCGTTTGAACACCTGCTGAACGTCGCTGAACAGGCACGGTCGCACCAGACCGTGATTCGTCTGAAAGCGCCTACCTGCGCAATGCGCTGGCTGGTGCCGCGTCTGTTACAGGTGGAACGTGAACAGCCGGAACTCCAGATTGCGCTGACCACCACCACCGATCACAACGTCAATTTCAAAACCGAATCCTATGACGCGGCGATTGTGTTTGGGACGCACATGAGCGCCGGGGATCTGCTGTTCGAAGAGGCCTTAACGCCGGTGATGAGTCCGCTGCGGGCCGGTTCTGCGCTGGAAACGCTCACCTTCCTGCACCCGACGCGGGACAAGACGGACTGGACGCTATGGCTGGCGAAACAGCCGCACCCGACGCCAGCTATGCTCAAAAATCAACACTTCGAAACCATGGATCTGGCGATTACCGCCGCCATTCAGGGGCTGGGCATCGCCATCGCGGATGAAACGCTGGTGGAGGAGGACGTGCGCGCCGGACGGCTGATGCGGCCTTTTGACACAAGCATCAAGACGGGGGCGAGCTATCGGCTGGTATTACGCGACGCACCCGGCCCGGAAAACGGGCTGGATGCGTTTCGCGCCTGTCTGCTCAGTCGAGGCTGACGTGGTGTTTCATCACCCGTTTGAAGAGGCTCATGCGGGCACGCATGAAACGGTTTTCAAGCCGAAAACCTGCATGTTTATTCACACCGATACGTAAGAGTACGTCCCGCCCTTTCCGGCAGGCGGGCCAGCGTGTCGGCCCTGCCAGGCTGTCACGTGTCCCCGCATCCCGGGCAAAACTCACCCAGTAGTCCGCCACCTGAGCGGCGAAGGCCAGGTCGCGTTCATTTACATAGTGCCGCGAGGGTTCCACCTGGCCAAGGGTATCGAACACGTAGGGCACTTCGTTACCGTGCCAGGCGCCGTTAATGTACGTCGCGTGTTCCGCTTCGGCCACATAATCAAACCAGTATCGCCAGCACAAACCGCCCGCCCGCTGCTGCGCCTGCATCACCACGTATCCCATAGTGGTAAAGGCCATGTCGCGGCATACCTGCCTGCCGAGTTCCTCATCGCCCTTCACGCCCGGATAAAGCAGCTTGATCAGCCCCAGGCCGAAGCGCCGCTCGCGGCGAAGCTTCTGGATCTGCCCGGCAAGATCGACCCCGAATACCGACATCACGCTGGCTTCGTCGCTGTTCGACCCTATCATCACCGGTACAGGATGCTGACGGGCCGCGAAAAAGACGTCGAGCATGGCTTCAGGCAGAACGTAGTCACCCACGATGGGCGCAGGGGCGATATTCAGCGGCGAGGTCAGCGGCCAGAACGCCTCAGGTGGGATCGCGCGAAGCTGTTCCGCGGTGGCATTTTCCAGACCGAAATGGGCGGCAATGGCTTCGCCTTTATGCATGGCCTGTTCGCGCGGCGTGTCCGGCAGCGTGTACCCGCTTTGCACAATGGCTTTATGGAACAGCCCTCCCGCAAGCGGCGAGGCCATGAGCGACAGCACGCTGCGCGCCCCGGCCGACTCGCCAAAAACGGTAATGTTCTCAGGATCGCCGCCGAACGCGGCAATGTTATCGCGCACCCATTCCAGGGCCTGGATCTGATCGAGCAGCGCAAAGTTATGCACCACACGCTCTTCCTCCCCCTCCAGCGCCGGATGGGCAAAAAAGCCGAGGTGCCCGAGACGGTAATTAATTGTCACCACCACCGCGCCGCGCTTCGCCAGCGCCCTGCCGTTATACGGAGGCAGCCCGCCAGCGCCGAGGGTAAAGCCCCCGCCGTGCAGCCAGACCATCACCGGAAGCGGCGTGGCGCGTGCGATCGGCGACCAGACGTTAAGGTAGAGGCAGTCTTCAGAGAACTGGCCGGGATCGCCGCCGCCCAGCTCCTGACAGCTTTCGCTGCTCTGCCAGCTGGAGGCGGAGAACGCCGTCGCCGGACGCACGCCATCCCAGCGCGCGGGGGGACGCGGGGAGCGCCAGCGCCACGGGCCTACGGGCGGTGCCGCATAGGGAATGCCGCACCACACGTGGGTATTGTCTTCAGTAAAACCAATCAGTGCGCCCTGGCGCGTTTCAACCACAGGGGCGGAGGGATTTTCCATACCAACCTTCTTTTTCCATCACACCCTTGCAGAGTAACGGTTTCAGAGCAAACCGCAACGCTGTTTGCTGCGCACCTCCGCCTCCTCGTACAGCGAAAACTCATCGTGTACCGCGCAACCGAGCGCGGCTTCAAACGCATTGCGGCTGGCATTGCCGTGGCTGCGCGCCTGCGTTTCATTGCCGAGATTCGACTGGAAGATCCCCGCCGCGCTGACGGGCAGAAAATCCTCGTAGGTGATCGGCTGGGCCACAACCCAGCCGCGTTCGATCAGCGGCTGCGGATCGTCGCCGGGACGAAACGCGTGGCGATGCGCCTCCCCCGTCGGGGTCAGACGGTAGCGGAAATAGGCCAGCCCCTGACGGCGCAGGAACATTTCACTGTCCGGGAAGGCGCTGAAGATCTCGCGCAGGTGAAGCTGGTGGGTCAGGTTGTCTTTGCCGGTCCCGGCCTGATTTAACAGGCTGTCGTACAGCTCGCGTCCTTTCGGCGTAAGGGCCACGCCGCGCTGCTCAATCTCACCGAAACGCGCGGTATGGGTGCCCTTGTGTTCTCCCGCGAAAAGCACCGGCTCTTCCAGCGCCTTAAAGCTGGTCTGGCGCAGGAGGATCGGCACCTCGCGGCGCGGCGGGCCTTCAATCAGAATTTTCGGTTCAATACCGTACTTCGGCATCAGCTCCTGCACCCGGTCGATATCCAGCGTGCGCGGCGTGAGATGGTTGATATGGCACCCCGGGAAACAGACCACGTCGGCAATCAGGCGATGTTCGTTGCTCAGGGCCAGATAGGTTTCCTGATCCACCGTCGCATGACGATGCCAGCGGAAGGTTTCTAACGCCTCCAGCACAAATTCACGCGCCTGCGCCCCGGTAAAGTGTCCCTGCGCATCATGCAGGTCAATCAGTTCCAGACAGCGCGGCGTAAAGATGTTGCGCCGGGAGAGGATCTCCGCCGCCCTTTCGCGCAGCGCAACGTTTTCAATCAGCTCCAGGCGCAGCAGCGAAGTAAAAATGCGAAACGGATTACGGCACAGCGCCGCATCGTCAGTCGGACGAAACGCCGTCGAGTGGACGGGCACGCCCGCCTGGGAGAGATCGTAATAGCTGACCGGGTACATGCCCATAATGGCGAAGATCCGGCGCAGGGTGGAAAGCTCCTGCGCGGTGCCGACGCGGATCGCACCGTGACGCTCAACGTTCAGGCGCGCCAGTTCGTCTGCGTTTGCCAGTTGTTCATGTAAAAGGGGGTTATTTTCCAGAACCGCCAGGTTAACGTCCGCCACCAGTTCCAGCAAGGTGCCGTACTGCGGAACTTCCTGCTGGTACATCGCCGACATAGCCTGCGAAAAGTGTTCCCGAATATCATCAGCCGTGATGGTGTTCGCCATGATGTCATGCCTCCAGTGAATACTACCTGGAGTGTAGAGAAGCCCATTCCTTTCGTTGGGAAGAATTTACGAATTGTGATCCAGGCAGACGAGTGGTCAAAGCGTGGGCGTTTTCGAAAAACGGTTGTAACTCAAATAGATCAGATGTTAAAAATATTTTGCTATCAGGTTATCAAATTCAAACATCTTAACTTGTCACCCGCGTCGCTCTGTTTTTAACATCGTCTATGGAAAAAAATGGTCTGTTCAGTCAGCGCATACGCTTGCGCCATTTACATACTTTTGTGGCCGTCGCTCAACAGGGAACGCTGGGGCGAGCGGCTGAAACCCTTAACCTCAGTCAGCCTGCACTCTCCAAAACGCTAAACGAACTGGAACAGCTTACCGGAACCCGCCTGTTCGATCGCGGTCGTCTGGGCGCTCAGCTTACGCTCGTGGGCGAACAGTTCCTGACGCATGCCGTGAAAGTTCTCGATGCACTCAACACCGCCGGTCAGGCGCTCAACCGTAAAGAGGAGCCGGCCAGCGACATCGTACGCGTGGGCGCGCTGCCGACGGCGGCGCTGGGCATATTGCCTGCGGCGATCGGCCAGTTCCACCGCCAGCAACAGCACGCCACGCTTCAGGTCGCGACCATGAATAACACCATGCTGCTGGCGGGCCTGAAGTCAGGCGAGCTGGATCTGGGCATTGGTAGAATGTCCGATCCGGAACTGATGAGCGGCCTTAATTACGAGCTGTTGTTCCTGGAATCCCTGAAGCTGGTCGTGCGTCCGAATCATCCCCTGTTGCAGGATACCGTGACCCTGAGCCGCGTGATGGAGTGGCCGGTTGTCGTTTCACCGAAAGGAACCGTGCCGCGTCAGAATGCGGAAGCTTTACTGCAAATGCAGGGCTGCACGCTGCCGTCAGGGTGTATTGAAACGCTTTCGGCGTCGCTTTCTCGCCAGCTTACCGTGGACTATGACTACGTGTGGTTTGTGCCGTCCGGCGCGGTGAAGGACGATCTGCGACGCGGCGTGCTTACGGCGCTGCCGGTAACATCGCCCGGGGCGGGAGAACCCATTGGGATCCTGACGCGCGTAGATGCCTCACTTTCGGAAGGCGCCCAAACGTTGTTAAGCGCCATTCGTAAATCAATGCCTCTCTGAAGATAAACGTACAACCCGCCGCGAGGGCGGGTCTGTCTTACTCAGAACGTTTCCCAGTTATCACCTGACACGGCCGCCGCCGGGGTTAAAGGCGCGGGCTTCGCGGCGGGTGCAGCGGTGGCCGCCCTTCCTGCGCGTGCTCCGTTGAGACGAAACGCGCCAACGGCTTCCGTCAGACGTGCCCCCTGCTCTTCCAGCGAGGCCGCCGCCGCAGAAGCTTCTTCCACCAGCGAGGCGTTCTGCTGCGTCACCTTATCCATCTCGGAGATCGCCTGGCTCACCTGAACAATGCCGCGGCTCTGCTCATCGGACGCTGCCGCAATTTCCAGCATGATATCGGTGACGCGTTTAACCGCCTCGACGATCTCATTCATGGTATTACCCGCGGCAACCACTTCCCCGGAGCCCTGATCGATAAGCGACACCGATTCATTAATCAGGCTTTCAATCTCTTTCGCCGCGTTCGCGCTGCGGCTTGCCAGGGTGCGGACTTCGCTCGCCACGACCGCAAAGCCGCGTCCTTGTTCCCCCGCTCGTGCCGCCTCGACCGCCGCGTTAAGCGCCAGAATATTGGTCTGGAACGCGATGCTGTTAATCACGGCAGTAATCTCAGAGATCTTCTTCGAACTGGTGGAAATATTACCCATGGTTTTCACCACGCCAGAGACCATCTGACCCCCGCGGCTGGCCTTACCGGAGGCATCTTCAGCGAGTTTACTCGCATGATGCGCGTTATCGGCGTTCTGCTTCACCGTGGCGGTGAGCTGTTCCATGCTGGCCGCCGTCTGTTCGATAGCCGCCGCCTGCTGCTCGGTACGGGAAGAGAGATCGGTGTTACCCGCGGAGATTTCGCTGGTGCCACGGTAGATCTCCTCCGCCCCCTGCCGCACGGTGCCCACGGTTGTCACCAGCGCGTGCTGCATGGTTTGCAGGTCGCGCGTCAGGCGGCCAATTTCGCTGCGCCCGGTCGGTTCGTCCGGCATGGTCAGATCGCCTTTTGCGATATTTTCGATACGCGTCGCGGCGCGCTGGAGCGGGTTAATCACCGTGCGGCGAAGTACCACAAAGGTGATCACCGCCAGCGCCAGGGCGAGACCAAACGCGCCGAACATAAACATCAGCCCCAGCCGGGTACGGGTATGCGCCTGCGCCGTTAGCGCATTGGCGCGTTCGGTACGGATTTTTATCGCCTTCAGCAACACCGCGTTATAGGCATCGTCCAGCGGACGCGCGGTCTCATTTTCGTGGTTGATAATGGCTTCAAACATGCCGTTTTTGGCATATTTCAGCATCGGCTGCATACCGGCGATGTAGGCGTCATAGCGGGCTTTCAGATCGCCATCCAGCGCTTCATCAGCCGGGGTGCGAACGGTGCGCTTCATATAGGAAGCAAACCCATCCTGCGACTGTTTGAGGCGGGTTTCGGCTTCAGCGATGTTTTGCTTCATCGCCTCCATCTCGGCAATACGGCTCGCGGCCCCCGCGTGGATCATGTTGATACGGGCAGTGCGCAAATGGTTGGAACTGTTTGACAGACCGGTGCGCACCTGGATTTCCGCTGTGACATCCTGCTGATCGATATCGGCCTGGAGCAGGAAATAGCCTGCCAGACCCGAGCTCAATGCAAACAGGAGGATAATGCCACCGAGAATGGAGGAAAACAGCGGAACCAGCCGGATGTGATGCAAGAAGCTCAGCTTATGCTGCGCCTGCATCGATGTTGTGTTGTCCATGACCGTCGACTCTCTTATAGGTAAGATGCGTAAAAACACGCCTGTAAAAGAGTCATCGGCACGGCGGAGAATTTGATTACGCCTAAAAGCGTCAGACAGGTCACACTTTAGAGAAGATCAGGGAAGAAATGCCAGCGGTAAAAACCGCTGGCAGAATAATCAGTTGTCGCCGAAATGGATAACGGTACGAATGGATTTTCCTTCGTGCATCAGATCGAAGGCTTCGTTGATCTGATCCAGCGGCAGGCGGTGGGTGATGAACGGGTCGAGCTGAATTTTACCAACCATCGCATCTTCAACCATGCCCGGCAGTTGAGTACGGCCTTTCACGCCGCCAAATGCCGACCCGCGCCATACGCGGCCTGTCACCAGCTGGAAGGGACGAGTTTTGATCTCCTGACCCGCGCCAGCCACGCCGATAATGATGCTCTCGCCCCAGCCCTTATGGCAGCACTCCAGCGCTGAACGCATCACGTTGACGTTGCCGATACATTCGAAGCTGAAGTCCACGCCGCCGTCGGTCAGCTCAACGATCACCTCCTGAACTGGCTTGTCGTAGTCTTTCGGGTTGATGAAATCTGTCGCGCCCATCTCGCCTGCGAGCTTAAATTTTTCCGGGTTGGTATCCACAGCAATGATACGTCCAGCTTTCGCCTGTACCGCGCCCTGGATGACCGCCAGACCGATCCCGCCCAGGCCGAACACCGCCACGGTGTCACCCTCTTTCACTTTCGCCGTGTTATGCACCGCACCGATACCAGTGGTGACACCGCAGCCGAGCAGACAGACTTTATCCAGCGGGGCCTGCGGATTCACTTTCGCCAGTGAGATCTCGGCACACACCGTGTATTCGCTGAAGGTGCTGGTCCCCATGTAGTGATAAATAGGCTCGCCGTTATAGGAGAAACGGGTGGTGCCGTCCGGCATAAGTCCTTTGCCCTGCGTGGCGCGCACGGCCTGACAGAGGTTGGTTTTGCCGGATTTGCAGAACTTACACTCGCCGCATTCTGCGGTGTACAGCGGGATCACATGGTCGCCGGGCTTCAGGCTGGTGACGCCTTCACCCACTTCCACCACCACACCGCCCCCTTCGTGGCCAAGCACCGCCGGGAATACGCCTTCCGGATCGTCACCGGACAGGGTAAACGCATCGGTATGGCAAACGCCGGTGTGGGTAATTTTGATCAGCACTTCGCCTTTCTTCGGCGGAGCAACATCAATTTCAACGATTTTCAGCGGCTGGCCTGGGCCGAACGCGACAGCTGCGCGAGATTTCATGATGTCTTTCCCTTGTTGTGAGGTGTGTGGGTTTATTTTAGATAAGAGCGCAGCAAATGGCCGACTTCTGCCATCCGCACAGCCCGCTGATCCGGGGTCGTCTCCCCCGTCACCAGCTCATCTTTGAGGTGAATTTCGACCATTTCCCCCATCAGGCCATTGGCAGCGCCGCGTACGGCGGCAATTTGCTGCAAAATGGCGAGACAGGGATCGCCCGACTCCAGGGCGCGTTCAAGGGCATCAACCTGGCCCCGAATGCGGCGGACGCGGGTCAGAATACGTTTTTTATCTTCGGGTGAATGCGGCATACGCCCTCCTGATACTATAGGGGGGTATGGTACCTCGTATGTTATTGCTCTGTAAACCACAAGAAAAAAAACGCTGAAATGAGCAAACAGCCTGAACAGTGCAAATGATATATACGGTTCACTTCTGCCGCTGCGAAATCTATTTAGCTCGTAATGTTAAAAATCCGCACTTATATGGCACGATGTGAACAGAAATAACATTCTCGTCACCTAACATACTCGCTACAAACAAAATGGTGGTGTTAATGATTGTACTAAAGAGCTTTTTATTCTTCGTTGGCGCGGCGGCCGCTTGCGCACTTATTATACTTTGTCTTTGGGTTGATATGCGGTTTGTCGGCCATGATATTCCGGAATTATCACTGACCGAAATTATGCAGGAAACGGTATTAGCGACTATCGTCTTTCTCCATTTTCGTCTGGCGAAAATGGACGAATCTATGCGTTACTGTAATATTCTGGTGGGCGGCTTTTTCCTGACGATGTTAATTCGGGAACTGGATGCGCTTTTTGATCTCATTTCTCATGGAAGTTGGGTATGGTTCGCGCTGATAACCGCGCTGCTGGCGTTAATTCGCCCCGTTATGCATTTTCGCGCTACCCTGGAACAGCTGGCAAAATATACGCAATCTCCCTGGTACGGCATACTGTTGAGCGGCCTGCTGGCTGTGCTGGTCTTCTCCCGCCTCTTTGGCATGCAGGTACTGTGGCACGCCATCCTTGAGCATGACTATATTCGTGTCGTGAAAAACGCCGTTGAGGAAGGTTCGGAATCGTTCGGCTATATGCTGTGCCTGGCCGCATCCCTCGGCTATTACGTTACCTTTCCCGCTCACGCACGACAGAAATATTCTCTTCGCGCTGCGTAGAGAGAGACGGCGCCGGAAATATTTATCGACGACATCCTCAGGACGTCAGGGCGGTCATATAACAAAGACATATCCTAAAAAAGGGCAATCAGGCGTCGATTTCAGCGAATTCTCTCTCACGCCTGCCATCAGCGTCTATCCTTAGACTATCAACAAAAGGAGGCTGGAATGTCTGATTTCGACACTGATAAAAATGCACAATACGCTGGCGATAAAGCCAAAAACAAACTTGATGAATTATCCGGCTCTGCACAGCAGCAGTTTGGCGAATTCGTTGATTCCCCTAAACACCAGGTCAAAGGTGCGGCAAAAAAATATGCTGCCCAGGCCAGTGATGCCGTCTCGGATGTCACTGAAGCCGTCAGAAATAACCCGTTAACGGGCTTAATCGCAGCCGGTGCGGTAGGTATCGTTCTGGGACTTCTGCTGGGACGTAAATAATTTCAGGCCCTTCGGGGCCTTTTCTTTCCCCCCATTTCCTTCCTCTCTCCCCCCTAATTTTGATAGTTCTTCTGGCAAAATGCCGATCCGCACGAAAAACTTGTACAATTTAGATGTACAGATTTGACCAGATAGTATAAATTCGATGCCAGTGATGTTACAAAATTGTTTGTTAACGGTGGAAAATTATGCGTCGCAACCATGCTCCCTCTACAGCAGAAAGCGCTATCACCTTGTATTTCAACAAGGATAACGTTCCAATACAGCAGGAAACCCTGGGTGCCATTGTCAGTGAGATCATCAAAGAAAATGTACAACTGAGCAGAATGACAATTTGTACAAAGCTGCTGCGCAGAATTGAAGAATCAACGTCTGACGCAGAGAAAGCGCACTACAACGGCCTGATAGCCCTCTTCTTCGAGCGTTAACCTGAACACTGTTTTTTTACTTACTAAGTTAGTCATGCTGAGTGAGAATAGAACTCCTGGATGCGATGACTAACCCCATGCTACAGCCTGCTGCGTGTAGCAGAGTGAGATTGAAGCTATGCATAGAACTAAATTTGAACGACTTAAGGATGACCTTATCGGTGAGGCCGTATTATCCATACTGAAAGAGAACGGACCTATTACCTTTGCGTCTCTTGCCAATCGCCTGCGGGCGATGGCTAACGTTGAATCAAATGATGAACGTAAAAATGCATTGATTGCCGCAGAAGATGAAGTACGCCAACGTGTTACCGGCGTATCGCAAGATCGTGTAAGCGTCATGGGCGATTATGATATTGGTCGCATGCGCGCGCTCCTCACGAAAAAAACGGTTCTGGCCCCAGACAAGAAACACTAATTTTAATCTAAACGGTGACCACCATGAGTAAAGCGATTATGCAGCAGACCTATAATTTTGAAGCACTGCACGATAAAGGACTGGCGGAACATTTTCTTAATGCCGGCAAGCATCTCACTGGTGAGGTTGAAGTGTTAGGCTCGGCTATACGCTGTATTATGCTGACAGGGGACAATCTCTCAAATAAAGAGATTATTCTGCAACTGATTCATGCCCTAGAAATTACCGATGAGCCTGAAGCCTGCGATGTCATTCGTAACACGCTTGAAATTGTGGTCGGCTTTACGCGCGATGATATCTGAGAAAACATTATTTCAACGGTGAGTCACTGCTTTTCGCTGGTGGTCGTTTAGTTTACGCTAACGTATCACCAGCACAGTGAAGCCATTAACTGAATAACCTTACCATCCGATCCAGTTCTTCCTCTTTAACCGCCCGGGAAAGATAATATCCCTGGAAGCGTTTAACCCCTAACGCGACAAGCTTTTCAAATTTTTCTTTGCTATCGACGCCTTCCGCAACGCATTCCCTTCCCGTTATGTCGCTGTATGTCTGTATAGATTTCCAAAAGTCACCCTTTTGAACTGTTTTAGTGAACATTCCGCCGCGGCCCCGATTCCCTTTCCTGCAAAATGCTGTAAACTGCGATATATTGCAACATTTTGCAGGATCTGTCTCTCATGCATAAAACCGCCAGACAAAAATATGTGCTTGATATTATTACTGAACAAGGCCAGGCGAGCATCACTGAGCTGGCAGACAAATTGCAGGTTTCGGCAGACACCATCCGCCGCGATCTGACCGACCTGGAAAAACAGGGGCTGGCGCAGAAAAACCATGGCGGCGCCATCGCGCTCAATCTCTCGACGATGACCCGTGCCAGCAGGAATACCTTGCTGCCTGAAATTAAGCAGCGGCTGGGTAAACAGGTTGCGCAGTGCGTTCCTGCCGGTTCAACGCTTTTTCTTGACGCCGGGAGCACGCTTCTGGCCGTGGCCTCTTTCCTTCAGGGGCCGCTGACCCTCATCACCCCTTCTCTTGATATCGCCCAACAGGTTAGCGACAGGGACGATATTGACCTGATCCTGCTCGGCGGCAGATGGGATCAGAAACAGCGCCTGTTTGCAGGAAGTGCCACCCTTTCCCTGCTCTCTCGCTACCGGGCGGATATTGCCATTCTTGGCGCCTGCGCCATCCATGCCGAACTCGGATTAAGCGCCAGTCAGGAGGCGGATGCCGAGGTGAAGCGAGCCATGCTGGCCGCAAGCCAGACACACTGGATAGTCGCCGACCATCTGAAACTCAACCAGTGCGAACCGTATCTGGTGTCGGGGTTATCGCAGATCCATCAACTGTTTTTAGATCGTCCCTGGGCAGAGCTTGGGGACCATAGCGCCTTGCAGGTTACCGTTTGCGCGCATTAACGTGGAGAAGGTCATGAATAAAGTGAAGACAATCAATATTGCGCTGATCGGGTATGGTTTTGTAGGTAAAACGTTCCATGCCCCGCTGATCCAGTCCGTCGACGGCCTGAAGCTGGCGGTGGTCTCATCCCGGGATGAAGAGAAGGTCAAACGCGATCTGCCGGACGTGCTTGTTGTCGCCACGCCAGAAGAGGCTATTCTGCACCCGGATATCGACATGGTGGTTATCGCCTCCCCTAACGCGACCCATGCCCCGCTGGCCACGATGGCCCTGAACGCCGGCAAGCACGTGGTGGTGGATAAACCGTTTACGCTGGATATGCAGGAAGCGCGGGATCTGATTGCGCTTGCGCAGGAAAAACAGCGGCTGCTCTCTGTCTTCCATAACCGCCGCTGGGACAGCGATTTTCTCGGCATTAAGCAGGTCATTGAGCAAGGCAGCATCGGCAAGGTGAAACATTTTGAGTCACATATCGATCGTTTCCGCCCGGACGTTCGCGTGCGCTGGAGAGAGCAAAACGTTCCCGGCAGCGGCCTGTGGTTCGACTTAGGCCCGCACATGATTGACCAGACGCTACAGCTGTTTGGTCTGCCGCAGTCGGTACAGGGCAACATCGCCACCCTGCGTGACGGCGCGGAGATTAACGACTGGGCGCACGTGGTACTGAATTATCCTGAACATAAAGTGGTCCTCCATTGCAGCATGCTGGTGGCGGGCGGCGTTTCCCGCTTCACCGTTCACGGCGATAAAGCCAGCGTGGTGAAAGCGCGCATCGATCAGCAGGAAGCCCAGCTGCTGGCGGGCGTCATACCGGGCAGCGCAAGCTGGGGTGAAGACAGCGACGCGATGGTGCTGTTTAATGCCCAGGGTGAAGCCAGCGCTATCCCTGCGCCAAAAGGTGACCAGCGTCAGTACTATATACATGTGCGCGATGCCCTGACCGGCAAAATCGATAACCCGGTCCCTCCCGTGGAGGCTCTGGCGGTGATGGCGGTACTGGAAGCGGCGGTTAAATCTTCGGAAACGGGTTCAACCCAGACACTGGATTTAACGGCGCAGGAGCGCGCGCAACTGCAATAAGCAGCGAAAAAAAATGCCCTGCGGGTTTGCAGGGCATTTTCGGTTACTGACGCTTTTTCGGCATCATTCGCAACAGCGTATTGTCTTTCCAGAAATAGTGATGCATCAGCGCGGCAAAGGCGTGCAAACCAATCACGAAATAGCCCAGATTCGCCAGCGTCACGTGCCACGCTTTCAGGTTGTCCACCAGGTCAAAGTTCCCCTCCGCCGCATGCGGCATAGTCAGGCCAAAGGCAAACCAGTCATTGCCACGGTTATACATCATCACTATGCCGATCAGCGGCAGCGCAATGAACAGCAGGTAGATCACCAGATGCCCCAGATGAGACAGCCCGGTGATCATCGCTTTTGGTTTCGGCTGAATGGGCGGTGCCGGGAATTTGAGGCGAATTAGCAGGCGCGCCACCATCAGCACCAGAATGCTAATCCCGCAGGAAACGTGGATCATATTAATCAGCGGGCGATCGGTTCGCGGGAACCACCCTCTGAACTCCATGGCGCAATAGGCCACAATGACTAAAAAAAAGACCAGCCAGTGAATGCTGATTTGCAAACCTGTATATTTTGTACGCATGTAATTTCCTGATGACTGTTACGGATTGCGCCAACATAACCAGCTTCGCTAAAAAATTCATTAAAATTTTGCATATCTCAAACGTAATGGCAAACGACCTGTTTATAAGGCCGGTATATTTGTTTACGAGGACGCCGAGGTTACCATGCTAACAAAAAACAAACTCACTTCTTGCAATTCAATAAGTTACATAACACCTTTCCCTGCGCATCCCTGGTGTACGTTCCCGTAGTATACTCCCACGCCCGCTTGCGTGACCTGTTGAGGTTTATTGAGCACGCAAATAACATCGATAAAATAATTCAGTAAAAATTAAAAGCTGATTTTTTCTTAAATGGTCTTTCATTTTTTATAAATTTTTTTAAATCGCGAAGTCGCTATTATGGCAGCCGAACGGAAGAGGTCATTTAAAACACCTAACCGTTCATTTGTTATGAATCATTTTTTCTTTACATTTAACTACATTTTTCAAGGATCAAGGATGAAAAAGGCTATTCTTGCAACAGTAATCGCGTTGTGCACCACTTCCGCTTTCGCAGCTGAAACCGCTGTACTTAAAGTTAAAGGGACTTTAACTAACTCAGCTTGCACACCAGAAATCGGAAATGGCGGTGTGATTGACTATGGCAGAATTAATCTCGGTGGTTTATCTGCTACAGCCAACAATGTACTGGGTCAAAAAGAAGTTCCTGTAACTATTACCTGTACAGCGGCAACGAAAGTTGGCTTTAAAATTATGGATGACCGTACTGACAGCAATGCTCTGCTGCCGGTTGACATCAATGGTAATGCCGATATTTCTGACTCGTATTACACCTATGGTGTAGGCAAAACTGCTGGCTGCGTTAAAATTGGTAACTATGGCCTGTGGATGAAGGATGTTACCGCAAACGGTGCAACCGTTGATGCTATTCTCATGAATGACAACTGGGGTACTGATAAGTGGGAAAAATCTGTCATTCCACGTAGCGACGCATTCTCTACTTCAGCCTTTGCGACCACGGGTACAACTGAACCACTGGCGATCACCACGGCAGGTTTTAACTGGCTTTGTTGAATAAATCAGATTTCGGGTAAGTCTCCCCCGTAGCGGGTTGTGTTT